>JBASAZ010000001.1:0-2180 GCA_049650845.1 Ornithinimicrobium sp.
TTCGGCGTCGTCCTCTCCAACAACGAGGACCACTGCCTTCCGGCTTCGTTCGAGTAGTGTCCGCGCGGCATCGCCATTCGGAGACTCGAAGGTCACCTGCTGTTTGTCGCCGTGCCGAAGGGAACGCAACGCCGTGGAAAAAAGGACCTCCTGCGCGGTCGATGCCGTCTCGCGCGCTCCGAGTGGCACCACATGCACGAACCGGATCGGTGCACCGTGGCGACGTGACAGATCTGCCGCGACTCGCGCGACCGCCTCAGCGGAGCCGTCATTGAGCAGGCCCGCTACCACCTCAGCCGGGCCAGCGCCGTTCGAGGTCGACGACGATCGTGCTGACATACACCAACGATCGCCCGTGAGACGCCAAACTGACCATGGTCGAAGGTCCCGCAAACCTGACGCTTCAGCCGATACTCCGTATGCTCGCAGCATGTCGCCACCCGGAAAACCTAGGGGCGCGCGCAAACCCTGGCCCGAGCCAGCGGCTCTAGAGTTAGACGACCTGCTGGAGGAGGTGCGCCAGCGCGCGGGGACGGCACGTCGTGGTCATGAGCAAACCGAGGCCATGCTCGACGCTGTGCTCGCCATCAGCGCAGATCTGGAACTGCCCGAGGTCTTGCGGCGCATCGTCACCTCAGCCTGTTCGCTCGTGGATGCTCGTTACGGAGCTCTCGGTGTCTTGGGGCCCGATAAGAGCCACCTCATGGAGTTCATCACGCACGGGCTGACCGAGCAGGAGCACCAACAGATCGGCGATCTTCCCCAGGGCCACGGAATCCTGGGCCTGCTAATACGCGACCCGCGCCCCCAACGGATACCCGACATCTCGGCCCACCCGGCCTCCTACGGCTTTCCGCCACATCACCCCCCGATGACCAATTTTCTTGGGGCACCGATCCGAATCCGTGGTGAGGTCTACGGCAACCTCTATCTGACTGAGAAGCAGGACGGCTCGCGGTTCTCCGCTGAGGACGAGTCCATGGTGGTCGCATTGGCTGCCGCCGCCGGAGTTGCGCTACAAAATGCCCGGCTCTATGAGCAGAGCGAACTGCAGCACAGGTGGTCCCTGGCCGTCAGCGAGGTCACCCAGGCGCTACTGGAGGAGGAACGAGAGGCCGTCGCCCTAGAGTTGATGGTCAAGAGGGTATGCCGTGTCGCGGGCGCCAGAGGCTGCATCGTGGCGTTGGACCGCGAGGGTTCACCGCCTATGGTCGCTGCGCTGCACACGAGCCTCGACGGGGACGACACCATGGGGCGACAGGACAGCGCCGACCACTCAGACACACTGCTGGGCGAGCATTGGACAGCAGCGCTGTCGGCTCAGCGGCCGCTCCTGCTGGTCCCCGACGGGCCCGGTCCGGCATGGCACTCGATCGCCGAGGACGCACAAGGCATCCTGCGACTGCCCGAATCCGGCCCCACGGCCGTGGTGCCCATCACGGCCGGTAGTGCCGTGATCGGAGTTCTGCTGACGGTGTGGGAACGGGGTGAGGCCGATATCGCCTCCGGCGTGCTCACGCCGCTCGCTGGGTTCGCACAACACGTGGGCATCGCCCTCGTCGCCTCCCGAGCCCAGAAGGACCGGGCCACCATCCTGCTCCTGGAGGACCGTGAGCGGATCGCTCGGGATATGCACGACCTCGTCATTCAGCGAGTTTTCGCGACCGGACTATCCCTGCAGGTGGCGGCCCGCCTCGCGCAACATCCAGCCGTCCGCACACGGCTCGAGGAGGCAATTGTCGAGCTGGACAGTGCCATTGCGGACACCCGGCAGGTCATCTACCAGCTACACGCATTGGCCGCTCCTACGGGCCTGGCAGAGAAGGTCGGACAACTCATTGACAGCTACAGCCGTACGCTCGGGTTCGCAGTCCAACTGAAGGCCAGCAGCCAGACCGCCCTCGAACCGGGGTTGGAGATGGACGTGCTGGCCGTGGTTCGCGAAGGACTTGCCAACGTGGTGAGGCATGCCCAGGCTCGCTCGGCCACGGTGACGCTCAACCTTGGGCCCACCGTGGAGGTGCAGATCGACGACGACGGGGTGGGTGTTGGGGACGTGACTCGCCGCAGCGGACTGGCCAACCTGCACGAACGTGCCGTCGCGCGCTCGGGCCGCTGCGAGGTCACCGCGAGGCAGCCCCGGGGCACCCGGATCATCTGGAGCGTCCCGGCTGCCGAAA
>JBASAZ010000002.1:0-3765 GCA_049650845.1 Ornithinimicrobium sp.
GCTGGTCACAATGGCCGGGTAGCCGTGGTAGCCGCTGCCGCCTGTGTGTGGCAACCAAGGCTCGTCGAGCTTGAGGTACCTCGAGTTCGGAATGGTGATGCGCTGGGTGCACACGACGTGGTAGGCGACGGCGCCGCGCAGGTTGCGCAGATCGTTATACCGCCGGATCTCGTAGGTCACCTCGAGCGTGCCCACCCGTTTCCCGGGAGGCGAATCCTCCGACGATGTCGTCGCCAGGCTCGCGGTGTCTGCTGCAGACCCGGCCTCCGGGGGGTCGTCCACGACTGTTAGCGGCACCACGTGGTGATAGATGTGTAGGTCTCTAGCATCGAGCACGGGGACTCCTGTGTTGAATCGGATCAGCGATCACGGGCTGTGCTGCTGAGGTCGGCGGCCACCCGGACGCGGAGACGCAGGTGGCCAAGGCTAGGCCTTCCTTGAGACCTGAATGGTGTGGGTTGTGCACTGCACGGTGTATCCGGGCACCGGGCTGCAAGTCAGACCCTTGGGCAGTGGTTTCTTGGTCGTGAGCAGGTCAACGGGACCCGTTTTTGGGAAACCCGCGGGGTTCAGGGCGAGGCTGATGTTGGCCGCGGTCAGGCGCGTAGCTCCTAGGCGGGAGTACCCGTTGAGGGCCAACCGCACCGTGCCGTCTTCTTCCTGCGCACGGATATCGTCGAGGTGCAGCGGTATCCCGCCGGCCCTGGATTTGGCGGGCTGGTGGACCAGCCTCGTGGATTGCTCCATGGTCAACGAGTTGCTGCCGGTGCCGGTGAAGTCGCTCAAGTCAAGGGTCGCGGATGTCAATAGGCTGATGTCACCGGAGAATGCGTGCTGGCCCTGCAGCGTGAGGGTCCCCCCGCCGTCGACGGCCAGGCCCCAAGTCCCCCCTCCTCCAATGGGAAGGTTGTCCGGCCCCGTCTTCGAGGTGGGTGGCGAACTGCTGACACCCACCTCGTCGGCGATGGGGTCGCTCACCGCCTGGACGTCCCCCAGGGCGGGGTTGACGTGCAGAGTCCCCGAACCTTGGAGGAAGACTCCGCCGCCCGCGGCCAGCGCCTTCCCTGAACCACCCGATCCCGCGCCGGCTGTGCACGCAGACACGCTGACGCTGTTCGACAAGTGCAGCTGTGCCTGGTCCATCACGAAGACCGCCCCACCCAAGCCGGCACCGGCACCCCCATCCACACCGTCAGCACCGCGCCCGCCGTCGCCATCCCCCTTGTCCGGGGCGCCCGTCCCTGGCGGCTTGGGCGTCTGTTGCGGGTCCCCCCCGCCACCGAATCCCGGAGGACCGCACTTGCCACCGGGGCCGCCGTCCCCGCCAGGCGTGTGCTTTGTACTCAGCACAATGCCAACTCCGCCTCCCCCGCCGCCGCCACCACCACCCGCGCCACCCCCGGCGCCATACCCAGCCGCACCGCCAGATCCAGCCCGTCCACCCGGCAAACCTGGAGCCGGGGAGTCCCCCCAAATGCCGCCAGCTCCGTATCCTCCGCGGCTCCCACCGGCGCCGGCGATCCCAAACCAACCGGCCTCACCAGGGGCCGAGGCCCCGAACGGCCCAGTCCCGACCGCGTCGGGACCACCTGACCCATAGGCACCGTTCTCCCCGTCTTCAAAAGGCGGCGTGCCGCGGCCAACGCTGCCGCCGGACCCGCCCGTGGGTGCCGCCCCTCCGTAGGCGGCGCAACCGGTGAACGTGACGTTCTTGAGGTAGACGATCGCGTTCGGGGACTGGTTTCTCCTGGGGGAATATGGGTTGGTTGGGGGTTTACCCGTCCTTGCCGGGAGGACATTGGCCACGAACAGGCCGCCCCCGGCGCCCAGGCAACCCGTTGCGCCCTTCGCCACCGCATTGGCGATGTTCAGGTTGTTCAGCTGGACCATGCCACTGAGCACAACAAATCCACGGTATTCGCCCTTCCCGTCGATGATCACCGGACTATTGGGGTCCTGCGACTGAATGGTCAGCTGAGCGGCCGCCGTGTTGATCGTCGGGATATCGCCGGTCAGCATCAGGGTCGGGCTCGCGCCGCCAGTTTCAGGCGACAGGACGATCACATGAGTGACACCCGCGGCTAAACTGCTGGTCCTCGCAATCGCGCTGGCGAACTCGGCCGCGGTGTAGACCGTCTCAGTCGACAAGATCTCTTCTCCACCCGCCTCGGTTGACCGCTCGGCCACGGATCCACCAACTAAGCCGGGTCAGCGACGCGGATGGCTTGCTTCATGCTCCCGCCGCGGCAACTTGCTGTCAACGACCCGACGTGCCTCACACAGTTTGAGCGCGTGGTGGTGGTTGGTGCCTCACGTACTTTGAGCGCGTAATGCCTCTTGGTGGGGGCAGGCTTGCCTGGCATGGAAGGCAAGATCGATATGGCCGCTCGACGACAGGTGACGAACAAGTTGCGCAGTGCGTATGCCCGGGCCAGCAAGAAGGACAAGGGGCTGATCCTGGCGGAGGTGATGGTCACCACGGGGATGGGGCGGTCTACGGCCCGGCGGATGCTCACCGGCCCCGACCTTGCCGCGCCGAAGGAGCAGGTCGACCGGCGCCGGCTCAAGGCTCGTACCTACAGCGATGATTCGCGGTCGCTGTTGGAGCACGTGTGGGTCCTGATGGGTATGCCGTGCGGGAAGTATCTGCTAGTCATGCTCGATTCGTGGCTGCCGCTGCTGCGGGCTGCCGGGGACCTGGATATGCCGTTCGCCACGCCCGAGGCCCAGGCCGAGCTGAAAGTGATGAGCGCGGCAACGATCGACCGGTACCTGGCCCCGGCCCGGGATCGGGCGTCCATCAAGGGCATCTCGACGACCGCGCCTGCCTTGCTGCTGCGCAACTCGATCACGATCCGGAGGTGCAGCGAGGAGGCACCCGATGCTCCCGGTGTCATCGAGGCCGACACCGTTGCGCACTGCGGGCCCACCCTGGTCGGGGAGTTCGCTCGCACGGTGACGATGACCGATATCCGTACGGGGTGGACCGAGAACATCTCGATCCGCAACAACGCCCGCAGCTGGATCACCGGCGCCATCGGCGCGTTGCAGGTCAGGTTCCCGTTTCCGATGACCCTGTTCGCCTCCGATAACGGCAGCGAGTTCATCAACCACGAAGTCGCCGCCTGGCTTCAGGCCAAGGACATCGCCCAGACCCGCTCACGGCCATACACGAAGAATGACCAGGCCACCGTGGAGTCCAAGAACAACCACGTCGTGCGCAAACACGCCTTCTACTGGCGTTATGACACACCGACTGAACTCGAGGTGTTGAACCAGTTATGGGCTCTGGTCTCGCTGCGGTTGAACTTCTTCACCCCCACCAAGAAGCCCACCGGGTACAGCACCAACGGTGATGGGCGGCGCCGGCGGACCTACGACAGCCCAGCGACCCCGTGGCAGCGCGTGCAGACCTGGGGCATCCTCGACCCCAACCAGCTCGCCACCGCGACCAGACGCGTCGAAGGCATCAACCCGGCCGACCTGACCCGCCAGATCACCAGCCTGCAGATGAAACTCATCGACCTGGCACAAGCTAAGACCCAAGCACTGCAGGCGGCCCGCGGACTGGACATGACATCCTTGAAACCGTCAATCAACCGGTTGACCCAAACGAAATAACGCAGGCTCCACGCGCTCAAAGTGCGTGAGGCACCAGCACCACCCACGCGCTCACTCTTACGTGAGGCACTTCGCCCATTGGCGAGCAAATCCACCCGCAGTTGCACCAAGCCGATCCGGCGGTCCGCGGCGCCTGCACCGGGC
>JBASAZ010000003.1:0-13064 GCA_049650845.1 Ornithinimicrobium sp.
CCACAGCCATTGCCGAGCGTGGCGGATGTCGTCGTCGCTGACCAGCACGGATCGTCCCGCAGCGGCCTGCACCGCCGCCAGACCCAATGAGCCGATGAGGCTGGCGCCCAGGGAGTCCGCGGCCACTCCGCGGGGGTGCACCGAGACGGGGCTCCCGGCGGCCAGGGCCTGGTGCATCGCGGGGCACGTCTCCGGTTCGACCGCGATGATTCGGGTGCGTTGGGCCCACCAGGAGGCCATCCCCCCGATGAGTCCGCCCCCGCCCACGGCAATCAGCACGGTGTCGGTCTGGGTTTGTTCGTCGAGCTCAGCCGCGAGCGTGCCCTGCCCGGTCACGGTCGGCAGCGTGTCGTAGGCGTGGATAGCCAACGCACCCGGTGCGTGCGCGAGCTCGAGACTGGCCTCGAGTGCGTCGGCAAACCGCTGCCCCACCTGATGGACGGTCGCGCCGAGGGTATGCAAGCGGGCCACCTTCACCGGGGGCGCCGTGAGTGGGACGAAGATCTCGGTCGGTATGCCGAGGACCCGCCCCACGTGGGCCACCGCCAGCCCGTGGTTCCCTCCGGATGCGGCAACCAAGGTCGTGGGCATCTGCGGTTGTGACAGCACCGAGGTGAAGGCGCCACGCGGCTTGAACGACCCCGTGTGCTGAAACAGCTCGAGCTTCAGCGTGACTTCGGCGCCTGAGTCCAGCACCACGTCCATCACTGGAGTCCGCCGCACGCGTGAGCCGATCAGACGCCTCGCCTCAGTGATGTCGTCCCGGGAGGGCAAACTCAGCGTGCGTGGCGGCATACCCACATCGTTGCATCAGTCCCGACGGGTTCGCCCCCGCTCGTTCCCACAGGCCGCCGCCAACCGACCCGGTCCCTGTCCCGGATCTCGCCCCATCCAAGCGGGTCTAGCCTTCGGGTATGACGAAGCATCTGTTTTCGCAGGTCGACGTCTTCTCCGCCGAGCCGATGCTGGGCAACCCGGTTGCGGTGGTGCACGACGCCATGACCGAGACCGGCCAGGACCTGACCACGGAGCAGATGCAGACCTTCGCTCGCTGGACCAACCTGTCGGAAACCACCTTCGTCCTGCCGCCGACCGATCCCTCGGCGGACTATCGACTGCGGATCTTCACCCCCGGTGGCGAGCTGCCGTTTGCCGGACACCCCACCCTGGGCAGTTGTCGAGCGTGGCTGGCCGTCGGCGGGACCCCGGTGAACGACGACGTCATCGTGCAGGAATGCGGCGCCGGCTTAGTGCGGATCCGGCGCAGCGGCGGCCGGCTCGCGTTCGCGGCCCCGGCGCTGCTGCGCTCGGGTCCGCCCGAGGCGGATCTTCGTGTCGAGGTCACTCGATCGTTGGGGCTGAGTCCCGAACAGGTCGTCGATATGTCGTGGGTGGCCAACGGACCGAACTGGCTAGGGGTGCGGGTCTGCGACGCCGCCACGGTGCTGGCGGTGCGCCCCGACTTCACCGCGATGCTGGCTCTGGGGGACGTCGAGATCGGCATCATCGGGCCCCATGACAGGGGCGGGCCGGCGGACTACGAAGTGCGGGCCTTCTGCCCCGACCTGGGGATGCCGGAGGACCCGGTGACCGGCAGCCTGCAGGCTGGTCTGGCTCAGTGGTTGATCGGTGCAGGCGTGGCGGCCGATCAGTATGTCGCGGCGCAGGGCACCGCCTTGGGTCGTGCCGGGCGGGTCCACATCGACGCCGAGCGCATCGGTGGCGGCGAGCAGGAGGGCGAGGTGCTCGGTGACGTGTGGGTGGGCGGCGACGTAGTGCTGCGCATCGCCGGGGCGGTCGACCTCGGCTGAACCGGCTCAGCTGCCGTCGCGCAAGGCCTGGATCAGCTCATCCTTGTTCATCGAAGACCGTCCCTCGATATCCAGCTCAGCTGCCCGCTGGTGTAGCTGCTCCACCGTCCAGTCGTCATACGAGCCGGCGTTCCCTCCTCGCTCACCCACCTTTTCGCGAGAGTCTCTGGCGGCGGCGTTGGCGATGGCCGCTGCCTTGGCTTTGCTGGCGCCGTCGTCCCGCACCGCCTCGTAGACCTCCGGGTCCTTGATCGAGGGGCCGGGGTCATCAGTGTCTTTCGGAGTCATGCTCCCAGTGTGGCAAGGGAAGCCACGGCCCGCGAGAGCAGGCAAGTACCCGGGTCGGAGTGCTCGGAACACAGGGCCTCTGTGAGACCGTCGAGGGATGGATGCCGCAGCCTGGGACGCGAGGTATGCCGCGAGTGAGTCGGTGTGGTCGCTCTCACCGAACCAGTGGGTCGAGGACATCGTCGCCGGTATGGCGACAGGCGCGGCGCTGGATGTCGCGGCCGGGGAGGGCCGCAACGCACTGTGGCTGGCTGAACGCGGGTGGCGGGTGCTGGCCACCGACTTCTCACCGGTGGCCATCGAGCGACTGAGGGAACGTGCCGATCGTCTGCCACCGCAGGTCAGGGCCCTGGTGCGGGCCGAGGTGGCCGACGCCACGGCCCGTCCAACGCAGTCCCAACGCGGTTCCTGCGACCTCGTCCTGCTGTCGTATCTGCACCTGCCGCCCACCCAGATGGCACAGGCCCTCCGGGCCGCAACCCAGTGCCTCAAGGTCGGCGGGAACCTGCTGGTCATCGGCCACGCGGGCATTAACATCGAGCGTGGAGTGGGGGGACCGCAAGACCGTGCTCTGCTCTACGACCCGAGCGAGGTGTCGGCGATGGTCTCCGGGCTGCCCCTGTCCACGCAGAGCTGCGAGAT
This sequence comes from Ornithinimicrobium sp., assembly GCA_049650845.1. Taxonomy (GTDB): domain Bacteria; phylum Actinomycetota; class Actinomycetes; order Actinomycetales; family Dermatophilaceae; genus Ornithinicoccus. The sequence goes on from JBASAZ010000003.1 coordinate 2,742, forward strand.
CCGCGAGCGTGAGGTCACCGCACAGGACCGGCTGGCGTTGGACACGGTGGCGCTGATGCGCCGCGAGCCTCAGCCCTGACGTCGCTTCATCTGCAGTTGGTGGACTCCGATGTATTCGACCCGGAACCCCGCCTCGCAGTAGCCCAGATAGAACTCCCACATGCGGCGGAAGCGCTCATCGAAACCGTGCGGGGCGATGTCCTCCCAGTAGGCGTCGAACCGTGAGCGCCACCGTTTCAGGGTCTCGGCGTAGTGCTTGCCGAAGCTGAGGTCATCGGTGACCTCGAGCAGGGTGTGCTCCGCAAGGACCTCGTCGATCGCCCGCAGCGACGGCAGGATGCCGCCCGGGAAGATGTATTTCACGATCCAGGAGTGTGAACGTTGCGTGCGCAGCATCTGCTCGTGACTCATCGTGATGGCCTGGATCGCTGCGGCCCCGCCCGGGGCGAGCAGGCGGTCAATGGTCTGGAAGTAGGTGGGCCAGAAGTCGTAACCCACCGCCTCGATCATCTCGACGCTGACGATCGAGTCGAACTCCCCGTGGACCTCGCGGTAGTCGACGAGCTTGAGGTCCACCCGGTCGGTGAACCCGGCGCGGTCGACGCTGTCTTGGGCCAACGCCAGCTGCTCGGAGGACAACGTGATGCTGGTGACGTGGGCCCCTCGCCGGGCGGCGCGCACGATCAACGATCCCCAGCCCGACCCGATCTCGAGCACCCTGCTGCCCTCACGGACGCCGGCCATGTCGAGGATGGAGTCGATCTTGCGGTGTTGCGCTTCTTCCAGGTCGCCGTCAAACGGCTCCTGACCGTCGAACAACGCCGAGCTGTAGGTCATCGAGGGATCGAGAAAGCGCTCGAACAGGTCGTTGGACAGGTCGTAATGGGCCTCGATGTTGGCCTTGGCACCGTCGAGGGTGTTGTGCCTGATGCGGGGGGCCCGTAGGTCAGCCAGAGCGCGGAACTTCTGCAGTGGCTCGGGCACCAGGCGCGTCATCCGCGCGGCGAACGGCGCCAGGACGTCGGCAAGGTCATGGCCCAGGGCCGGTTGCCAGTCACCGGCCATGTAGGCCTCACCGAAGCCGATCTTGAAGTCCTGCCCGAGACGGGCGAAGAACTGCCCCGGGTTGATGACCTCGAACACCGGTGAGCGTTCGTCGCCGCAGCCGCTCATGCTGCCGTCGGGCCACAGCACGCGTACCGGAACCATCGTGACGGCATACCGGAACAGCGTGCGAGCGATGGCCGAGCGCACCGGAGCGTCCTTGACCGGGGGCATCACCGGCTCGGCATCGTCGGCACGCTCGATCTGGGTTTGCGATTGGGTCATCACGATTCCTTCGGGGGGCTGGTGGTGCGGGCGGGCTCGTAGCGGTAGTCCCCTGGCCCACAGAAATATTCCGTGGGCCCGGATCAAGATGCTGACCTTTTGTGACATGAAGGGATGCCGGGTTATTTGTGAAAGCACGCGGCGTCCCGTCACCGGCTCGGGTACGCCGTGGAAGGTTGCACTGAAGTCGGGCTTGGTCTCCGTGTCGCCGTTGCGGTGCAGATTGACGCTCACGGCCACCCGATGCGGCATCAGTGAGAAATGGAGACGATATCGACCGGTCACGTCATAGAACGGTGACACGTAGAACGCCTTATCGGTGTCCGCATTTCCCGACTCGTCAGGGTTGAGGAGATACGCGTGCCGTTGCCCATAGGTGTTGTGGACTTCGGCGATGACGCAGACAAGTTCACCGCTGTCACTATCGAGGCACCAGAACACGCTCAGCGGGTCGAAGACATATCCCAGCACCCGGGCATTAGCCAACATCACCACCCGAGGACGCGCCGGTAGGTCCACCCCGTGAGTGCGGGCGAAGTGCACCACGTTGTCCTTGATGCTGCGCTCCGGGTCGCCCAGGTGGTCGACCGGGCTGAAGTGCGCAATCGTGGCCAGGGGCCCACGCAACCGTGGCAGGTGGTCCAGGTCGACCAGCCATTGGTAGACCCCGTGGCGCAACGTGTGATCGATCGGCCCGTGCCGCCGGTGCGCGACGATCCCGGGCACCAGCGCCGGAAGCGCAGGAAGGGCGATGGGGCTCATGCTGCGGCGATGGTCCAGTCGGCCGCGGCATAACCCGAGCGGCATCCGTCTTCGTGGAATCCCCACCCGAAGTGCGCTCCGGCATAGGCCGTGGTCGCACTGAACAGCGACGGCAGCTCACCCTGGGCAGCCACCGAGGCGGCCGTGTAAGCCGGGTGGGTGTAGTGCATGGTTCGCAGCACCGACGACGGGTCGAGGCGATCCGTGGCGTTCAGGGTGACCAGATAGTCCGTGGCGGATGTGTGCCCCTGTAGCCGGTTCATCCAGTACGTCACCCGCGCGGCACTGGACAGCTGCGTGCAGTGATCCATCACGTAGTTCCACGAAGCGCGCGCCTGAGCGGCGGTAGGCAGGATGGAGGCATCGGTATGCAGCACGGTCTCGTTGGTGGAGTATTCGAAGGCGCCGAGGATCCGCTTCTCCTCCGGGTGGGGATCGGCCAGGAGGGCAAGGGCCTGATCGGCGTGCGTGGCGATGACGACCTGGTCGAAGCTGCTGGTTGCGCCGCTGGCCGTGCGGATCTCGACCGGCGCCTGACCGTTGCGGGAGACCGACACGACCGGGTCACCGCGGCGAACGTCGGCAAGGGTGTCGGCGATCGCGCTGACGTAGGTCGAGGAGCCGCCGACCACGGTGAACCACTGCGGGCTGTCCGTGAGCTGCAACATTCCGTGGTGATCCAAGAACGTGAACAGATAACGCGCTGGATACTGCAGGGCCACGGCGTCCCCTGAGCTCCACACGCATGACACGAGTGGGACGGCATAATGCCGGACGAAGTATTCGCTGAAGCCGTTCTCCTGCAACCAGTCACCGAATGACGTCAGGTCGCTGACCGAAGAGTCCTCCAGATAGTTTTTCGCGGCGGCGTGAAAGGCCCGGACCTGGGTCAACATCGCGATAAATGGCCGACGCAACAGTTGCTGAGGACGAGCGAGGATGCCTTTGATTCCGCGCCCCCCGGCATACTCCACATTGCAGCCGTGGCAGGTGATGCTCATGCTCATCTCGGTGCGCCGCACCTCGATGCCTAACTCGCTGAAAAGGGCCCGAAGTCGTGGGTAGGTCCGGTCGTTATGCACGATGAAACCACTATCGACGCGATAGTGCTGACCGTTCGGGTCGGTGATGTCGTGAGTGTGGGTATGACCGCCGAGTCGCGGCTCTGCCTCGAAGACGGTGACCGCATGCGTGGATCGCAATGCGTAGGCCGCCGTCAGGCCGGAAACGCCGGATCCGATCACGGCTACGGAGGGGTGCGGCACGCTGTGCTCCTAGGTTTCGCTAACCTAGGGCTAGCGATTTATTCGACCATCAAAAGACTACAAGGCCCAACGTGACTGACTCGACCAAGGTTCCCGACCGCAGACGCACCGCCGTGCGGCCCCGTGCGCTTGCGGTGACCCGTGCGGTCCGGGTGCTGGTGTCCAGGACCCAACTGTATGCGGACAGCGTGGGCCACGGGCTGGGACTGCACCGCAGCGACCTGATGGCGCTGAACCTGATGTCACAGGCCGCGGCGAACCACGGTGAGTTGATGACCCCGGGCGACGTGGCCAAGCAGATGAGCCTGTCCGCAGCCGCGGTCACCGCGCTGGTCGATCGGTTGGAGCGGGTCGGCCACTTGGTGCGCCAGCCCGACGCGCATGACCGCCGCCGGGTTCGCCTGGACGTCAGCAAACAGGCCGAGTCGGTCAGTCGGGAGATGTTCCGTCCGATGAACGACCGGCTGCTCGGGGCGCTGAGTGCCTACAGCGACCAAGAGCTGGAGCTCGTCGCCCAGGTCCTGCGAGACCTCAGCGTCGCGGTCGATGGTGCCGAGCCCGTTCTCGAGGCCGCCACCGAGCCCACTGAGGCCGCAGCCGAGCCCACTGGAGAGCCCGAATAGCCTGCACGCTCTACGCTGGGCGACCATGCGACTGGCTGACCTCACCGCCGAGCTCGACCTGACCCCTCCCCCCGCGCAGGACGCGGCGGTCGAGATCAGCTACATCACGCACCAGGCCGACTGGGTGCGGCCGGGCGACGTCTTCGTCGCCGTGGCCGGGGCCCGGTTCGACGGGCATACCTTCATCGCTGAGGCGGTGCGGCGGGGAGCGGTGGCCGTGATCGGACAGGGCCTGCCGCCGGAGATCGACTGCCCGGTGCCGTACGTCGAGGTGCCGGATGTGCGGGTCGCCTTGGCTGACGCGGCCGCGGCGTTGGCCGGACATCCCAGCCGGGCGATGACGGTCATCGGCGTGACCGGAACCGACGGCAAGACCACCACCTCGTGCTTGGCCAGACACCTGATGCGGGCCACGGGTCATCCCACGGGCCTGCTGTCGACGATTGGATACGAGCTCAGCGACGGGGTGCTGCGTCAGCCCCCCACGCACTTCACCACTCCGGAGTCACCCCAGGTGCAGCAGATCCTGCGCGCCATGGCCGCCGACCACGTGGAGGTGGTGATCGTCGAGACCTCCAGCCACGCGCTGGCGCTCGAGCGGGTGCGCGCCGTGGACTTCGACATCGCCGTGTGGACCAACCTCACGGCCGAGCACCTGGACTTCCACGGCACGATGCAGGGCTATTTCGAGCACAAGGCCCGGTTGGTGCAGCGAGCCCCCCGTGCGGTGCTGAACGCTCAGGATCCGTGGACCGAGCACCTGCTGCCGATGACCGAGCAGCCCACCGCCTACGTTGCCGAGGCCGATCCGCTTGTGCCGCTGGTGCCGGGCCTGGACCCCGGTTGGTGGGCGACGTCGGTGGTGGAGGGGCCGGACGATCTGCGGTTCCGGCTGCATACCCCGGACGGAGACTTCGACGCGGTGCTGCCGATGATCGGCCGGTTCAACGTGGCCAACGCCTTGGCTGCACTGGCGGCCTGCCGACTCGCGGGGGCCCCGACGGCAGAGCTGGTCACCGCGCTCGCCACCTTTGGCGGGGTGCCAGGGCGAATGGAGATGGCGACCCACGACAGGGGTGACCCCCGGATCATCGTCGACTTCGCGCACACCCCACCGAGTTTGGACAAGGCCCTGGAGACGGTCCGGGTCACCACGCAAGGGGAACTGTGGGTGGTGTTGGGCTCGGCCGGCGGGCCCCGCGACCCTGGCAAGCGGGCCCCGCTGGGGGAGGTCGCCACGCGCGGCGCCGACCACGTCGTCTTCACCGAAGAGGACCACCGGGACACCCCCATCGCCGACATCCTGGAGCAGATGGAGCAGGGAGCCCGGGCCCAGGGGCGCAGCAACTTCGTGTCCATCCCGGACCGGATCCAGGCGATCAGATATGCCGTCTCGCGCGCCAACCCCGCGGACACCGTCGTGTTGGCGGGCAAAGGCCCGGAGGCCACCCTGGAGCGGGACACCGAGACCATCGAGTGGGATGAGATGGGCCAGGCCAGGGCCGCACTCGCCGCCCGAGGCTCTGCGCCGGCCTGATGGAGTCCGGCGCCACGGCATACTCAACCATCGCCGCCTCCGGGCAGGCTGATCTCGAGGTCAAGCGCTCCCGCTTCGTCTGCACCGTGCAGCGCGTCGACTCCGAGGAGTCGGCCCGCGACGCCATCGCCCGCATCCGCACGCAGCACTACGAAGCGGGACACCACTGTTCGGCGATGATCGTGGGTCCGGACCGGTCCATCGAGCGATCCAGCGACGACGGCGAACCGGCCGGTTCGGCCGGGGCCCCGATGCTAGAGGTTCTGCGCAGTCGCGGGCTCAGCGACGTGGTAGCGGTGGTGTCGCGATGGTTCGGTGGCACCAAGCTGGGGACCGGCGGGTTGTCGCGGGCCTACGGCGAGGCCGTGCGGGCGGCCCTGGAGCACGCAACGCCCGTGCGCCGCGAGCTGATCGAGGAGTTCGTCATCACCGTGGACCACGCGCACGCTGGGCGGCTGGAGAACGATCTGCGGTCCCGCGGCATCGACATCCACGCGACGGAGTATGGCGACCAGGCCCGGATCCACCTGGGCGTCCTCGCCGGACGTCGTGCAACGGTGGAGTCAACGCTGGCCGAGCTCACCTCCGGCAGCATCGGCCTGGAAGCGACCGGAACCAGGTGGCGCGACTCCGCGACCTAGCCGGGTTGCGATCCGCGACCGAGCCGGGTTGTGACAGCACGTCCGACCCAGGGGTCAGCCGGCTGGTCGGGCGGGGCGTTCGAAGGCCGCCAAGACGTCCGTGTGCTCGATCTGCGAAAGGTGCCGATCAGCCCACCGCGGGGATCTGTCCTTGTCCACGAGCTGGGCGCGCACGCCCTCATCGAAGTCGGGATGGCTCACGACCGCGCGCGCCAGCCGCAGATCCTGCTCCAGCACCTCGGCCACCGACATGTCCGCCGCTCGGCGCAGCGCCTCCAGCGTCAGCGCCACCGAGTGCGGGGATCGTTGCTCGATCAGCTCCACGGCGTTGGCCGCCCCTGGCTCATCGCTGGAGCGCAACCGCTCCACAATGGTCTCGAGCTCGACGCCGGCGTAACACTCGTCGATCCAGGCGCGCCGTCCCTCCAGCGATGCGGCGTCACCACCGGCCAGGTGCTCCGTGGCCGGCTCCCAGGCGGATAGTGCCTCCGCGTCGTCCTCCGCTGCGGCCCGGCACAGGTCTGCATACACCGCGTCTTTGGCGCTCGCGGAGACGACGTGATCGGCCAGGCCGAGCATGACTGCGTCAGCGCCGCCGACTGAGACCCCGGTCAACGCCAGGTGGGTCCCGAGCTGTCCGGGTGCGCGAGCCAGCAGCCACAACGCCCCCACGTCGGGGAAGAAGCCGATGATCGTCTCCGGCATCGCGATCGTGGTGCGCTCGGTCACCAACCGGTGGGACCCGTGCGCCGAGATGCCGAGCCCGCCGCCCATCACCAACCCGTCCATCCATGCCACGTAGGGCAACGGGTAGTCGGCAATGAGTCCGTTGAGGGCGTATTCGGCGGCGAAGAACTCCATCGCGCGGTCGAGGTCGCCGCTGCGCAACACCTCCCGCACGGCGCGCACGTCGCCACCGGCGCACAGTCCCTTTTCGCCCGCGCCCTGCACCCAGACGGCTTTGACCTCCTCCCCACCGGCCCACTCATCGAGGGCCGAACGCATCGCCGCGATCATGTCGCCGTCCAACGCGTTGATCGCGTGTGGCCGGTTGAGCGTGATGACGCCCACCGCGCCGTCGATCCGCGTCTGCACCGTGTCGGTGCCCATAGTGCTCATCGAAGCAGGCTATCCGGCTGAGCCACCGGGCGCGCGTGCGTAGACTGCGGCGCCATGGGCAAGGCTTCTCGACGCAAACGTCAATCCGCTGACCGAGGCCGCGCAGGCTTCGATCCCGATCAGGCCCGGGCGCCGCATATCGCACGGCCCTTCGAGGGGCTGAGCAACGAGACCGACTGGGTGGCGCTGCGCGAGATCGTGCCGACCGCCACGGCTGTGATCAGGGTGACGCTGCCCGACGGCACCGAACGGGCCGTGACCCTGGCGACGGTGTTGCCCGGCGCGATGCCGGCCCTGCACCGCGAGGACGGCGAAGTCCTGGTGGCGCTGCAGTCCCGCACCTCCAGCGGTGACGCCAGTCGGGACATCGCCCAAGCGCTGCTCGCGGCCGTTGCCGCCGAGCCCGGCAGCCCCATCACCTCGGTCCGACCGGCTACCGTCGGCACCCCTCGGCTGCAAGACCTCATCGCCGCCGGGCAGTCGCTGGACGTGCAGCTGCACGAGGACTTCTCGTTCTGGGTTGGCGAAGAAGAGGCCAGCCCCGAGGTTGCTGCGGCCTTGGAACAGACCAACGCCGCAGCCGTGCCGACCACCAAGATCGACGACGTGCCCTCGGCATACTGGTGCTTGATGGGGGAACGTGCCTACATTCGGTGGATCCTGCCGCAGGACGAGGATGCCGCGACCACGGCGTTGGCCCGGCTGCAGGCCGCCGGTGAGCACACGCTCGGTGAGGACACCTCGCTGCTCGGGGCGTTCCGGGCCGCGGGGGTCCTGGTGCCGGTCTTCGAAGTCGATCCGCAGGTGCCCGCGGCCCAGCACGGAGCCGCCCTGCAGGCCATCCAGGAGCGCTATGCCGCGGCGCTGGAGATCAGCGACACCCTGACCGCAGACGAGCGACGAGCCCGGGAGGGCATCATCAGCCGTCAGGTCACGCTGCGCTGAGCATGAGTCCGACAGCGCAGCCGACGACCGTCGTCGCCGTCGTCGCCGCCAAGGATGAAGCCCAGCGGCTGGCCTCGACATTGCAACACCTGCGGTCCGGCGTCGCTGCGGTCGCCGCGATCGTGGTCGTCGACGACGGCAGCTCGGACGAGACAGCGGCCATCGCTCGCGGCCAGGGCGCTCACGTGGAGCAGCACCGGGTCAATCGCGGCAAGGCGGAGGCGATGATGACGGGCGCCCGCGCGGCCAAGAGTCTGCAGCCGCAGGCGGCCGTCCTCTTCCTGGACGCAGACCTGGAGGACAGTGCGGCCGAGCTCGGTGTGTTGTGCGGACCGGTGTTGGCTGGCCAGGTCGACATGACGATCGCGACCCTGCCGCCGCAGAAGACCGCCGGCGGAGGATTCGGCCTGGTCACTCGGCTGGCCGCGCAAGGCATCGAGGACCTGACCGGATGGCGGCCCATCCAGCCGCTGAGTGGCATGCGGTGCGTGCGGCGCACAGTCCTGGACGACGCCATGCCGCTCGCGTCGGGGTGGGGTGTCGAGGTCGGGCTGACCGTGGACGTGCTCCGTGCTGGGGGGCGGATTCAGGAGGTTCCGTGTGCCCTGCACCACCGGGTCACCGGGCGGGGCTGGCGCTCCCAGCTGCACCGGGCGCGCCAATATCGGGACGTGTGGATCGCCCTTGCGCGGCGACGCAGACCGCTGCTCCGGCGGCGACCGTGAGCCCGAGAGCCACGACCGAGATGCCGGAGTCGTTCAGCACCCAGCCCAAGACCCACACCGCGACCAACGCCGTGGCGCAGGCGTGCATCAACGGCTGGTCCCATACCGGTCGCAGCGACCGGGACAACGCCGAGCGCCGAGCGAAGATCGCGTAGATCGCGGCCGCCAGTGCGGCGACAGCGAGCCATGAGGCCGGATAGTCCACCAGGATGCCGAGACTCTGGTCGAGCTTGCGCGTCACGATCTGCCAGGCGCCACCGTCCAACACGGCCTGCACGAAGTTGCCCAGATGGGACCGCTCGTCGGGGGGCCGCAGCCAGTCGGCGACCATCACGACGCCGCCGACCGCGGCGGCGATGATCACCAGCAGGAAGACCACCGAGGGTTTGATCTTTCGGCCGGCTGCGGCCATGGCCAGCACGCCGGTGCCGACCAACGTGGCCGGGACCCCACCGAAGTCCGCGCCCCAGTCCGGTGACCCGTCGATGGCAGCGGCAGTGAGCCCGACGGCCAGCACGGCCAGCACCGGCACCCACCTGGCCCGGGTGCCGGGCCGCCACAGCATCGAGGCGAGGCAGCCGGCCAGGATGAGCGCTGCAGCCGAAAAGATGCCGAACGCCACGTTGCCCATCCCGTAGAAGCGTCCCGCGGCGACCGGCTGCACGCCCAGCACCGAGACCAAGCCGAGTGACCCCCCGCGGATGACGTCGACGCCGATGACCATCATCGTGATCGAGGCGATGATCGCGATCGGGGTCAGCGGGTGCGGCACCACGAAACGAGCCGCAAACGCGGCGGCGAGGATCAAGGCTGCGATCACGACCGTGACCACGACGAGGGCGATGGTGGGCTGGACCAGGCCCACGGTGGCGGGATCGGTGGTCGCGGGGTCGGTGCCGAAGCGCCACCACGGGATGAGCGAAGACGCGAAGGCGGACACGGGAAAGGCCATCACCGCTGCCCCGCTGAGTGACAGCGCGACCCGGGCGAAGTCGTAGCTGGCCGCGATGATGGCGAACCGCAGCCACAATGCGCTCAGCACCAACGCGGCAGCCAGCAGGACCCCCATCGTGGCGGCATACCCCGGCAGAACCCGGGTCGACAAGGTGGCGGCGGCGGCCATGTTGCGGTGTGCTGCGCCGACATCGGCATCGGCATCGGGCGGACTCGAGGCGCTGATCACCGCACCTGAGGCCGCATCGGCGGTGGCACCGTCCAGGCCGCCGAGGCTGGCCAGGATGGTGGCGGTCAGGTCGGTGGTCTGGACGAGGCCCGCTTGCCGGGTGCTGGCGGACCCCAGTCGGGTGGGGCCGGCGACCGACGTGTCGGCGTCGGCGTCGGTCGCGGTCGTGGCGTCGGCAATGGGCGCGGTTGGTT
>JBASAZ010000004.1:0-2228 GCA_049650845.1 Ornithinimicrobium sp.
CCACCGGGCGGGACAGGCGGCGCACGACGTCGCGCCGCCGACGGTCGGAGAAGGAGCCGATGCACACCCGATCGTGGGCTCGGCAACGTTCGATGGCGGCCACGGTCGGTCCAACGGCTGCGTCGCTCTTGACGTCGATGTTCAGCCTCAGGGTGGGCCACGCATGCAGCACCTCATCGAGGCGGGGAATCGGTTCTCGCCCGGCGATCCGGGCTCGTGACACCGTCCGCCACGGCAGCTCGGCGATCCGGCCAGTGGAATCGGTGACCCGGTCCAGGTCGGCATCGTGCACGGCGACTGCAACACCGTCACTGGTGGCGTGGGTGTCTGTCTCGACGTAGCGGTAACCCAGATCGACAGCAGCCTGGAACGCCGCCATCGAGTTTTCCAACCCGTCGAGGGAGAATCCGCGATGCGCCATCGCGACGATCCCGGGGTGGTCCAAATACGGGACGGTGCTGCGATCACCGCTCACGCCGCTCAACCGCCCGGCCGGAAGGCCGAACCCACGGAGTCCAGGGCCCCCTCGGTGACCGGCACCCGACCGTCTCGGGCGGCCTTGACCAGGCGAGCGTGGTCGCGCTCGGTCTGATCGGCATACGCCCTCGCGAAGTCGCCCATGGCGCGGTCCAGGTTGCCGCCCTTGCCGACGTATCCGGCGATCATCGAGGCGCCGCTGGTGCGTGCGTGACCCTTGGCCAGCAGGTGCCCGACGATGCCCGCGTAGTCCGCCAGGGCCCGCGAATCCATCGAGTCCAGCGGCACCGTGCCCTTCATATTTCTGAACTGCCGCACGTAGTACTGCCGGTTGTCGATCGTGGTCCACCCCAACAGCGGGTCGCTGACGGTCTGCAATGCCTGCTGATACTCGACCACCCGTTGGCCCTGGTGGTGGTGCCAGGCCGAGTCGCCGTGCACGAACTTCGCCAACACCGAGCGCCGCGCCTGCTTCATCTGCAGGAACACGACGTCATCGTCGGAGGAGCCCTCCAGCAGGGCGACGTAGGCGCGCAACCCGACGCTGCCCACCCCGACGACCTTGTGCGCCACATCCTGGATTGTGTAGCCCCCCAGCGCACGCGCCCAGTGCGGCGCCAAGGTCTTCAGATAGCGGTCCAGCCCGGAGCCGATCAGCTCGGCCTTGCGGTCGTTGACCCGGCGGATCAACGGCGGCTCCTCGACGATCTGCCGCTGCCCGTTCCGTTCGTGGGTGAACTTCGGCAGTGCCCGGTCACTGGTTCGCTTCTTGGCCCGCTTCACCGATCGCTTGATCTCCGAGCGCAACGACTTCTCGTTGGCGGTTTCGTGCAAGCGGCCCACGTCCAACCGGTTGTACGAGCGCATCAGCAGTGGCTCATGCGCCAGGAAGCGCACCTCGTCACGGTATGCCGACACACACGACTCGACGGCCGCGCGGCATTGGTCCTCGCTCAGCCCGTTCTCCCGGCCGGCCACCCAGATGCTGGCGACCAGTCGGCGCAGATCCCACTCCCACCCGCCGGGATGGGCCTCGTCGAAGTCGTTCAGATCCAACACGAGCTCGCCTTCGGGAGATCCGTAGAAGCCGAAGTTGCCGAGGTGGGCGTCCCCGCAGATCACCGGCTGGATGCCCGTGGACGTCATGCTGGCCACATCCTCAGCCATGACGACCGCAGTCCCACGAAGGAAGCCGTACGGCGAGGAGACCATTCGCCCGACACGGACCGGGATCAGCTCGTCCACGCGACCGCGGTGGGACTCGTTGAGCAAGGTGATCGGGTCCGGTCGGTCCGACGGCGCCTCCCACCACGCCATCGACGTCCGAGGCACCTGCTTGCGCAACGCCTTGCCCATCGCGGTGCGCTCGGCGCGCGAGGTGGGACGTTGTCGCAACGAGGAGAACGCGGCGCTGTCGGCGTGGGCCAACACCCGATGTCCGGGGGAAGTCGCGGTCACGGGTCCTCCTGCAGTCGCTCTGGTCTGCGCGGTGCGCGCGGCTGGGGCAAACCTACCGGGCGCCGAGGTCGACGAGATCGAGCGGCGGTCAGATCCACCGCTCACAGCGGTTAGCGTCGGCGCCAGGAGCCCGGCTCCGGCGGCACCGGCGACGGCTCCCCGGTCGACCCAAAGGGGCTCGCGGTCGCCGTGCGCCGCGACGTCTGCGCCGTGGATTGCCACGCCGTCGGGAACGGCGCCGAGGCGGCTCGCCGGGTCAACACCTGCTCAGGCAGGGGTGCGTCACTGGCCAC
>JBASAZ010000005.1:0-4205 GCA_049650845.1 Ornithinimicrobium sp.
GAGCACTACTTGGCCACCGAGAACCCGTTGGGATTCAACGGCTACTACCTGGGGAGCCGCGGCGAGAAGGTGCCATGGCGACTCAAGCTCCGCTCGGCGTCCTTCAACAACGTGCAGGTCCTTTCCGAGCTGCTGCCGGGCACTCTGGTGGCCGACATGGTCGCCATCTTGGGGTCGACCTTCTTCGTGGTCGGCGACGTCGACAAATAGGCCTGTCCGCTCAGCCGTAGGCTCTGCCGTCATCGTCGGCGGACGCCGGGCCCTGCTCGTCGCCGTCCGAGCCCTCGGGCAGTCGGCACATCCACTGACCGACGAATCCCGCCAGGCACACCGCGGCAGCGGCCCCCGCGCACACCACCGCGCGGATGAACAGCTCACGCACCGACTCCACGTCGATCGCCCCCAGATGCACCACGGCGTTCGCGCCGTAGAAGCCGACGAGGATGGCGCCGCCGAGGGCCCCGGCCTGCGCCGCCACGAGGGTGCCACGGGCCTGCTGTGGCGTGGGCTGGAAGGTCGTCCGTGGCCGGGTGGCGGTGCTCAGCACGTACTGCCGGACCGTGAACGCGGCATACAAGACCAGCACGACGTACAGGCCGAGGGGGATAAGGGTCAGCCACGGTAGCTGCGGATACTCGCGCCCCGAGGACCGCCAGGCCACGAGCGCCAGCCAGCTCAGAATCGCCGACAGCACGCCGGCCACCCCGGCGGCCGAGGCGGTGATCCCGTCCGGTTGACGCTTCACGACCGGTCCTGCAGGGGCGTGACTCCACTGGTGTCGAGGTGGGCCAGGACGTCCAGGACAGGGGTGGGCCGACCGTCCGCGCTGAGCACCGCGTGCGGGTCCGCGACCGACCACGGCACGAGGACGAAGGCCCGTTCGTGGGCGCGGGGGTGTGGCAGCTGCAGGTCGGCCTCCAGGCAGTGCACTTCGGAGCCCGCCGCCGGGTCGCCGTACTGGATGAGGTCCAGATCCAGGGTGCGTGGCCCCCAGCGCACCACGCGCGTCCGACCGGCCCGATCCTCGATGTCGTGCAGAGCCGTCAGCAGGCCGCGGGGTGGCCGACACGTGTGCGCGAGCACGACCGCGTTGACGAAACGCTCTTGGGCCGGTCCGCCCACCGGCTCGGTGCGATACAACGGCGACGGGCGCAGGCCCCACACCCCGGGTATGCCGGCGAGCTGGTCGATGGCGCGCCGCACCGTGACCTCGGGGTCGCCCAGGTTCGCGCCGACGCCGATCACCACCGGCACGTCCCGGTGTCGCTCCACCCGAATGGACACGTCGTCAAAGGGCACACCGACCGGCGCCTGCGGCTTGTGCAGCGTGACCTGCACGCGCTCCACCAGCAGATAGCTGCTCAGCACCCGGTCGGCGATATCGGCGGCGACCCGTTCGATGAGGTTTCGCGGCTCGCCCTCGATGATGGCCACCACGTCGGCCGCGACCTCGGCGTAGTTGACCGTGTCCGCCACGTCGTCGCTGACTCCCGGGGTCGAGGCGTCCAGATCCACGGCGATGTCCACCACGAAGTCCTGGCCCTCACGCCGCTCGATGTCCAAGACGCCGTGATGACCGAAGGCTCGGACCCCGGTCAGCGAGATGGTGTCAGTCACGGCTCACACGCTCCCACACCCCGAGGGCCTGCGCCGTGCCGGCGACGTCGTGGACCCGCACTCCCCACGCCCCCGCTTGGGCGGCCAACAGCGACGTGGCCGCAGTGGCCGGATCGCGTTCGTCCGCGGCGATCGAGCCGGTGACTCGCGGCAGCTCGGCGAGGAACCGCTTGCGTGAGGTGCCCACCAGGACCGGGTAGCCGAGCGAGACGAGGCGGGGCAGTGCCGCGAGCAACGCCCAGTTGTGGTCGGCGTTCTTGGCGAAGCCGAAACCGGGGTCGATCACGATCTGCTCGGCCCCGAGCCCCTGGCTCAGCAGGGCCTCGATGCGCTTCTGGAGATGCGCTACGACCTCGGCAACGACATCGGCGTAGGTCGCCTGCTGGTCCATCCGGTCGGAGTGCCCCCGCCAGTGCATCGCGATGAAGGGCACGCCGGCAGCGGCGAGGACGGGGGCCATCCGCGGATCGGCCAACCCACCGGAGACATCGTTCACCATCGCGGCCCCCGCCCCGATCGCCGCTTCGGCCACCGTCGCCCGCATGGTGTCGACCGATGTCGTCACCCCGCTGCGGTTCAGCGCCTCGATCACCGGGAGCACTCTGGCCATTTCGGCCTCGACGCTGGGACGAGCAGCCCCGGGGCGGGTGGACTCGCCACCGACGTCGACGATGTCGGCACCGGCCCGGACCAACCGCAACCCGTGCTCCACCGCTTCGTCGACCGCGGACCAGCGCCCGCCGTCACTGAAGGAGTCGGGGGTGACGTTCAACACCCCCATGATCAGCGTCATCGGCTCACGACCGGCGCGCCAGCGCCAAACTCATCGCTTCGGCTCGGGTCGCCCCGGCGCGCAGCTGTCCGCGCACCGCCGAGGTGATCGTCCGGGCTCCCGGTCGGCGCACGCCGCGCATCGACATACACAGATGTTCCGCCTCGATGACCACGATCACGCCGCGCGGGTGCAGATGGGTTTCCAGTGCTTCGGCGATCTGGGTGGTCAGGCGTTCCTGCACCTGCGGGCGCCGGGCGAAGACATCTACCAGGCGAGCCAGCTTGGACAACCCCGTGACCTTGCCGTCCGGACCGGGGATGTAGCCGACGTGGGCCACCCCGTGGAAGGGCACGAGGTGGTGCTCGCAGACGCTGTAGACCTCGATGTCGCGCACCAGGATGAGCTCCTCGTGCTCGACGTCGAAGGTCGTCTCCAACACGGTCGCCGGCGACTGGCGCAGACCGGCGAACATCTCCTCGTAGGCGCGGGCCACCCTCGCAGGGGTGTCGATCAGACCGTCGCGATCCGGATCCTCCCCCACCGCCAGCAAGATCTCGCGAACGGCCGCTTCGATCCGGGGGTGGTCGACGCTCTCAGATGCGGCCGGGGTCGACATGCCCGCCCTCGGGAACCTGGACCACCTCGGCCGGTGGGTGCTCTTCGCTATCCGGGATCCGATGCCCATTCGACATCGCCCGTCGCTCGGCCTCGGTCAGCACCGGACCGCGCTGGTGCACGCTGCGCTCTTCGCTGGACAACCACACCGGACGCTCGGGGCGCTTGACGATGTCGGCGAAGATTTCGGCCAACGGCTCAGCGTTGAGCGTCTCCTTCTCCAGCAGCTCGAGCACCAGGGTGTCGAGCAGGTCCCGGTTGTCGTTCAGCGCATGCCACGCCTCGTCGTGCGCGGCCTCGATCAGTCGGCGGACCTCCCGATCGACCACTCCAGCCAGATCCTCGGAGTAGTCGCGCTCGTGGCCGATGTCCTTGCCCAGGAAGACCTCCCCGGACCCGGAGCCCAGCTTCACGGCGCCGATCCGCTCGCTCATGCCGAACTGCGTCACCATCTTGCGCGCCAGGCCGGTCGCCTTCTCGATGTCGTTGGAGGCCCCGGTCGTGGGGTCGTGGAAGATCATCTCCTCCGCGACGCGGCCACCCAGGGCGTAGGCCAGCTGATCCAGCAGCTCGTTGCGAGTAGTGCTGTACTTGTCGTCGGCGGGCAGCACCATCGTGTAGCCGAGGGCGCGGCCGCGCGGCAGGATCGTGATCTTGCTGACCGGATCGGTGTTGCGCATCGCGGCGGCGACCAAGGCGTGCCCGCCCTCGTGGTATGCCGTGATCTTGCGTTCCTTGGCGCTCATCACGCGCGAACGCTTCTGCGGACCCGCCATCACCCGGTCGATCGCTTCGTCCAGGTGACGGTCGGCGATGACCTTCTCGTCGTTGCGGGCCGCCAGCAACGCGGCCTCGTTCAGGACGTTGGCCAGGTCCGCACCGGAGAATCCCGGGGTCCGTCGCGCGGTGGTGAGCAGGTCCACGTCGTCGGCCATCGGCTTGCCCTGCGCGTGCACCTGCAGGATGTGGTTGCGGCCCATCATGTCCGGGGCTTCCACCGCGATCTGGCGGTCGAACCTGCCTGGTCGCAGCAACGCCGGGTCCAAGATGTCGGGACGGTTCGTGGCGGCGATCAGGATGACGTTGGTCTTGACGTCGAAGCCATCCATCTCGACCAACAACTGGTTCAGCGTCTGCTCGCGCTCGTCGTGCCCGCCGCCCATGCCTGCGCCACGGTGACGACCGACCGCATCGATCT
>JBASAZ010000006.1:0-13949 GCA_049650845.1 Ornithinimicrobium sp.
GTCTTCAGTCGTGCGGTGGCGGCGGCTCAGCGGTCGCTCCCGTGAGCGCTGGGCGCGGCCGAGCGGGTGGGCGATGCCGCCGTCGTAGGGGCCTCGAAGTCGAGGCGCGGCCCCCACGACGCGAGCACCCGCGCTCCGGTCTTGATCATCGCGGCCCCGTCGCTGCGCGTGAGGTCGCCGACCCGTCCGCGCTCGGGCTTGGGCATGGCAAACCATCCGATGGCGGCGAGGGACAACAGGGAAAGACTGATGAGGACTACTGCGCTGACGATGTCGTTCACGGTGACTCCTGTGGGTTGGAGGAGGCCCGTTGCCTCCTATGGCAGTAATCATGCGCTCTATAAGATCGCGCCAAAAGTGGCATAACTGACGCCTGTCGCAAAATTGCTGCCATACTGGGTGGATGCTTCGGTCCGTGGTCGTCATCGCCCAGGAGCCCCTTGCGCCCTTCGAGTTCGGAGTGGTGTGCGAGGTGTTCGGCGTCGACCGCACGGACGATGGGGTTCCGGCCTTCGACTTCGCGGTGTGCAGCGAGCATCCCGAGCGACCCATCTCGATGGTCTCGGGCACAGCCTTGAGCATCGAGCATGGGCTCGACGTGTGTGCCGAGGCGGATCTGATCGCACTGCCGTCCGGACCGATGATCGCCCCGCCCTCGCCGGCAGTGATCCGGGAACTGCAGGCGGCCGTGAGCCGCGGCGCCTACATCTTGTCCGTGTGCACCGGTGCCTTCACCTTTGCGGCAGCCGGTCTGCTGGACGGTCGGCGCTGCTCCACGCACTGGCGGTATGCCGACGCGCTCGCCACGGCATACCCCGGCCTTCGCGTCGACGCGGATTCGCTGTACACCGTCGACGGAACGGTGATCACCAGTGCAGGCACCGCGGCCGGCATCGACGCCTGCCTCGCGTTGGTCCGGGCCGAACACGGCTCCGATGTGGCGGCCCGGATCGCTCGTCGAATGGTCGTGGCACCGCATCGTGACGGTGGTCAACGGCAGTTCATCGAACGCCCCATTCCGGACGTCGCCGGCATCGGTTCGATGCGCGACCTGCTGCAGTGGCTGGTGATCACCCTGGACCGCGAGCACACCGTGGCCAGCATGGCCGCGCGACAACACCTGTCCACGCGCACCTTCGCGCGTCGCTTCGTGGCCGAGACGGGGTCGACGCCGCAACGGTGGTTGACCCGCCAGCGGGTCCTCGCCGCCCAGCAGCTGCTGGAGACCACCGACCTGCCGTTGGAGTCCGTGGCGAGCAGGGTGGGACTCGGCAGCGCGACCTTGCTCAGGCACCACTTCGCCAACACGATCGGGATTGCGCCGTCGACCTATCGCCAGCGGTTCGCCGCCACATGAAGCCACCCTCAGCAGGCGTCTGTCATCGTCGCAGGCTAAGGTCTGCCTGATGATTCGCCTCGAAGGCGTCACCAAAAGTTTCCCCGACGGGACGACTGCGGTCGACGAGCTGTCACTTGAAGCCCCCGAAGGCAAGATCACCGTCCTGGTCGGACCGTCCGGGTGTGGCAAGACCACCTCGTTGCGGATGATCAACCGGATGATCGAGCCGACCTCGGGTCGCATCCTGATCAACGGCAAGGACACCGCTGACCTCAAACCCGCACAGTTGCGCCGCGGCATCGGATACGTCATCCAGCACGCCGGCCTCTTCCCGCACCGCACGGTGCTGTCCAACGTGATGACCGTGCCCTCGCTGCTTCGCTGGGACAAAGCCAAAGCACGGAACCGCGCCATGGAGGTGTTGGAGCTCGTCGGTCTGGCCGGTGACTTCGCCAAGCGATACCCGGGCCAACTCTCCGGTGGACAGCAGCAGCGAGTCGGGGTGGCCCGCGCACTCGCCGGTGACCCCGAAGTCATGCTGATGGACGAACCGTTCAGCGCGATCGACCCGGTCGTCCGCGAGGTGCTGCAGGATGAGTTCGTCAAGCTGCAAGCAGACCTGGGAACCACCATCGTGATGGTCACCCACGACATCGACGAGGCCATCAAGCTCGGTGACCGGATTGCCGTGCTCCGCGAGGGCGGCACCCTGGCGCAGTTCAGCTCGCCGGATGATCTGCTCGCGCACCCGGCTGATGACTTCGTGGCCTCCTTCGTCGGTCGCGACCGCGGATACCGGGCCCTGAGCTTCCAGCACGCTGAGGTGCCGCTGCATACCGAAGCGACCGTCACGGTCGGCGACACCTTGACCTCCCAGGAGGACCCCTGGCACCTGGTGGTGGACGAGAACGGCCATCCGAACGGGTGGGTGCATGAGTCCGAGGTCTCTGGTCCGGTGTCCTCTCAGGACCTGCAGCTCGGCGGGACGCTCGCTGAACGGTCCGCCTCGCTGCGGGCGCTGCTCGACGCGGCCTTGTCCTCGCCCAGTGGTCGGGGCGTCGTCACCGAGCAGGGTCAACTCATCGGCACGGTCCGAGCAGCTGAGGTGCTGGCCGTCATCCAGGCCGTGCCCAGGCCGAGCGGCGACAGCATCCGCACCCAGGACGACGATCTCGACAGTGGTGAGTCGGGTCGGGCATCGTTGAGGCCTTCCTCGACGAAGGGCGCCGCCGGATGAGGATTTTGGGGGTCAGGCTGGACGAAGTGTTCGGCCTGACGCTCGACCACATCTATCTGGCCGGGCTCCCGCTGCTGATCGGACTTGCCCTGGCCATCCCGCTGGGGTGGCTGGCGCTGCGGCGCAAGTGGCTCTACGGCCCCGTGATCGCCAGCACCGGTTTGCTCTACACCATCCCGTCGCTCGCGTTGTTCATCATCCTGCCGGGGTTGTTGGGCACACAGATCCTCGATCCGATCAACGTCGTGGTTGCCATGAGCGTCTACACCATCGCCCTGCTGACCAGAACGGTTGCCGATGGCCTGGGGGCGGTGCCGGAGCACGTGAAGCAGGCCGCGACGGCGATGGGGTATTCGTCGCTGCGCCGCCTCGTTGCGGTCGAGCTGCCGCTGGCTGTGCCGGTGATCTCTGCCGGCCTGCGCGTGGCCGCGGTCAGCAACGTCTCCATCGTCTCGGTGGCGGCTCTGGTCGGCGTCCAGCAGCTCGGCATCCTGTTCACCGACGGCTTCAACCGCAACGCGATGGGCCCGATCGTCGTCGGCGTGCTGGCCTGTGTGCTGCTGGCCCTGCTCTTCGATCTGGTGATCCTGGTGGTCACCAAGGCGCTCACGCCGTGGCAACAGGTAGGTGCCGTGTGATCAACCTCGTCTTCGACTGGCTCACCGACCCTGCCAACTGGCAGGGCGATCGCGGCATCGTGTCGCAAACCCTGACCCACCTGCGGTACTCCTTCATCGCCCTGTTCCTGGCGGCACTGGTGGCGATCCCGTTGGGTCTCTACATCGGACACACCGGCAAAGGGCGGGTCGTCGTCGTCAACGTCGCGGGCGGCTTCCGGGCCATCCCTTCGCTGGGTGTGTTGTTCATCGCCGTGCTCATCTCGCTGCCGCGACTCTCCGGCGAGGTGGCCTTCGCCGCCCCGGCAATCGTCGTCCTCGTGATCCTGGCGATCCCGCCGATCCTGTCCGGGGTCTACGCCGGGGTTGCCGAGGTCGATCCGGCCGCCCGGGACGCTGCCATCGGGATGGGCATGACAGGACCTCAGGTACTTGCCCAGGTGGAGGTGCCGTGCGCGCTTCCCCTGATTTTCTCTGGCCTGCGCTCCGGAATGCTGCAGATCATCGCCACCACCACAATCGCTGCCATCGTGAGCTTGGGCGGCCTCGGCCGTTTTCTCATCGATGGTCAAGCAACGCAGGACTACGCGGAGATGGCCGGGGGTGCCCTGCTAGTGGCAGCGCTCGCTTTGGCGGTCGACTTCGCGTTTGGATTAGTTCAACGGTTCGTTGTTTCACCCGGTTTAGCCACTACCGATTCGCCCTGACTACCTCATACGGAGGACCTCATGACACGCACCACTGCGCTGGCTGCCGCCCTACTCACCGGATTGACCCTGACTGCCTGTGGCGGTTCGGATTCCGATCCCCTGGACGACTCGGGCGGTGAAGACTCAGCCGCCAGCGGTAGCAGCAGCACGATCACCGTCGGCTCGGCCAACTTCCCCGAGAACGTCCTGCTCGCCGAGATCTACACCGCGGCCCTGGAAGGCGAGGGGGTGGAGGTCAAGCAGCGGCTCAACATCGGCAACCGGGAGACCTACATCGCCGGACTCGACGACGGATCGATCAACCTGATCCCCGAATACACCGGGGCCTTGACGCTGTACTTCAACCCCGACGCAACGGCCACGGACCCCGACGGGGTGTATGCCGAGCTGCAGGAGGCCCTGCCGGACAACCTCACCGTCCTGGAGCCCTCGGAGGCCGAAGACAAGGACTCGATCGTGGTCACCCAGGAGACGGCTGACGAATACGACCTCAGCACGATCGGCGACCTGGAGCCGGTGGCCGGCGACCTGGTGCTGGGCGGACCGCCGGAGTTCGAGGAGCGCGCCAACGGCGTGCCCGGACTGGAGGAGGTCTACGGACTCAGCTTTTCCGCCTACCGCCCGCTGGCGGCCGGGTCCAACCTGACCTCGCAGTCGTTGAAGAACGGCCAGGTCGACGCGGCCAACATCTTCTCCACCGACCCCGCGATCGTGGAGAACGGCTTCGTCGTGCTGGATGACCCGGAGAGCCTGTTCGTGGCGCAGAACATCGTGCCGCTGATCACCAAGGACGCCAACAACGACCAGGTGTCCACCACGCTGAACGAGGTTTCCGCGTCGTTGGACACTGAGCAGCTGACCAGCCTGCTGGCCAAGGTGGTGCTCGACGGCGAAAACCCCGCCGACGTGGCACAGACCTTCGTCGACGAGAACATGGGCTGATCTGACCGCAACGCTCACTCCCGTCGGGCAGCTGCGGCCCGTTCTGTTGGCCGCAGCTCCTGACACCGTCGAAGCGCCCCGTGACGCCGGCATACCCGGTTGTGACGGGGCGCTTCGCTGCGTGGGCCTGAGTGGTGCCGGGCGGGCGGCGTCACACCGAGCAGCATGCAGTGGGGGACGCCGTGCCGACGACACGCTGGTCTGGGTCGGCTGCAGAGGTCACGTGCACCCGTGGGCCGCTGGCGGTGGGCGTGTCGTCGGCTGCAGGGTGCACAGTCGGCAGTCGGCGGTCGGCAGCCGGCAACCGGCAGTCCGCAGTCCGCAGTCCGCAGTCCGCAGCCAACCATCAGCACCCAGCCGGGCGCCGGGCAGCCAGCAGGAGCCAGTAGCGGGCAGCGCGCCGGGACGGGTTAGGTCGTCGGGACGGGAGCGTCGTCCTCGGCAGCGGCCTCGTCGGGCTGGGAGCGGTTGACCGCGGCCAACAGCATCTGAGCGACGTCCACGACCTCGACCTCCTCGCGAGCATCTTCGGCCTGTTTCTGCCCGAGGCCGTCCGAGAGCATGACCCGACAGAAGGGGCATCCGATGGCGATCCGGTCGGCGCCGGTGGCTAGGGCCTCCTCCGTCCGGTTGATGTTGATCCGGGTGCCGAGCTTCTCGTCCATCCACATCCGGGCCCCACCGGCGCCGCAGCAGAACGACTTCTCTTTGTTGCGGGGCATCTCCGTGAACTCCACCCCGGGCAGCGCTCCGATGAGCTCACGCGGCGGGGCGTAGACCCCGTTGTGTCGGCCGAGATAGCAAGGGTCGTGATAGGTCACCGTTTCGGCGGTCGAGGCCACCCCTGAGGTGTCCGCGTCGGCCGGTCGGGCCACGGGGGTCAACCGCTTCTCACGCACCAACCGGTTCAGCAGCTGGGTGTGGTGCACGACTTCGTAGGTGCCACCCAGCTGCGGGTATTCGTTCTTCAGCGTGTTGAAGCAGTGCGCACACGTCACCACGATCTTGGTCGCGTTGACCTCCTTCAGGACCTCGACGTTCTGCTGCGCCAACATCTGGAACAGGAACTCGTTGCCCGCGCGACGGGCCGGGTCACCGGTGCAGGTCTCGCCGTCGCCGAGCACGGCGAACGTCACGTCCGCCATATGCAACAGGGTCGCGACGGCTTGCGTGGTCTTCTTGGCCCGGTCTTCGAAGGCACCCGCACACCCCACCCAGAACAGGTAGTCCACCCCGTCGAGGTCTTCGACATCGCCACCGGCCAAGGGCACCTCGAAATCCAGGTCCTTGGCCCAGTCCATCCGGGCGCGGGCCGACATACCCCACGGGTTGGACTTGTTCTCCAGGTTCTTGAACAGTCCGCCGAGCTCCTTGGGAAACGCTGACTCGATCAGCGTCTGATAGCGCCGCATGTCCACGATGGCGTCGACGTGCTCGATGTCCACCGGGCACTGCTCGACACAGGCGCCGCACGTGGTGCACGACCACAGCACCTCGGTGTCGATGACCGCACCGCCGGTCGGGATGGTCGGATCGCCCTCCGTTGCTCCCACCAGGGGACGCTGGGCGGCCGCCAGGGCAGAGGCCGGTATGCCGTTGCTCTGCCCCGATTCGGCGGCTGCACGCTCCTCATCGGAAGCCAGCAGCCAGGGTGCCTTCTCGTGATGGTGGTTGCGCATGGCGATGACCAGCATCTTCGGTGACAAGGGCTTCTCGGTGTGCCAGGCAGGGCACTGCTCCTGGCAGCGGCCGCATTCGGTGCACGTGGAGAAGTCGAGCAGGCCCTTCCAGGTGAAGTCCTCGACCTTGCCCACGCCCAGCGCGGCGTCCTCGTCGAGGTCTTCGATGGCTTCGAAGTCCACCGTCGTGCCCGCCACCGCGATCGGCTCCAGCGGACCGAGCGCCGTGCGCCCGGAGGCGTTGCGCTTGAGATAGATGTTGAAGAACGCCAAGAAGCGGTGCCAGGCCACGCCCATGGTCATGGTGACCGCGATCGTGATCATCCAGGCCATCGAGATGAGGATCTTCAGCAACGCGATGAGGATGATCGCGTTCCCGATGGCCCCGATCGACAGACCGCCGAACATGGAACCGATCCATGCGGTCAGCGGGAAGTTGAGCGTGCTCGCCCAGGACTCACCCTCGGCCTGGCCGAGCGCGTACTCCAACGCGCGGAGGAACACGATGCAGATGCCGACGCCCAAGATCACCAGCTCGACGACGTAGGCCTGCCAGAAGGTGGACCCCCAGAACCGGCTGCGACGACCTTCCTGGCGCGGGTGCTCGCGCTGGCGCACGACGATCAGCGTGATGATGCCGATGATGGCACCCCAGCCGAACAGCTCGAAGCCCCAGGCCAGCGGGGCGAAATGCGCCAGACCCCACAGGTCGAAGGCGGGGTCGAAAAGTTGGCCGTAGGCGTTGACCAGCGTGAGGAACAGCAGACCAAAGGACACCATGACCACCCAGTGAGCCACCGCGACCCACTTCTTTCGGGCCATCCGGGTGTGCCCCAGCACCTCGCGGATCAGCGTCCTGGTGCGTTCGACAGGTTGGTCGGTGCGGCTCGTGGCTTCGGGCTCACCGAGTCGGAAGTAGGCGACAAACCGCGAAATGGACATCACGAAGAGCGCGACAGCGACCCCAGTGACGCTCATCCCGATGACGATGGCAACGATCTGCATGGCGGGCATAGCGGAATGCTACGGATTGCGGCGCCGCGGCGATATAGCGGCACGGAGCTGTGAGGATCGGAATAACACCAGGTAGGTTGATGTATCACCTCGTGAAGAGATTCCGCGGTCCCCAGCTGGGCCCGGAGCACCGCACCAGAGGAAGAAGGACAGTCCGTGCGCGTCCACGACGACATCACCCAGGTGATCGGCGGCACCCCGCTGGTCCGACTCAATCGCCTCACCGAGGGCCTCGACGCAACCGTCGTGGTCAAGCTCGAGTCGCAGAACCCAGCCGCGTCGGTCAAGGACCGCATCGGCAATGCGATCATCGATGCCGCGGTGAAGGCGGGGGAGCTGCAACCGGGCGGCACCATCGTGGAGGGCACCTCGGGCAACACCGGCATCGCCCTGGCCATGGCCGGCGCCGCTCGTGGCTTCAAGGTGGTCTTGGCCATGCCGGAGACCATGAGCATGGAGCGTCGGGCGTTGCTGCGGGCCTATGGGGCCGAGTTGGTGCTGACGCCGGGACCTGAGGGAATGAAGGGTGCCGTCGCCAAGGCCGACGAAATCGCTGGCGAACGTGGGGCCGTGCGCGCCCGGCAGTTCGCTAACCCGGCGAACGTCGCCGTTCACCGGGCCACCACCGGGCCGGAAATCTGGGACGACACCGAGGGCGAGGTCGACATCTTCGTGGCGGGCGTCGGCACCGGAGGCACCATCACCGGCGCCGGCGGTTATCTGCGCGAGCAGAAGCCGGATATCGGCCTGGTCGTCATCGAGCCTGCCGACAGCCCGATCCTCAGCGGTGGCAAGCCCGGACCGCACAAGATTCAGGGTTTGGGTGCCAACTTCATCCCCGAGATCCTGGACACCGAGCTGTACGACGAAGTGATCGACGTCACCTTGGACGACGCCGTGCGCACCGCCAAGGAGCTCGCCACCCAGGAAGGGATCCTGTCCGGGATTTCGACCGGAGCGAACGTCTGGGGCGCCCTGCAGGTCGCCAAGCGACCGGAAAACGCGGGCAAGATGATCGTGGTCATCGTGTGCGACTACGGCGAGCGCTACCTGTCCACGGTGCTCTTTGAGGGCATGACTGACTGATGTCTGTCCCGCTGAAGCGGGCGTGGGGAGCCGTGCGCGAAGACCTCGACGCCGCGCTGGTCCGTGACCCTGCCACGACGAGTCGACTCGAGATGGCGTTGGCCTCGCCCGGTTTGCACGCCTTATGGGTGCACCGCATCAGCCATGCGCTGTGGTCGCGCGGAGGGCGCGCGCAACTTCCCGCGCGTCTGCTCTCGCAGGCCACCCGCTCGCTCACCGGGGTCGAGATCCATCCGGGCGCCACGATCGGTGCTCGCTTCTTCATCGACCACGGGATGGGAGTGGTGATCGGAGAGACAGCGGAGGTCGGTGACGACGTGATGCTGTATCACGGGGTCACCTTGGGTGGCCGCTCGATGGACCCGGTGAAGCGGCATCCGACCGTGCACGACGGGGCGGTGCTGGGTGCCGGAGCGAGGGTCCTGGGGCCGGTCGTGATCGGCGCAGGCGCACAGATCGGCGCCAACGCCGTCGTGGTCAAGGACGTGCCAGCGGGCGCGATCGCCACCGGCATCCCGGCACGCATCCGGGTGCCCGCCCCAGAGCAGGACCCCATCGAAGCCTTGTATGACGAGCCGGCCCTGTGGATCTGAGTTAGCCCACGGCATACCGGCGGGTGAAACGCAACAGCCCACCCCCAGTCGGGAGTGGGCTGTGTGCCGTCGGTGCGTCGGAACGAACCGATCAGCCGAAGCGGGGGTTCAGGGAAGCCTGTCTCCGCCGGGCCCGAAACCGGTGGTGTCCACCTCGGCGGTGCCGTCACTGCTGACGCTGCCGGTCTCGTTCTCGTAGCTGCCGTCCTGGTCGGCGCTCTCGTGCCCGGTAGCCTTGGACTTGGCCTGCGAGGCAGCGGACTTGGCCTTGTCGCCCACCGCGGCCGCGACGTGGGGAGCCTGCTCCTTGACCTCGTCCACCTTGGTCTGGACGCGGGGGTCGCTCCAGACCTTGCTGGCCTGATCAGCGAGTTGTTCGTAACGTTCCCGGCCTGCCTTGGCACCGAGGATGTAGCCGATCGCCACACCTGCGAGCAAAATCAGTCTGCGCATGTTTGGCTCCTTTCTGTAGACGAACGTGTCGCGCCGAGCCTAGTCCTCGCGCTCGCGGGTCGCCATTCGCTGAGCCGCGTTCCCTCCCGTATGTCCAGCGGAGGGTGTGGGATTCGAACCCACGGACGTTTCCGTCGGGCGCTTTCAAGGCGCCTGCACTCGGCCACTATGCGAACCCTCCATGGCGCCACGATCACATCGGGTGCCGCAGACCATCATTCCAGACGTCCGAACGTGGTTATACGCGCAATTCCTGCTACGGTTTACCCGGTTGTAGTTGCAGTTCCTCGCAGTGAAGTACACGCCGAGCCCGCGGGCCGGCACGTCGGCACCAACCGGGCATGTCCCGGCGAGTGGGGGGTTCAATCTCGACCCACCTCCCACACCGTGTGGGTTGTGACGCGTTCGCACAGCAAGGAAAGAGATCCAATGGCACAGGGAACCGTGAAGTGGTTCAACTCCGAGAAGGGCTTCGGCTTCATCGCGCAAGATGGAGGCGGCCCGGACGTGTTCGTCCACTACTCGGCCATCGAAAGCAACGGCTACAAGACCCTCGACGAGGCCCAGCGGGTCGAGTTCGAGGTCACCCAGTCCCCGAAGGGACCGCAGGCTGACGCCGTTCGCCCCGTCTGAGGACCTGTGACTCCCTAGCGAGTCCAGATCACGAGCAGCCCCCCAGGTCACTGACCTCGGGGGCTGCTTCGTGTATGCCGTGCGTCGGGACCGGCGTCGAAGCCAGCGTTGAGCCGATTCACCGTACCGGTGCCCGGATGATTCCTCCCCGGGAAACCGGTCTCAGCAGACGACTCCCACGTCTTCCAGCTCGTCTTTCGGCTCATCGGTCGGGGTCGCGTCCGCCGGGTCCTCGGTGGGCTTGATGATGCTGGTCTCTTTGGGAGCACTGGTCGAGGCCGGCTTGGGGGGCGGCGGGTTAATAGCCTTCTCGACCATCGCGTGGATCTTGTCGTAGTCCGGGTCGCCCACGTCAGTGTTCTCGATCGTGAACGGCAACGACTCGATCTTGGCGCCCTGCACCTTCCGGACCAGGTCGGCCCACGCGGGCAGCTCCTCCTGGGAGATGTCCGCGGTGATGTTGTTGCCGGCCACCCCGACGATCTGGGGATACCGCTGGATCATGGTCAGCGGGTTTACCTGGTCCACGACGGCCGCCACCACGCAACGTTGACGTCGCATCCGGCTGAAGTCGTCGGTCGTGATCCTCGAGCGGGCGTACCACAAGGCCTGGTAGCCGCTGAGCCGTTGCAAGCCCGGTTCGAGGTAGCCGGATTCGCTGCCGGGCACCAGCATCGGCCGACCTTGGGAGTTGGTGGTGGTGCGTCCACCCATCGGCAGCCGCTCCTGCACGTCGATCTCCACTCCGCCCATGGCATCGACGAGATCTTGAAAACCCTCGAGGTTGACGATCACGGTGTAGTCGATGGGCTGGCCGATGACCTCGCTGAGCACCTCGCGAGTGGCCGTCGGGCCCGGGGTCGGGTCGTCGGCATACAACTCCGGTCGTGCCTCGGCGAACTGCACCGCCGCGGTCCAAATGCCGTTCATCAGGCACCCGTCGCCGCAGTCGTATCCGTCGGGCCAGATCTCGGACAACGGGTTGTCCTTCGGGATGGGCACCTTCTCCAGGTTGCGAGGTATGCCGAAGAGCACCGTGTTCCCGGTGGTCGTGTCGATGCTGGCGATCAGCATGCTGTCCGTGCGTGTGCCTTCGCGCGTGTCGCCGGCGTCGGAACCAAGGAGCAGTGCGTTCACGCGAGGCGTGCCGGCCCAGGGGTCCTCGTTGCGCAGGTCCGGGGCCGCCAGCGGAGTGCCGTCACCGGGGTCCTGACGCCCGATGAAGATGCGCTCCACCGCGTCCGTGTGGGCGTTGATGTATCGCCAGCCCAATGCGGCCGGCGCCGCCAGCACCAGGCACATCACGACGGTGAAAGCGCTCAGGGTGAACCGCTGGCTGCCCTTGAGCGGACTCGGCTTGGAGGTGAGCGCCGTCAACGCCACCGAGCCCATCCAGACGAGGACGAGCGCCGTGAGGACGAAGCCGACCTGGCGCAGGAGTCGCGGGCGGGCGCCGAGGTCCAGCACCGAAGCCTCAGCTCCTCGGCTCCACACGAACCACAGGAGCGCCACGAGTCCGATCAACACGACGGCGAGCATCGCAATCCCGAGGGGGCGCCGCCGCGTCATGCTCAACCCGGCGCCGGGGATAAGGGTGCCCAAGGCGGTCAGCCCATAGGTGCGGCGTAGTTGCTTCTTCGTGGCGCTGCTTACCCGCTGATCCGGCCCACTGCGCCGGTGTTCGCGTCGACTCGGGGGTGCAGCGTCGCTGAATCGGGGATCAGACTCACTGTCCTGCTCCTCCGGTGTCCAGTCGGACATCTACACCCTTTCGGTTGTGCTCGATGAGTTGGCAACGACCGCTCAACGAACGAAGGCAGCGATCAGTTCGCGCTGTTTGGTGAACGCTACCCGGCGCAGGTAGCCTGAGCGCCGTTCCACGGAAGTGTCATTATGACCCTTCGCGGACATGGAGGCGTCGCCTAGCCTGGTTTATGGCGCCCGCCTGCTAAGCGGGTTTGGGGCTTAAACCCCATCGAGGGTTCAAATCCCTCCGCCTCCGCCCACGGAAGTGCCCCCGACCACCACCAGCGGTGTGCGGGGGCCTCCTTGTCTCACAGGTCAATCCGTAGGCTCGCTCGGACTCTCGCCATCGTCGTCCTCCGCGTCGGCCGGTTCGTCGGGGCCGTTGCTCCGTCGCGTGGCGGTGTCGTCGTCGGCCTCCATCTGCGACCAGCTCTTCTTGATGCGCTCGTCGATGGCGTCAACGACCTCTTCAGCGTGGCTGCCCGGCGGCAGGGGTTCGACGGCTGAGGTGGTGGTCGGTTCGTTGACCGCCGGACTGTCTTCGGGGCCTTCCGGGCTCATCGGCATACCTCTCATCGGGGGCAGATCAGGTGTTGACCCTAGCGTCAACGCAGTGGCCAGGACGTGTGATTTCACTGGCCCCCGCCTGTCCGGTATCGTTCACAGCCGCTGCCACCGCGGCGACTGGCGCCCGTAGCTCAACGGATAGAGCATCTGACTACGGATCAGAAGGTTAGGGGTTCGAATCCCTTCGGGCGCGCACTGTGTTGAGACAGTACCGGACCCCTGGCCAGCGGAAACGCGGCCAGGGGTTCTTGGTGTCCAGACCCGTCCGCCGTCACGTCGCTGCGTGGGGCGGTGAATAGCGCCAGCTCGATCCGAAGCAGGTGAAGGCAGCGCCGAGCACGTCGCCGTCGGCGGTTGCGCTAGCCAGTGCGGTCGCGGCGTCGACACCACCGGCAAGCTGTCGGTGATAGTCACCCATGACGGCGTGGGCGATCGCGTCGGGGATCGGGCTCCCGGCAGCAATGACGGTCCCGACGCCGAGGGCAAGAAGGCTGGCAGTCATGCCGAGGGCTTCTTCGCCCCGACGCACGCTGATGCGGCCACTTTCGCAGGCTGAGAGAACCACGTGCGATGCGCGCAGTCGGCGGCCTTCGATCTCGTGCGCGAAGAGGGACCCATCATCCAAGCGCAGGCTGGAGAACAGCGGGTTCCGCGTATGGTGTTCGCCGTGCGCGGCGACGTGCACCAGATCGGCCTGTTCGAAGGCGCCCATCAAGACCTCCGTCGTGCATGCGGCGGCAGGGACGGCGAGGCCCGCCCCCCACGCATCCACCACAGCGCTGACTTCACCGTCGGCCAGCGGAACGTCCGGCCCGGCTCCGGCCCACACCTGCGGCAGGTCGGTCAGGTGGGTGTGCCGCCGCCCCCACATCGTCGCCGAGCGCGCCACGGTGGTGGCTCGTCCCCGACGGCTGGGCAGCATGCCCCAGGGGACCAGGCTCAACACGGGGGTGGGCACGACGACCAGCGGGGAAGCGCCAAGCCCTTCGCTGGTCAGCGGGGCGAGCAGCGCCTCGTCGATCTCCACCAGCCGCTGGGCCAATGAGGACCGAATGGCGTGGTGGAGAGGATGGTTCGGCTGGACCCTGGCGGCCACGTTCAGATCGGCCTGCACAGCCTGGATCCGACCGGTGATGGCGGAGAGGGTGCCCAGGGTGTGCAGCGATAGCGCCCCGTCAGGTCGGATGAGCACCGCGTGCCAGGACTCGCCCCTGATGAATGTGGTCAGCATTGCCACCCCGGCCTGCTGAACCGCAGCCACGATCTTGCCGGGTGAGAGCGGACCGTGAGTCGGCGACACCTGCTTCGCATCGACTTCGGTGGTCCAGTCGAG
>JBASAZ010000007.1:0-1926 GCA_049650845.1 Ornithinimicrobium sp.
TTAATAATCATATTTTTTCTGACGAAAACGCATGCGCATCATAATAGAAAGTTAAACATTTATATATAGAAATTGTAAACCATTGCTTATAAATAAAAGCAAAGGTCTTATTCTTTTCAACACATAAAAACAAACAAGGACAAAAAAAGGCACAACAAAAAAAGGCACAACAAAAAAAGGAGCAAAGGCAAGCACCACAAAAAAAGTTTTAGCAACATAAAACGACGAAACAGGAAAAACGCACACGTTTAATCTTCGCTAAACACAGCTTAAAACACAGGTCTAATCTTCGAAACACAGCTTAAAACACAGGTTTAATCTTCGAAACACAGCTTAAATCAAACAATTTTTTCCCCAACAGGCCATCAGAATCGTCGCTAACGTGACACACCTTAGCATTATGGCTATTGATAACCATGTAAACAGGACCAGTGACCGTCATTTTAATAACCAAATTTTCCCTACATGTAAAAAAGCTGCTAAAAAATGTTTTACGAATCGTCGTGGCTTGGCATTTTTTGGAGTTTCGAAGCTTAAACAAACGGATCTTGACAACAAAAGCCTGCTTAGTTACGAACATATGGCCATGCTTAATCCCTTGCAATGGGTAGGCACTAAAGTGTTCAAAAAACGTGACCAACGTATCACAACAATTTGTTTCTACGGTGTATTGCCACGTTGGTTCAACTTTGTCCGTTCGAAAACGTGCTACAACCTTCAAACCAAACCTCTGTGCAATGAGATCTAACAAGTAAGGGTCACTTTGTGAAAAAATTATGCGACATGCACAAGTTGTCCTGCATACAGTAACGCAACCATCCGCCTCAAAAAAACCAGTAAGCCAAAACTTACCAAGGTTGGCTGCGTCGGCTGGCAATAAAGTCGATGTAGGTTGCCACTTGTACTTTGTTTTACCCGGCCCCGCTACTCGCATGTTGAACCCATTTAAACGATGGTGTTTTAATTGCTGCACTTTGAACGGCCCCACGAAATGGCCGTTGACAAGATTATAAAGAGTCTTAAACGACACGTGGTCGAAAAAAAGCGGAAGAAAAATGCAATAACTGCCCTCTGCTCTTTCGGATGATTTTGGGCTCGCTTTCATGTATTTTAAATGTTTTTTCAAATTAGCATTTAAACGTATACAAATCATACGAGCCAAAAAAAAGTCGAGAACATCAAATTCTAGACTTAAACCCGCGGCTTTAAAACAACCATCACCTTCAATCAGTCCGGCCATATAAGCGCCGAACTCTCGATCCGACATGGTGCCTATATTGATACCTTGCCAAATACGCCAGTGGTGTGACCCGTTAGCTAAGCTTAACGTTTGGGCTTCGTCTGACGTTAAAACAGAATTCGGTAACTGCTCGCTTAAAACCAACTTTTGTGTAACCTTTTTACCAACGTTCTTTTTCAATGTAGTGTTTGTCTTCTTCAACGTAGTGTTTGTCTTCTTCAACGTAGTGTTTGTCTTCTTCATGATTTTACAACGGACCCGATATTCCTTGTTTTCTTATCATCAAGAAATGCATCAGCATAAACACCGCTGTTAATAAAGGCAGGACGAAGGTATGTAAGCTGTAAAAACGTGTTAATGTACTTTGCCCTACACCTACACCACCGCGTAAAAGTTCAACTACCGTTGGTCCTACAATGGGAATCGCGTCTGGTACGCCCGTTACAATTTTAACGGCCCAGTAGCCTATTTGATCCCAAGGCAAACTATAGCCTGTGACACCAAATGAAACCGTACAAACGGCCATAGTGACCCCGGTCACCCATGTTAATTCACGTGGTCGTTTGAACCCACCCGTTAAGTAAACACGACAAATGTGAAGAATCATGCTTAATACCATCATGCTTGCTGACCAGCGGTGAATACTACGAATAATCCAACCAAAATTAACGTCGGTCATTAAGTAG
>JBASAZ010000008.1:0-66804 GCA_049650845.1 Ornithinimicrobium sp.
GCGTTGAAGTAGTCGTCGATGAAGATGACGACGCCCAGTAGCGCGGCCAAGAACTGCGCCCCGCGCCGGGTTTTGATTCGCTGAACTGCCCACTCCGAGAACGCCGAGCTGCCACCGGCCATCAAGATCAGAGCGGTGATCATGCCGAGGGTCAGAGTGAAGATCAGGATGTAGACATAGGCAGTGTTGAGCCCCCCGTCGACCCAGAAGATCTCCACGAATGATGACCAGACGAGCGACAGCGTCTCCAGGGGGTTGAAGTCGGCCACGATGAAGGCCGCGGACAACACTCCCGCTCCTAGGCTGAGCAACACCTTCTTGGTGGTGATGACCAGCACGATCGCGAGAACCGGCGGCAGAATACTGAGGATGGTTCCGTCCATGGCGTAGGCCTTCCCTTGGCGAGACGCTCAGGGTATTGCCAGATGCGCTGACCAACAAGGGCTGAGCACGTGGCTGACTTCAGAGCGATCGAACGCCTCGCACCAGCGCCGGACCGCCGTACACCAGGCCCGTATAGACCTGCACCAGGCTGGCCCCCGCATCCAAGAGGGCCTCAGCGTCCTGCACCCGCATCACCCCACCGACGCCGATCACCGGGAAATCGCTGGTCGAGGTGATGCGAGCCACCATGGCCCGCGATCGTAGTCGCAGCGGCGCCCCGCTGAGTCCACCACGCTGGCTGCCGTGTTCGATGTCGCGGGCGTGCAACGCGTCGCGGCTCAGTGTCGTGTTGCTGGCGATGATCCCGGCGATTCCCGCGTCGGTGGCCACCTGCAGGGCTTCGTCGATGGCGGCGTCGGTGAGATCGGGTGCCAGCTTCACCAGCACCGGGGTCTCCTGGGCGGCAGCAACCAGGGCTGTGAGCAGGTGGCGCAGCGGCTCGGCGTCCTGCAACGAACGCAGTCCCGGCGTGTTCGGGCTGGACACGTTGACCGCGATGTAGTCGGCAACGTCACGGACCGCCGCCAGCGACGCCAGGTAGTCCTGGGTGGCCGCGTCGACGTCGGTGACCTTGCTCTTGCCCAAGGACACGCCCACCGGTATGCCGATCAGCCCCCGAGCTCGCTGCTCACCCAACCGAGCGGCCAGGGCGTGGGCGCCGTCGTTGTTGAATCCCATGCGGTTGATCAGGGCGCCGCTGCTCGGCAACCGCAACAGGCGGGGACGAGGATTGCCCGGCTGCGGGACTGCGGTCACCGTGCCCACCTCGACGTGCCCGAAGCCGAGGGCAGCCCAGGCCGGCACGGCGATCCCGTTCTTGTCCATGCCTGCGGCCAAACCCAGCCGGTTGGGGAAGGTCAGGCCCCACAGGTCCACGGATGAGCCGCCCTGGCCGTCGAGGGCCATCAGCGCCGAGACCGCCCGGCGCAGCCACGCGACCTGGCCCACCGCGTGAGCCACCGTCATCGACACGTCGTGCGCCCGCTCCGGGTCGAGACGAAACAAGATCGGCCTGGCCACACGGGAGTAGGACGCCGACACGGCGCGGCCTCGGGCAGTGCTCACAGGTGTTCACTGTACAAGCGGTCACTGGGCCGGGTCCGCCTTAGACTGACCGGATGGGCAACCGGGAGCGGGGGGAGAGCGACCCACCTTCCGACGGGGCCTCGCCGCAGACAGCTCACCCGCTAGGTAGCCTTCCGGGTTTCTACGCCGTCGTTCCCGCCGGCGGCGCCGGGACCCGACTGTGGCCGTTGTCGCGTCGGGCTAACCCCAAGTTCCTGCACGACCTGACCGGCAGCGGACGTTCCCTGCTGCAACAGACCGCGGACCGCCTGCACCCGCTGTGCGGTGACCGACTCATGGTGGTCACCGGTCGCGTCCATGCCGGCGCCGTTGCCGACTCCCTGCCGACGTTGCTGGCCCGCAACCTCCTGATCGAGCCCGCGCCGCGGGACTCCCTGCCGGCCATCGGGCTGGCCGCCGCGGTGGCTCACCGACGCGATCCGGACGCCGTCATCGGTTCCTTTGCTGCCGACCACGTGATCGATGACCACGCCGCCTTCACCCGGTGCGTGACTGCCGCCGTCCAGGTAGCCGGTGACGACGACATGCTGGTGACGCTGGGGGTTCAGCCGTCCTATCCGGCCACCGGCTTCGGATATCTGCGTCGAGGGTCGGTCTACGCCGGGAGCTCGGCGGGGACCGTCCCGGCATACCGGGTGCAGTCTTTCGTCGAGAAGCCGGACCGCGCAGTCGCCGAGCGGTACGTTCGCGACGGTCACCTGTGGAACGCCGGGATGTTCGTTGCCCGGGCAGGCGTGCTCCTGGACATGATCCAACGCTGGGAACCCGAGCTGGCCGCTGGGCTCCGTGCGGTGGCCGCGGACCCGGAGTCGATCGAGGACATCTGGGCGACCCTTCCGGCGCTGACGATCGATCGTGCCATCGCCGAGCCCGCGGCCGCCGCCGGGCGGGTCGTCGTGCTCCCGGCGGACTTCGACTGGGACGACATCGGTGACTTCGGGGCGCTTGCGAGACACCTCGGCGATTCCGCGAGGCACCCTGGACTGCGCGTGCTCGGGGACGAGGACCAGGTGGTCAGTGTGGACAGTTCGGGCATGGTGGCCGCGGCAGGGGGCCGGATGGTGGTCGTGGTGGGCGTGCCGGACGTGGTGGTCGTCGACACCGCCGACGCGATCCTGGTCACGACAACCGAACGGGTGCAAGATGTCAAGGCGATCGTCACAGCCCTGCACCAGGGCCAGCGAAAGGACCTGACCTGAACGAGGCGCGCACGGATGAACAAGGCGTGACGACGGGGCGTCGTCACGATGCGTTAGCGCACCCACTCCTCACCCGAGGCTCATCTGCACGTTCGACTCCCCTCGCCCCGGCGACACCTGAGGGCTCCACGCTGGAGCATGTGCGCGTAGCTATCGTCACCGAGTCCTTCCTGCCCGCTCTGAACGGCGTCACGACCAGCGTGTGCAAGGTGTTGGAGTGCTTGCGGGCACAGGGTCACGACGCCCTGGTCATCGCGCCCGGGACCAGCCCGTGGAGCGCCACCAGCACTCCTGCTCGATACTGCGGCTACCCCGTGCACTCCGTGACCAGCCTGCCGGTGCGACAGTTCCGGGTCGGACTCCCCTCCTACGAGATCGAGACGGTGCTGCACCGCTTCGCACCCGACGTCGTTCACGTGGCTTCGCCGTTCATCCTGGGCGTGCGTGGCCTGACGGCCGCGCGCGCGTTGGGCTTGCCCAGCGTGGCCATCTATCAGACGGACATGCCGAGCTATATCCGTCAACACAGCGGGCCGGCGGGCAACCTCACGGCCAGGGCGACCTGGCGTTGGATCCGTCGCATCCACGCTCAGGCGGATCTGACGCTCGCCCCGTCCACCTCGGCGCTGGAGGACCTGCACGCCCACGGCATCCAGCGGACTGCGCTATGGGGTCGAGGGGTCGACGCCGACCTCTTCCACCCCGATCGCCGTCTCGACGCCGAGACCCTGGAGTTGCGTTCTGCCCTGGCACCTCACGGCGAGATCCTGCTCGGCTACGTCGGTCGCCTGGCCCCGGAGAAGGAGCTGCACCGGCTCAGTGAGCTGAACGCCTACCCCGGGGTCCGCTTGGTGCTGATCGGCGAGGGGCCCAGCGCCGAGGTGCTGGCGCAGTCCCTGCCCGGGGCGCATTTCCTGGGCCGACGTGAAGGACTCGACCTGGCCCGCTGTTACGCCGCCCTCGACGCCTTCGTCCATACCGGCACCCGGGAGACCTTCGGGCAGACCCTGCAGGAGGCCTCGGCCAGTGGGTTGCCGGTTATTGCACCCGCCCGCGGCGGCCCGGTCGACCTGATCGACCATGGCCGCACCGGCATGCTCTTCGACCCCGACCAGTCCGGCGCGCTGAGCGCAGCGGTCGCTGCGCTCACCCCGGCCGATCGCGACCTCGGCGCAGACCTTCGCCAGCAGATGGGCAGGCGCGGACGCGCCGCAGTCGTGGCGCGCTCGTGGCCCGAACTGACCCACCAGCTGGTCCAGCACTACCGCCGGGCGATCTCGAGCACGTCCACCTCAGTCGCCTGAGGTCCGCAGCGCCTGGAGCTCATCCACCATGCCGCGAGATCATCGCTGCGCGAAGGGGTAGCTCTGGCGCACCTGCCAACCGTGCTCGTCATCGAGTTCGTACAGACACATCCGCGGCACGGTGAACGTCTCGCGCACCTCGCGGTGATCGGCAGCGACCTGATCCAGAACCTCCGGGACCAGGTCGTGAGCCAGGGTGATGTGCGGGTGAAACGGGAAGGCGGATGGAGAGGACACCGGGCCAGCGCACACCGCCGCGTTCAGCTCGGTGCACGCCTGTGCGCCCCCATCGATGGCCAGGAACACGACCTCGG
Organism: Ornithinimicrobium sp.; assembly: GCA_049650845.1. Classification (GTDB taxonomy): domain Bacteria; phylum Actinomycetota; class Actinomycetes; order Actinomycetales; family Dermatophilaceae; genus Ornithinicoccus. Next base: position 4,348 of record JBASAZ010000008.1, read on the forward strand.
AGACCGGCCGGAAAGTGCCGGTGCCCACCACCTCGATCCGCACCGGTCGGTGCTCCCCGGCGACGCGCGCCAGATGTTGCTGGAACTCCTCGTAGCACTGTGCATCCACGACAGTGGGCGGCAGCAACGTCACGTGCGCCGGAATAGCCATCCCCAAAACGTCTCCGAGGCGGGCCCGCAGGCGCACCACCTGCGAACCCAGGGGATCGGGGATGAGCAGCACGACACCTACCGTGTTGCTCGTCCTGGTCACAGCCGGTGACCCTACTCCCCCAAGACGCGATGCCGCATACCCTGATCGAATGGCCGACTCACCACCTGATGCACCCGTTGAGCACGATCACGCCCAGGATGACCTGGTCCGCACCGAACACACCCTGGAGGTGGACGGTTCGACCCTGCGATACACCGCCACCACGGGGCGGTTCGTGCTGCGCGAAGAGGTCTACGACGACGACACGTTCACCGGACTCACCGACAAGGCCGAGGTCTTCCTGACGTCCTACGTGCTCACGGTGGACGAGCGCGAGGAAGAGGGGACGGCGAGTCCTTCCCGGCCGGTCACCTTCGCCTTCAACGGCGGACCCGGTTCCTCCTCGGTATGGCTGCACCTCGGACTGCTGGGGCCACGTCGGGTGCAGATGGGTGACGTCGGTGCGCTGCTGCCGCCACCGGCCCGGCTGGTGGACAACGCAGAGTCCTTGCTGGCGGTCTCGGACCTGGTGTTCATCGACCCCGTCAGCACCGGCTATTCGCGGGCGGTGCGTGGCGGTGCGACCACGTCGTTCCACGGGGTGAGCGGTGATATCGAGTCCATCGGCGAGATCATCCGGCTGTGGACCACCCGCAACGCCCGGTGGATGAGCCCCAAGTTCCTCGCGGGCGAGTCCTACGGGACGCTGCGCGCCGCCGCCTTGGCCGACCACCTGCAGACCCGGTTCGGGATGTATCTCAACGGGCTCATGTTGATCTCCTCGGTGCTCGATCTCGGTTCGATCGGGCTGAACGAACCCGACGAGGACCGGGGCTTCGTCTCCTTCCTCCCGACGTATGCCGCGATCGCGCACTTTCACGGCCGCCACAACGACGAGGCCTCACTGCAGGAGGTCATCGCCCAGGCGCGGGCTTACTGCGAGCGCGACTATCCCTGGGCGTTGAGCCGCGGCAATCGGCTCACGGGCCGCGACCGGGCCGAACACGTCGAGACGCTGGCCGGACTGACCGGGTTGGAGCCGGCGTGGATCGACCGAGCCGACCTACGGATCGAGCATCATCGCTTCTTCGCCGAGCTGCTTCGCTCACAGCACCTCGTCGTCGGCCGGCTCGATGGCCGTTTCAGCGGCCCTGCGGGCGACGGCAACGCTGCGCGCGCCGACGTCGACCCCTCCTACGACGCCATCAGCGGCCCTTACGCGGCGGCCATCAACCATCATCTCCGCGACACCTTGGGCTATCACAGCGATCTGCACTACGAGCAGATCTCGACCCGGGTGCAGCCCTGGTCCTACAGCGACTTCGAGGGACGCTCCGTCGACGTGACACCGAGGTTGGCGCGTGCCATGCGAGCCAACCCCCACCTTCGGGTTCACGTCGCCTACGGGTGGTATGACGGGGCGACCCCGTTCCTGGCCGCCGAGGAGGTGCTGCACACCCTCGAGGTTCCGGCCGCTGGGTACGACCGGATCGAGCACCGCTACTACCCGGCCGGGCACATGATGTATGTCCATGAACCGTCGCGACTGCAGCAGTCCGCGGACCTCGCCGACTTTGTCCGGCGTGCGGCGGCTGGCTAGACGCCGGTGGGCTCGTGCAGCCGGCTCAACGCGTGGTTGAAGGTGGACGACGGTCGCATCACCGCGGTGGTGTGCTCCCGGTCAGGCAAGTAGTAGCCGCCAAGATCGACCGACTGGCCCTGGACATCGGCCAGCTCCTGGACGATGACGGCTTCCTGGTCGGTGAGCTCCTCGGCGACCTCGGCGAAAGCCTGGGCCAGGTCGGCGTCGTCGCTTTGCGCGGCCAGCTCCGTGGCCCAGTACATCGCCAGATAGAAGTGGCTGCCGCGGTTGTCGATTTCTCCGACCGCACGGCTCGGCGACCGGCCTTGGTCCAGAACGGTGCCGGTCGCTCGGTCCAGCGCGTCGGCCAGCACCTGCGCCCGGTCGTTGCCACTAGCCTGCGCCAGGTGCTCCAGACTGACGGCTATGGCGAGGAACTCACCGAGGCTGTCCCAGCGCAGGTGATTCTCGGACAGCAGCTGCTGCACGTGCTTGGGGGCGGAGCCGCCCGCGCCGGTCTCGAACAGTCCACCACCACTGATCAGCGGCACGACCGACAACATCTTGGCGCTGGTGCCGAGCTCCAGGATCGGGAACAGGTCGGTCAGGTAGTCCCGCAGCACGTTGCCGGTAACAGAGATGGTGTCCAGCCCGGCACGAGTCCGCTGCAGGGACAGGGCGATGGCCTCGACCGGGGCCATGATGTCGATCTGCAGTCCTTCGGTGTCCTGTTCGGCCAGGTAGTCCTGCACCTTCGCGATCAGCGTGGCGTCGTGGGCCCGGCTCTCGTCCAGCCAGAACACCGCCGGGGCGCCGGTCGCTCGTGCCCGGGCAACCGCGAGCGCGACCCATTCCCGGATCGGCACGTCCTTGGTTTGGGCTGCACGCCAGATGTCCCCCTCCTCGACGTCCTGCTCGATCAGCACCTCACCGTCCGAGCCGACGATCTGCACGGTGCCGGCGGCTTCGATCTCGAACGTCTTGTCGTGACTGCCGTACTCCTCCGCCGCCTGAGCCATCAAGCCGACGTTGGCCACCGAACCCATCGTCGTCGGGTCGAAGGCCCCGTTGGCCCGACAGTCATCGAGCACCGCTTGGTAGACCCCGGCGTAACTGCTGTCCGGGATGACCGCGAGGGTGTCGGCCGGCGACCCGTCCGGGCCCCACATCTGACCCGACGTGCGGATCATCGCCGGCATCGAGGCGTCGACGATGACGTCGCTGGGCACGTGCAGGTTCGTGATGCCCTTGTCGGAGTCGACCATGGCCAGGTCCGGCCCCTGAGCCAGGCCCTCGGTGATCGCGGAACGGACCGCGTCCGCCGTCTCGGCGGGCAGAGAGTCCAGACCCGTGAGGATGGCGGCCAGACCGTTGTTCGGGTTCAGACCCGCCTCGGCCAAGGTGTCGCCGTGCTCGGCAAAGACCTGGGGCAGGAAGGCCCGGACCACGTGGCCGAAGACGATGGGGTCCGACACCTTCATCATCGTGGCCTTCAAGTGCACCGAGAACAGCACGTCCTGCTGGGCGGCACGCGAGATCTGCTCGCGCAGAAACTCCTCCAGCGCAGCCACACGCATCACCGCTGCGTCGACCACCTCGTCCTGTTCTACCGGGACCGATTCCTTGAGGACCGTGCGCGTGCCGTCGCTGCCGACGTGCACGATCTGCAGCGTGTCCTGCGCCTGGAGAACCACCGACTTCTCACTGTGCCGGAAGTCGCCCTCGGACATGGTCGCCACGTTGCTGCGCGAGTCGGCCGACCATTCACCCATCGAGTGGGGGTGGGCCCGCGCGAACTTCTTCACCGACGCAGGCGCGCGCCGGTCGCTATTACCTTGGCGCAGAACGGGATTGACGGCGCTACCCTTGACCGAGTCGTAGCGCGCCTTGATGTCCGCCGTGTCGTCGTCGGTCGGTGAGTCGGGATAGTCCGGGACGTCGAGACCGTGCCCCTGCAGCTCGGCGATTGCGGCCTTGAGCTGCGGCAACGAAGCGCTGATGTTCGGCAGCTTGATGATGTTGGCTTCGGCGGTGTGCGTCAGCTCCCCGAGCTCGGCCAGCGCATCGGGCACCCGTTGCTCCTGCGGCAACCGTTCGCCGAGGGCGGCGAGGATCCGGGCGGCCAGCGAGATGTCCTTGGTCGCCACCTCGATACCCGCCGTGGCGCAGAACGCCTCCACGACGGGCTTCAGCGAATGGGTGGCCAGCATCGGGGCCTCGTCGGTGACGGTGTAGATGATCGTGGCCATGAGGCGCGCAACTCCTGAAGTCGGTTCAGACGGGTCCGGATCGGGGGCAGACGCCAGGTTATCGCGAGCGGTCGCTGCTACCGTTCCATACTGACCGCCTACTCCTTCATCAGTTGGGAATCGACACCGTGGATCGCAAGCCAGTCAAGGTGGCTGTCACCGGCGCTGCCGGCCAGATTTGCTACAACCTGTTGTTTCGGATCGCTTCTGGCGAGATGCTCGGGCAGGACACGCCCGTGCAGTTGCGGCTGCTGGAGATCCCGGAGGCCCTGAAAACCCTCGAGGGTGTCGTCATGGAGCTGGACGACTGCGCCTTCCCGCTGCTGCACGGCGTGGAGATCGGGTCGGACCCGAACCTGGTGTTCGATGGAGCCAACGTTGCTCTCCTCGTCGGGGCCCGACCGCGCGCCAAGGGGATGGAGCGCGCCGACCTGCTCGAAGCCAACGGCGGCATCTTCACCGGACAGGGCGCGGCGTTGAACGACCACGCGGCCAGTGACATCCGCGTCACGGTCACCGGGAATCCGGCCAACACCAACGCGTTGATCGCGATGCAGCACGCTCCCGATATCCCCCGCGAGCGCTTCACTGCCCTGACCCGGCTGGACCACAACCGGGCCATGGCCCAGTTGTCCCACAAGACCGGCCACCCCGTGACCGACATCACCAGGATGACCGTCTGGGGGAACCACTCCGCGACGCAGTATCCCGATCTTTTTCACTGCGAGGTTGCCGGTCATAACGCCGCCGCGATGGTGGATGACCAGAAATGGCTGGAGAAGACGTTCATCCCCACGGTTGCCAAGCGGGGTGCGGCAATCATCGAGGCACGCGGGTCCTCCTCAGCCGCCTCGGCCGCGGCGGCCACGATCGACCACACTCGCGACTGGTTCGCCGGCACCGCAGAGGGTGACTGGACGTCGATGGTGGTGGCCTCCGACGGCTCCTACGACGTTCCGGAGGGGCTGATGTCGTCCTTCCCGGTCACCACCGCCGGTGGGGAGTGGGCGATCGTGCGTGACCTGGAGATCGACTCCTTCTCGCGTGAGCGAATCGACGCCTCGGTCACCGAGCTGACGCAGGAGCGCGACTCCGTCACCTCCCTCGGCCTGATCAGCTGACGAGCTGCGGCTCAGCCGCCCTCAGCGGATCACCAGGCTGAGGCTCAGGACCGCGCTCGCGACCGCCAGGGTGGCCAACAACGCCACGTCCCACGTTCGGGAACGCACGATCAGGCCTCCGGCTCGAGCCGCCGGGGTCACCAGGCGCGCGACCGCCGCCACCGCGAGGGTGAGCGCCATGGCGTAGCCAAAACTCCGTAGCCCGCCGCTGAGGAGCACCACGGTGGACATCAGCAGACCCACCGGCAGCACCCACCAGGCTCCTAGGGGCTGGGTGACCCGCCACCCTTGATGTTCGTCCATCGTCGTCTGCTTGCTCACCCCGCTAGCCGAGCGCCCGTTCGGCGGCTTCGACGACGTTGGACAAGAGCATCGCCCGGGTCATCGGCCCGACCCCTCCGGGGTTGGGTGAGAGCCACCCCGCGACCTCGAGCACGTCGGAGGCCACGTCACCGGCGATCTTGCCGTCGCGCCTGGCCACCCCGACGTCCAACACTGCAGCACCCGGCTTGACCATGTCGGCTCGGACGAGATCGGGGACGCCGGCCGCAGAGACGATGATGTCCGCTGCGCGGAGGTGACTGGCCAGGTCACGGGTCCCGGTGTGACAGAGCGTGACGGTGGCGTTCTCGCTGCGCCGGGTCAGGATGAGGCCGAGCGGTCGCCCCACCGTGAGTCCGCGTCCGATCACTACCACATGGGCTCCGGCGATCGGCACGTCGTAGCGGCGCAACAGCTCCACGACCCCGACCGGCGTGCACGGCAACGGGGAGGCTGCGCCCAGCACCAACGACCCGAGGTTGACCGGGTGCAGGCCATCGACGTCCTTGCTCGGCTCGACCCGGGACAACAACGCGAACTCGTCGAGGCCGGTGGGTTGTTGCACCAGGAATGCGGTGCAGGCCGGGTCGGCGTTGAACTCGTCGATGACCGCTTCGACCTCCCCCTGCGACGAGGTGGCGGGCAGGTCTCGCCGGATGGACGCGATGCCGATCTCCGCACAGTCGCGGTGCTTGGCGCCGACGTACCAGGTGCTACCGGGATCGTCCCCGACCAGGATGGTGCCGAGTCCGGGTCGCGCGCCCCGCTCGCTCAAGGCCTGGACCCGGGCGGAGAGTTCCTCCTTGATGTCGGCCAACACGGCCTTGCCGTCCAGAGTGCGCGCAGTCATGAGCGCCATGCTAACCAGCCGCAGGCCGTGATGCGGGCGAATCAAGGGTGTCCTTGCGAGCAGCCACACCGGCGGTGATGGCGCCCAGCACGGTGAGCGTGAGTCCGAGGAGGAACTGGCGGCCGATCCGCTCACTCACCGCGGGATTGGTGAGGTCCAACAGCAGCGCGACCCCCACCTGGCTGGTCACCGCCACCAGCGCGAAGACCAACACTCCGGTGTGCTGCACGGCCCACGCCGCGCCGGCGATGAAGACCACCCCGCACAGGCCGCCCAACCAGGCCCACCACGGCGCCCGGAACGTCGTCGGCAGGCTCGCCAAGCCCGCCACCACGGCAGCTGTCCCGGCCACCAGGACCGTGCAGGTGCCGACCGCGAAGTTGATCCATGCGGTCGCCAACGGGTTGCGACCAACGGTGGTCACTCGGCCGTTCAGGGCGTACTGGACCGAGCCTCCTAGGCCGACGCCGAAGGCCAGCAGCAAGGGCAGCAAGGGCAAGCCGGCCCCCGCAGAGCCACCCGAAGCCGTGGCGGCGACCGCTACTCCGAATACTCCGGTCACCGCACCCGCGACCCGCAGGACCGTCAGCGGCAAGGCGGCACCGGGGCCCCACCCCTGCCGGTCCACGAGCAGGGCGCTCATTCCCTGACCGGCGACCACGGCGATCAGGAAGGCGGCGACGCCCACGCGCGGGACGGCATACGTTTGGGTGGAGACCAGCAACCCACCCCCGACACCGCCCAACAGCTGCCACCAGCGCAGTCGATGCTCGCGGATCGCCGCCAGCACGGCGCCCACGCGGCGACGAACCGAGGGCATGACCATCACCGCGCTGAGCACCGCAAACCCGGTGAGAAAACTGACGCCCGCAGCCGGAAACGAACCCACCCGGTCAGCCAGCGCGCCGTTGATCCTGGACTGGATCGCGACCATGCTGCCGCTGAGCACCGCAAGCATCAACGCGGCAGCGAATGCGCGATCGGTGGTGTGCTGGGGCACCCGGGTGCGCCGAGGATCAGTGCGCGAAGTGGCGCGTGCCGGTGAAGAACAGGCTCACCCCGGCCGCGGTCGCCGCGGCGATCACGTCATCGTCCCGGATCGAGCCGCCAGGGCAGACGACGGCATGGATGCCGGCGTCGATCAGGACCTGCAGACCATCGGCGAACGGAAAGAAGGCATCGGAGGCCCCCACACTGCCGGCAGCCCTGTCCCCGGCCCGTTGCACCGCCAGGTGGCAGCTGTCCACCCGGTTGACCTGGCCCATCCCCACGCCGACGCTGGCCCCACCGCGGGCCAGCAAGATCGCGTTGGACTTCACCGAACGGCAGGCCCGCCACGCAAAGGCCAGATCCGAGCGGACCGACTCCGACACAGCCGGGCCGGCGACCTGGCGCCACCGCGAGGGGTCATCGCCCCCGTCCTCGGTTTTCGCGTCGACTCGATCGCGACGTTGCAGCAGGAGGCCGCCGCTGATCAGACGTCCGTCGACACTCGGCTGCCCGGTCGGTGGCTGGACACGCAGCAGGCGCACGTTCTTCTTCGCTCGCAACACCTCGAGTGCATCAGCCTCGAAATCGGGCGCAACGACGACCTCGGTGAAGATATCGGCCAGCGCTCGTGCCATGGCGGCGCTCACCGCCCGGTTGGCCGCAACCACTCCGCCGTAGGCCGAGACCGGGTCGCACGCGTGCGCCCGCTCGTGGGCCTGCGCGACGTCGGCGCCGACGGCGATCCCACACGGGTTGGCGTGCTTGATTACGGCGACGGTCGGCTGGTCGCCGTGGTCGTAGGCCGCCCGAAAGGCGGCGTCGGCATCGACGTAGTTGTTGTAGGACATTGCCTTGCCGTGCAGCTGCTCCGCCCGCGCCACCCCTGCCTCGTCACCGAACGGGCCGCCCGGATCTGCGGCATACACCGCGGCGTCCTGGTGCGGGTTCTCGCCGTAGCGCAGCGTGTCCACCCGACGCCAACTCGCGCTGGCCCACTCCACGGAGGTGTCGCCCTGCGACACGGGCTCGACCGGGAACTGCTCGGCCATCCACGAAGCCACCGCCGCGTCATACATCGCGGTATGCCGATAGGCCAGTGAGGCGAGCCGCTGCCGGTCGCGCAGGTCGAAGCCATCTCCCTGGGCCGCCGCAACCACCTCGGCGTAGGCGTGGGGATCGACCACCACCGCCACACTGCGGTGGTTCTTCGCCGCGGCCCTGATCATCGCGGGGCCGCCGATGTCGATCTGCTCGATGCAGCTGTCCTGGTCCGCGCCCGCTGCCACGGTGTCCGCGAACGGATAGAGGTTGACCACCAACAGGTCGAAGGCCTCGATGTTCAACGCGGCGATCGAGTCCATGTGCTCCGGGTTGGTCGTGTCCGCCAGCAATCCGGCGTGCACGCCGGGGTGCAGCGTCTTGACGCGCCCACCCAGGCATTCGGCGAAGCCGGTGACCTCCTCGACGGAGGTCACCGGCACCCCGGATGCTTCGATCCTGGCCGCCGTCGACCCGGTCGAGACGAGCGTGACCCCGGACGTATGCAGCGAGGCGGCGAGGTCTTCCAGGCCGCTCTTGTCGTACACCGAGATCAAAGCGCGGCGGATAGGTCGGGTGGGCTGATCGGGAGCTATCACGCGAGGGTGACCTTTCGTTCAGACTGGGTGAAGCCGTGGGTGATGATGCGATGAGCGGTGCGCACGAGCAGGTCTCGCTCGACGACCTTGATCCGTTCGTGCAGCGAGTCCTCGGTGTCACCGGGCCGGATCGGCACGGCACGTTGCGCCACGATCGGACCCGTGTCCATGCCCTGATCGACCAGATGGACCGTGGTGCCGGTGACGTGGACCCCGTAGGCCAGCGCCTCCCGGACCGCGTGTGCGCCGGGAAAGGCGGGGAGCAGGGCGGGGTGGGTGTTGAGCACGGTGAACCCATCCAGCACCTGTGATCCGAGGACCTTCATGAATCCGGCACTGATCACCCATCTGCGCTCGACATCCTGGGAGGGCAGCCAGGTCCCGAGGTGCTCAGCCAGGGCGGCATCCCAGTCCGCCCGGGTCGAGTAGTCGCTGACCCGCACGACGAAGGTCGGCAGTCCGGCCTGCTGTGCCCGGGTCAGCCCGGCGATGTCCGGCCGATCCGCGCCGACCGCGACGATCCGGACCCCGTAGTCCGGGTCGAGCGTGGCCTGGATGAGGGCCTGCAGGATGCTGCCGCTGCCGGAGACCAGGACCACGATCGGTGTTGGTTGGTGATCGGTGTGCGGCACGCGCCGACTGTAGCCGCCGACTACAGTCGGCGGCGAGTGACGTGCATGCCGGTCACCACGGTGATCGCCCCCGCCAGCAGCTCGGCGAGGAGCGCACCGGTCGCTACCAGCGGGACCGTGCCCACGGTGCCGAGCAGCCCCGGGGTCACGCTGCCACTAGCCAGCCAGCTGAACACGAGCACGGCCACCCCGACCCACGCACACGCCGACGCGGCCACCCGGGCCTTGGTCCACCAGGAGGCTAGTCGTGGGGCTGAGCGCGCGCTGCGAAAGCCGAGCCAGGCGCCGACCAGGACGGGAAACAGGCCGATGAGCCAGGTCCACGACGGCAGCGGCCCCGGCTCGGGCAGAGCCCCCAGAATCGGTATCAGCGGAAGGTCGGCGGCGCTGGACTGCGACCACCCCACGGTCACCGGGCCGATGGCCATCCCCGCCCCGGCGATCCATCCCAGCGCCCAGATGATCAGGTTGGGCAGCAGCAACAGCTGTCCCAACGTCAACACCGCGACTCCCACGGCCCCGGGATCCAGCGCGGCGTACAGGGTGCCGATTCGCTCGGCCCGCAGCGCCAACAAGGCCACCAGCAGCACGAGAGAACCGACCGCGAGCGCGGACAACGCCTCCCCCGCGGGTTTCAGACCCCGGCGCGCCAGTACCGGAATGCGGTTGGTCAGCCAGCGAAGAGCCCGCGCGATGGTGGGGTTCTCCTCGCGCCGGTGCTCACGGATCAGCGCCAGAGCGATGCCGGTGACGGGCACCAGGATCAACCCGGGCAGAGACAACCAGAACGAGGCCGGAGCGTCGCCCAGGGCCGAACCCAGACAGACGAGCAACCCCAGCGCGAGGTATCCACCGACGAACGCGGCCAGCTCGTTCCCGCGCAGACCGTGCCAGGCCGCCCGAAACCCGGCAATACGCCGGGGGCGCGTCGGCGCACCATCCTCGGTGAGCACGTGGCGCGCGGCGTAGCGGCACAGCAAGACCGGCACCGCGGTGAGCAACAACGGGGCCAGCTGGAGCGAGACCTCGGTCGCGTCGACCACTCCCCGGTGCGCCAGAGCCCAGCCGGCAGCGGCGGCCCCGAGGGCCTGCCACGCCGACACCGTCGACAACGGCTCGGCGAACCACGCGATGAGCACCGGCACCGCGATCACCAGCCAGGCCACCAATGCGGCCAGCGCCCCGGCCAGGGCTGCGCCACCTAAGGCTTTGAGTCGGGGCAGACCCCACCACGGCAGCCCCGCCCCGCCGACCACGGGCATCGAAAGACGAGGAGGTGAACGTCGGGTCGGCCGGTCCTGGACAGTCATAACGACCCCATCGTTGCTCGTCGACGCGAGCAAACGGCGAAGGCGCACCGCGGTGAAACCGCCCTTTCGGCCGGCCGAGCCGACTCAACCCTGGTTGATGATCTCTCGCATCAGCTCGGCCGCCTGGGACGGAGTCTTGCCGACCTTGACCCCGGCCGCCTCAAGGGCCTCCTTCTTGGCCTCGGCCGTTCCGGACGAGCCGGAGACGATGGCCCCCGCGTGCCCCATCGTCTTGCCCTCGGGAGCAGTGAAGCCGGCGACGTAGCCCACCACCGGCTTGGTGACGTGGTCCTTGATGTAGTCGGCGGCCCGCTCCTCGGCGTCCCCACCGATCTCCCCGATCATCACGATGGCTTCGGTGTCCGGGTCTTCTTCGAAGGCTTTCAGGCAGTCGATGTGGGTCGTGCCGATCACCGGGTCGCCACCGATGCCCACACAGGTGGTGAAGCCGATGTCACGCAGCTCGTACATCATCTGGTAGGTCAAGGTGCCGGATTTGGAGACCAAGCCGAGCTTGCCGGCGGTGGTGATGTCCGCCGGGATGATGCCGGCGTTGGACTGCCCGGGGCTGATCAGTCCGGGACAGTTGGGACCGATCAACCGGGTCACGCCCTCGGCGGCCGCGTAGCTGTAGAACTCGGCCGTGTCCTTGACCGGGACTCCTTCGGTGATGACCACCGCCAGGGGTATGCCGGCATCCACGGCCTCGACGACCGCAGCCTTGGTGAACGCGGCTGGCACGAAGATCACCGAGACATCAGCACCGGTGGCCTCCATCGCTTCGGCGACCGAGGTGAACACCGGCACCTGCACGCCGTCTTCGAAGTCGACGCTCTGCCCGCCCTTCTTGGGATTCACGCCTCCCGCGATGGTGGCACCCGAGGTGAGCATGCGCTGGGTGTGCTTGCGCCCCTCACCGCCGGTCATGCCCTGGACGATGATGGTGGAGTTCTGGTCGAGAAAAATCGCCATGTCGTGTGTGTCCTTCGTCCTCAGCTGGAGTGGTTGGCGGCGAGTTCGGCGGCCTTGCGGGCAGCGCCGTCCATGGTGTCGGCGAGCGTGACCAACGGGTGGTCGGCTCGGGACAGAATCGCTCTGCCCTCATCGACGTTGTTGCCGTCCAAACGCACGACCAATGGCTTGGTGGCCGAGTCACCGAGCAGTTCGAGTGCCTGCACGATGCCGGTGGCGACCGCGTCGCACGCGGTGATCCCGCCGAACACGTTCACCAGGACGGACTCGACCTGCTCGTCGCCGAGGATGACCTCGAGGCCGTCGGCCATCACCTGCGCCGAGGCGCCACCCCCGATGTCCAGGAAGTTCGCCGGCGTCGCCTTCGCCTCGCCGCCGTCACTGAGGTCCTGTCCGGCGTAGGCGACGACGTCGAGCGTGGACATGACCAGCCCGGCACCGTTGCCGATGATGCCGACGTTGCCGTCCAGCTTCACGTAGTTCAGGCCCTTGGCTTTGGCTTTGGCCTCCAACGGGTCGCTCGCCCCCTCGTCGACGAGATCGGCGTGGGCCTCGTGACGGAAGTCAGCATTCTCATCCAGGCTGACCTTGCCGTCCAACGCGATGATCTGACCGTCCTGCGTCTTCACCAGGGGGTTCACCTCGACCAGTGTGGCGTCCTCCTCGTGATAGACCGTCCACAGCTGTTTCAACACCGAGGCGATGGAGCTGGCCTCCGAGCCCTCGAAGCCAGCCTCGTCGACGATCCTGGCGGCCACCTCATCGTCGATCCCCACCAACGGGTCGACCGTGACCCGGGCCAAGGCTTCCGGACGCTCCACCGCCAACGTCTCGATTTCGACTCCGCCCTCCTTGCTGCACATCGCGAGCAGGGTGCGGTTCGACCGGTCCAGCAGAATCGAGAAGTAGTACTCCTCCTCGATCTGGGCCCCCGCGGCGATCATCACGGTGCCGACCGTGTGGCCCTTGATGTCCATGCCCAGGATCGCTTCGGCCGCTTCGGTGGCTTCGGTCGGGCTCTTGGCCAACTTCACCCCACCCGCCTTGCCGCGCCCACCGGTCTTGACCTGGGCCTTGACGACGACGACGCCGCCGCTGTCGGCGCCGACCCGCGTCGCCACGTCACCGGCCGACGCGGCGTCGGTGATCACTTCCGCGGGCAGCACCGGCACGCCATGTGCCTCGAACATGTCCCGCGCTTGGTACTCGAACAGATCCACGAGTCAGCTTCCGATCGTTGATGTTGGACGGTTGGCGTTGCGACGGCCTGGGTCAGTGGCCGGCGAGCTCGTTGTGGACCCACGAGGTGATCTCGGTCGTGGTGGCCCCGGGAGTGAAGACCCGAGCAACCCCCATCTCAGCCAGGACCGGGATGTCGGCCTCGGGAATGATCCCGCCGCCGAACACGACAATATCGGCCGCGTCCTTGACTTTGAGCAGCTCGATCACCTTCGCGAAGAGCGTCATGTGGGCCCCGGAGAGCACGGACAGGCCGACCGCGTCGGCGTCCTCGGCGATCGCGGCTTCCACAATCTGTTCCGGGGTCTGGTGCAGACCGGTATAGATCACCTCGACCCCGGCGTCGCGCAACGCTCTGGCCACGACTTTGGCGCCCCGATCGTGCCCGTCCAGACCGGGCTTGGCCACGACCACGCGCAGCGGTGATGAGGTCATGATGGGCAGGGTAGCGCACCCTCGCGCGCGGCGTGGGACACCGTCGTCGCACCAAGGTTGAATCCTCAACCCCGGATGCGCTACGTTTTTGCTGATCAGTTCTTTGCTCGGATCGTGGCCGCAGCAAAGTAGACCCCATGTGATGCGTCCGGGGGTTGCGCCGATCCACGCGCCAGAACGAAGGTGTTCATGCCCGCTGCCCTCGCTACCCCTGTCCGAGGCCGCTCTCGCCGTCATCCGGCGGCCCGCGGCGCCACTCGCATCATCACTGCTGCCGTGTTGGTCGGCGCGAGCTACGGCCTGCTCAGCGGGGCCACCGATTCCAGTAGCGCCCGCGCCGACATCGCCCCGGCATCGTCCTCACCCGTCGTCGACGTCATCCACCTGACCCAGCGGGCCGCCCCCGCAGCCTCGCGCACGAGCGAACGGTTGCGAGCCCAGACGGCGGATATCCGAGGCGGGTTCGCCGATGCCCAGACGATGCTCACGGGACGAGCCGTGAGCGGCGCCGCACGGTCGGCGAGCGAAAGTGCCCGCTCAATCCGCGAGTCGCCCCGATCCGCCTACGTCCCCCCCATCACCGAGGCCAGGGTGACCTCAGGGTTCGGGATGAGGTGGTCCCGCATGCACAACGGCATCGATTTCGGGGCCGAGATCGGACGACCGCTGTATGCCGTGGCACCGGGAAAGGTGACCGCCGCGGGCTATAACAGCGGCCTGGGACACCACGTGCGCATTACGACCGAGGGCGGCACGGAGTTCACCTACGGCCACCTGTCGGTCCTCGACGTGGAGCGGGGAGCCATCGTTGAGTCGGGCGACCGGGTCGGCGAGGTCGGCAACTCCGGCAACAGCACCGGCGCCCACCTCCACTTCGAGGTGCACACGCCAGCGGGGAAACCGATTGATCCTCGACGCTGGCTGACCGACCGTGGGCTGCTGGACTGATCGAGGCGCTATAACTTCTCCAGTGGGGCGAACCGCAGTAGCAGACGCTTGATCCCGCTGTCGCCGAAGTCGACGTGCGCCATCGTGTTGTCGCCGGTCCCTTCGACCCGCACGACGGTTCCCAGCCCGAAGCTGTCGTGCGTGACCCGATCTCCGGCCGCGACACTGATCGGAGCCTGAGCAGTAAGGCCCCGAGGGGTGCCTCGAGGGTTGAGCCGGACGGCGCCCGGGCGTGCGGAGGCGCTGCTGCGCCCGGCAAAGCGTGCCCGGTCAGCGTCGGTGCGCTCCCAGGTCAGCAGCTCCTCCGGAATCTCATCGAGGAAACGCGACGGTGGATTCCACTGGGGTGAGCCGAAGGCCGAGCGGCTCCCCGCCCTGGACAGAAACAGTCGCTGTCTCGCCCGGGTGATCCCGACGTAGGCCAGCCGGCGCTCTTCTTCCAGCTCGGCCGGATCATTCAGCGAGCGCATGTGCGGGAAGGTGCCGTCCTCCATCCCCGTCAGGAACACCACCGGAAACTCCAACCCCTTGGCCGTGTGCAGGGTCATCAGCGTCACCACCCCACCACCGCCATCACCCGTGGTCCCCTCGTCCGGGATCTCGTCGGCATCGGCCACCAAGGAGACCTGCTCCAAGAACTCCACGAGCGTCCCCTGCGGATAGTTCTCGTCGAACTCACGGCCCACGGCCACCAGCTCGGCGAGGTTCTCGACCCGGGTCTCATCCTGCGGGTCCGCGCTCGCCCGCAGGCCCGCCACATACCCCGACTGGTCCAGGATGGCTTCGACCAGGTCGCCCACCCCGCACGCCGGATCCTCGGCGACCTCGCGCACCTTTTCCATCAGCGCCGTGAATGCCTTGATAGCCGCAACCGAGCGGGAGGCGATCCCGGGGGCATCGTCGGGACGCCCCAACGCGGCGACGAACGGGATCCGTTCGCGGGTGGACAGCGCGGCAATGCACTCTTGCGCGCGGTCGCCGATTCCGCGTTTCGGCACGTTGATGATCCGGCGCAGGTTGACGTCGTCGGCCGGATTGGCCACCACCCGCAGATACGCGAGCGCGTCCTTGACCTCACGCCGTTCGTAGAACCTCGTCCCGCCTACGACCTTGTAGGGCACCCCGGTGCGCACGAGCACCTCCTCCAGAGCACGCGACTGGGCGTTGGTGCGATAGAAGATCGCCACGTCGGCCGGGCGGACACCGTGCTGGTCACTGAGGCTGTCGATCTTCTGCGAGATGAAGGAGGCCTCGTCGTGCTCGTCATCCCCGACGTAGCCAACGATCGGGGTGCCAGAGCCGGCGTCGGTCCACAGCCGCTTCTCGCGGCGACTGCCGTTGCGCGAGATGACGGCGTTGGCGGCCTGCAGGATAGTCTGAGTGGAGCGGTAGTTCTGTTCCAGCACGATGGTGCGAGCCTGTGGATAGTCCTGCTCGAACTCCACGATGTTGCGGATCGAGGCCCCTCGGAAGGCATAGATCGACTGGTCCGCGTCCCCCACCACACACAGCTGCGCCATCGGCATGTCCTCGTCGGCCGTGCCGACGAGCTCTTTGATCAAGACGTACTGCGCGTGGTTGGTGTCTTGGTATTCGTCCACCAACACGTGCGCGAAGCGGCGCCGGTAGTGTTCACGCACGGCCGGGAAGGCCTGCAGGATGTTCACCGTCATCGAGATGATGTCGTCGAAGTCCAAGGCGTTCGCCGAGCGAAGACGCTGCTGATACATCGTGTATGCCGAGGCCACCATGCGCTCGTAGTGGTTGTTGCCTACCTGCGCGGCAAAGGTCTCCTCGTCGATCAGCTCGTTCTTGGCACTGGACACCTTCGCGGTGAAAGCCCGCGCGGGATAGCGCTTCGGGTCCAGGTCGAGGTCGCGGATCACCATGGCCATGAGCCGCTGGCTGTCGGCCGCGTCGTAGATCGAGAAGGTGGACTTCATCCCGATGGTGGCGGCCTCTCGTCGCAGAATGCGCACGCAGGCGGAGTGGAAGGTGGAGACCCAGATGGCCCGGGCCCTGGGGCCGACCAGCTCGGTGACCCGTTCTCGCATCTCGGCGGCAGCCTTGTTGGTGAAGGTGATGGCCAGGATCTGACCTGGCTGCGCGCCCTGATGATCGAGGAGGTGGGCTATCCGTTGGGTCAGCACGCGTGTCTTGCCGGACCCGGCTCCGGCCACGATCAGCAGGGGGGAGCCCGCGTGGGTCACCGCTTCGCGCTGCGGTGGGTTGAGCCCCTCCAGCACATCGGCACCATCTGCTCGACGCAGTCCCGCAAAGGAGGCGTGCTCCCCGGTGGGTCCGTCGACGAACGGCGGCGCTGCGTCACCGCGGCGGGCCCAGTCGGGGACCCCGGAGTCATCGACCGCGCCTGAGGTCGCGAACTCGGGGATGGGGACGTTGTCGAACAGGCTGGCCATGGTGGCGCCAGTGTAAGTGCGCCCACTGACCGGCCTCCGTGCACCACCACCTTCGGCATACCCTGGTCTGGTGATTCGCCCCGCAGGAGAAGATGACGTTCCCGTGCTGCTGGACCTGGTCGCCGAGCTCGCCGCCTACGAACGGGAGCCGCAGGCGGCGACCGGGACGCGGAAGGACTACGTGGCGGCGCTGTTCCCGAAGGACCGAGACCCGGTCGCCACGGCGTTCGTCGCGGAGTCCGACGGCGAGGTGGTCGGCATGGCGATCTGGTTCCTGACGTTCTCCACCTGGACGGCGCGACACGGACTGTGGCTCGAAGACCTCTACGTCAAGACAGACCATCGCGGACAAGGCATCGGAACCGAACTGATGTCTGCGCTGGCTCGGGTGTGCCTCGAGCGCGGCTATCCGCGCATGGAGTGGACGGTGCTGGACTGGAACACCCCGGCCATCGAGGTGTATCACCACCTCGGCGCGGCACCGATGAGCGAGTGGACCACGCAGCGGTTGACCGGGTCTGCGTTGGCCGACCTCGCCAGCCGATGATCGGCCTGCTCGCGGATGCTGCAGTAGGCGCGGCTGCACCAACCGCTGAGCCGGTCTCCTACCTCGACGGTTGGACGGTGCTGGCGTTGGGTGTGGGCCTGGTGGTGGCGGTGGTGTGCCTGATCGCCGGGCTGCGCGGACGGCCGCCGGGATCGGTCACGATCACCGCCACGGTGCTGCTGCAGCTGACGATGATCGGCTATCTGCTGCGGTATGCAGTGGCGCTGGCCGGCGGTGAGTCCTCGATCGGCCCGGCGTGGGAGCTGTGGGCCTACCTCGTGACGGTGCTGATGCTGCCTGCCGTGGGACTGGTGTGGGCCAAGGAGGAGTACTCACGCTGGGGCACCTTGGTGCTGGCCGTCGTCGCGTTCGTCGCGGCCGTCATGTGCGCCCGCGTGGCGCAGATTTGGTACGGGGTGGGCTTCTCATGAGGGACGGCGGGACGTGAGCCGACGACCTAACCCGCGGACTCGCGGTCCGGGTCGGGTGATCCTGGCGTTGTACGTGATCTTCGTGATCGGGTCGGTGTCGCGGGCTAGCGCGCAGATTCTCACCCGTTACGACGAGGCGCCGTTGGCCTACAACCTTTCCGCACTGGCGGCCGGCATCTATGTGGTCGCCACCGTGTCGTTGGCCCTGCCCGGTGAGCGTGCGTGGCGGGTCGGTGTCGTGGCGATCACCATCGAGCTGCTGGGCGTGCTCGTGGTGGGGACGTGGAGTTTCCTGCGACCAGAGGCCTTCGCCGATGCCAGCGTGTGGTCGCACTACGGACAGGGCTATCTGTTCATCCCATTGGTGCTCCCGGTCCTCGGCTTATGGTGGCTGGCTAGGTCCAGAGCACCGCGACCGCAGCGTTGAGCATGGCCAAGGTTCCGGCGGCGTGCACCAACGCGGCCGGAACCCTCTCGCTGCGCCGCCCCTGAGCCGCACCCTTCTCCACCAGCCACGCCGCCACCAGCGCAACCACGAGTTTGACCCCGATCTTGACCGAGTTGAGATCGCCGTCCAACGCGGCTTCGGCCACCCCGACCAGAGCCAAGCCCGTGATGATCTGCGCCCTGGCCCCCCAGACCATCACCGCCGACGGCACCAGGGCGGTGCGTTGGGTGGTTCTGGATGCGGCGAGGACCGCAAAGTAGCCGCCGATCAACGCAGCCAAGCCCAGCACGTGCGTGTAGACCAGCAGGTTGTAGATCGTGTCCATGGACGCACTCTGCCACCCGGGTCGCGCCCGCTCACAGTCGAGGTTGGCTGAGCACCCCGTTGATCACTGCGCGACCCCACGGTTGCAGCGGAGGGCCGGAGTCGAGTCGGCCGATCGGCACCCAGGCCGCCTGGTCCGTCGATCCGCCGACGTCGTGCACCACGGGCTCGACGGGTTCCGGGCATCGGGCGGTGTAGATCAGCCGCACGGCGTGATAGTTCTCGAACCGTCCCCTCGGCGAGCGGCCCGCGAAGTGACTGGTGTCCACCTCGTAGGGCTTGGTGATGGTGATCCGCTGCCCGGTCTCCTCCCAGACTTCACGATGCACTGCCTCGAGCGGGTCCTCACCCTCATCGATGCCTCCCCCCGGCAGCCCCCACTGCCCCGAGCGGGAATGGGTGAAGGAGGTCAGCAGCAGGCAGCGCTCCCCCTCGACGTGCGCGATGACCACGGCGTATCCCGCCAACCGCTGGTAGGGGTAGGCGGGGTCGCCGCGGTGCACGACATAGCGCAGCACCACCTCGAAGGTCCCGTCGGACAACGTGTCTCCTCGCGCGCCGAGCCAGCGCGGCTCCCAACCCAGGATGGCCAACGTGCGCTTCGGGTCCTCACCGTGGCCCAGGGTGGCGTTGTAGCGCACGATCCCGTCAGCGTCGTGTGCCTCGACTCGTGCCCTCATGTCCACCGTCCCTGGGCGCTCGGCTGTCCGCGTGTGCTTTCGTCACCACAGGACCGGCGATACACCTCGACCGTGGCCGCGGTGACCTGGGGCCAGTCGTGCGCATACAGCGGATGCTGACGATGGTGGGCCGCCATGGCCTGCCGTCGATCGTGGTCCTGCAGCAGGGCCCGCACGTGCCACACCAGGTCGGCGTCGTCGTCCGCCAAGATGCCACCGCGTCCCGGTTGCACGATGTCGCGGAGGCCCGACGCCGCGTACCCCGCCACGGGTAGGCCCGCGCTGCGGGCCTCCAGCGCCGCGATTCCGAAGGCTTCGGCTCGGGCGGGCGCCACGTAGAGGTCGGCGTCGCGGTATCGATCGAGCAGGCCTTCACGGGTGACCCGTCCCGGCAGGACGACCCATTCCGCCAGGTCGCTGCGGCCCACAAGCTGACGCAACGGCGGCAGCCAGGGGCCGTTGCCGAAGATGGTCAGTCGGGGCCGATCCTGAACCGACATCGTGGCCCGCACGTCGGCGATCATCGCGATCAACCGGGTCGGTCGCTTGCGCAGGGCGAACCTCATCGCGCTGACCACGTGCAGCGGTCGGCGGGTGAGCGCAGAACGATGGTCTGCGGCACCGACGGTGGGTTCGGACGAGATTCGCCACGCCGACAGGTCCAGGCCGTTGCGCAGAAGGTGGACGTCCTGGCCGCCCAGCGCCACCTGCAGCTGGCGGGCCACGGTGCTGGAGACCGCTGTGGGGACCGCGCCGGCGGCCACCCAGCGACGCCATGAGGGCGCCATCACCGGTGTCAGCGGATTGCCCCCGACGAGGCTGTGCCAGGTGAGCACGGTCGGGATGCCCAGTTCGGTGGCGACGTCAACAGCCATCCCCGCAAAGGGGGCGAGCAGGCCGAGGTGCACGTGCACCACGTCTGCGCGTCGCAGGGCGCCGCGCAGCGCCGGGCGACCCCACGGGTTGATCGGCACCCCCAACGGCACCGGCGCCGGCAGTCGCAGCACCCCGTCGAGCGGCGGACCCGGGGTGGCGGTGAGCACCAGCACGGTGTGTCCTGCGGCGCGTAGCTGAGCGGCCAGGTCCGCCACCTGCACCTCGATGCCGCCCAACCGCGGCAGGTAGCAGTCCGAGACCAACGCGATGAACACATCGCACAGCGTGCCACGTCCCGTATCGTGACCGGCGACCGCGCGTAGGCACGGGCACGCCGCAAGGCACATGTTTCGACGTTGCCGACGAGTCAGGGGGAAGCCGTGCCGCATACCGTGGTGGCTGTGAACGCCCATCCCGACGACGAAGCCATCCTGATGGGAGGCACCGTGGCCGCGATGAGCGACGCAGGGCATCGGGTGGTGCTGGTGACGGCCACCGACGGGGACGCGGGTGAGGCCAGTGCCTCGTATGCCGCGGGCGGGCTGGGCGCACGGCGGCTGCGGGAGCTGCAGGCCAGTGCCTTCGCGTTGGGGGCGGAACGCGTCGTGGACCTCGGCTACGGGGACAGTGGGATGGGTCCAGCTGCCCTGGCCTGCACCACGGGGCGACCCCGCCTGCATACGGTCGGCATCGAGGAGGGGGCCGACCGGGTCGCCCAGATCCTGACCGACCAGCATGCGGACGTGGTCCTCGGCTGTGACGCCGCCGGGGGGTACGGGCACCGGGACCACGTGCATCTGCATCACATCGTGCGACGGGCCGTGCACCTGGCGCGCCGGGACCGCCCGACCCGCCTGTTCGAGGCCACGGCACCGCGGGAGCCCATCCTGGCGGCCCTGCGCCTGCTGCATCGGGTCCACCGCGTCGGCGACTTCGATCCCGAGGAATGGGCCGGGGCCTTCACACCGTCAGCACTGATCACGCACCGGATGGACGTTCACGATCAGATTCACGCCAAGCGCGCCGCTCTGAACGCCCACGCATCGCAGCACAGCTCCGGCGCCGGCACCGGCACCGGCACCCGCACGATGGCCAGGGCGCTGCGAGCCCCGATCCCCGTGCTGCGCTCGATCCTGGGTCGGGAGTACTTCGTCGAGCCAGGTCGGGCGGCGCCACCGGTCGCCGGAGCCGAAGCGTTGGCCGACATGATCGTGGACGCTGCATGACCGAAGCGGCCACGCCCGAGGAGACACCCGACGTCGAACCCGACCCGGGAACGGCGATGCGATCACTGGGCTGGAAAGAGCTCGTGCAGTCACTGGTCGGGTTCTCCGTCGCCATCGCCCTCTTGGTCTTCGGGCTGCCCCGCATCGCCGGGACGACCTGGCCGCAGATCGGCGCCCAGATGCAGCTCGTCGGGCCGCTACCCGCCGTGGTGATGACCGCCCTGCTGGTGGCCGGCCTGTACTGCTACACCTTCACACTGATCGGGTCGTTGCCCGGTCTGACTCACCTGCACGCGCTGATGGTCAACGCCGCCGGGTCGATGGTCGCCAACGTCCTTCCGGGCGGGGGCGCGCTCGGGGTGGCGATGAGCTATCTGATGTTTCGGTCCTGGGGTTTCACCCGGCGGGCCATCTCGACCTCCATCGTGGTGACCTCCATCTGGAACCTTCTGGCCCGGCTGACCTTGCCGGTGCTGGGCGCTCTGGCGGTCATCCTCGGCCCGATCGAGGCACCTCGCTCGGTGGTGGTGGCCGCCCTCGTCGCGACCGCAGTCGGGTTGGTGCTGATCGGCTTCTTCGCCGGCGTCGTGTTCTCCGACACCATCGCTCGCGAGGTGGCCGGCGCCCTGAAGACGCTGTCGTCACCGTTGGCCACGCGCTTTCGCCGGCTGCGCAACCTGGATGCCCTGATCGCGGACCAACGGGCCAGGATCGAGAGCGTGGTGCGCGAGGGCAGCATCGCGATGACCCTGGGGCTGGTCGGCATGTTCGGCTTCTTCTTCGTCCTGTATGTCGTCTCGGCGCGAGCGGTGGGGCTCGAGCTCGCCGTGGTTCCGCTGTTCGCGGCCTACACCTTCCGGCAGTTCCTCACCGTGGTCGCGGTCACGCCCGGTGGACTGGGCGTGACCGAAGTCGGCACCGCCGGCATCTTGGTGGCCTTCGGCGGCGACCCCTCCGCTGCCTCGGCGGCGGCGTTGCTGTATGCGGTGTTCACCCATCTGCTGGAGGTGCCGCTCGGCCTCGCCGCCTGGCTGGGGTGGTGGTTCGGGGCGAAGAAGGGCAGGCACCTACCCCCGGGTGCGGGCGCGAAGACGCAGACGTAACGTTGTAAACACGCGGCTCGGACTCACCGACGCCGCATCCCGTTCACGTCTTGAGGAGAACTTCGTGTCTGAACGCAACACGTACGCTCGCAGTGCCCACGATCTCGGACTCGCCGCCTGGTTCGGTGGCTCGCTGATGGGAGCCGTCGGGCTCAATGGTGCCACCGCCGAGGCCGCGAGCTCGAAGGAAGCGCTGCGCCTGTCCTCGCTGGGTTGGGGACGCTGGGCACCGGTCAACACGGCGGCCATCGCGGTGCACGTCATCGGTGGGCTCGGCCTCATCGGTGGTAACAAGAGCCGACTGAATCGCCAGCTGGATGCCCACACCAACACCGTCGTGAAGTCTGTGGTGACGGCAGCGGCAGTCGGCGTGACGGCCTACAGCGGGATGCTGGGCAAGAAGGTCTACGACAAGCAGGACAACCCCACCCATGGCACCACCGAGCCTGGACACGGCACCGACGAGGACCTGGCTTCGGCTCAGAAGCAGTTGAAGGTCTGCCAGTGGGCCATCCCCGCACTGACCGGTGTGTTGATCGTGCTGGGGGCTCAGCAGGGTGAGCAGCAGCGACCCCTGCAGCAGATGCTCGGTCGGGCCTGAGCCAGTCCGGCGCCCATCCCTAGACGCGACCGGCAGGTAGAAGCCTCTTCACCTGCCGGTCGTGCGCCTGCTCCGAGGTCGAGTCGTCGATATCAGCCGGGACGAACTCGCCGGTCACCGCCCGGCACGCGATCTCCAACAGTCCGTCGGCCAGGGCAGGGTTGGCTGGCAGGACGGGGCCGTGCAGATAGGTTGCGACCACGTTGTGCACCCGGGCACCTTCGACCTTGTCGACACGGTTGTTTCCGTTGCCGTGCAGCACGGTCCCGAACGGCGCCTGCCCGGAGCCGAGCAGAGTGGAACCGGAGTGGTTCTCGTAACCGACGACCACCCCGAAATCGGTGTCGAGCACGACAGGGCCGATCATCCGGGTGTCGTTGCCCTGCGTGGTGACGTCCAGGATCCCCAGTCCCGGCAGGCGGGTGCCCTCCACGGTGATGAAGGCTTCGCCGAAGAGCTGATACATCCCGCACACCATCAACATGGGGGTGCCGTCCTGGGCAAGGTCGCGCAGTCGCTGAGCGTGACGGTCGAGGTCCTCGGTCACCCGCACCTGCCCCGAATCCTGGCCGCCACCGCCCAAGATCAGGTCCGCCCGGTCGGGCCAGGCGTCGCCAGGCGCATGGTCGTGCACCACGGGCCGGTAACCGTGCCAGCGTAGGCGCGCGGCCAGACATCGGGTGTTGCCGAGATCGCCGTAGATGCTCATCTCTCGCGGATACAGATGCACCAGGTGGATGTCGCCTTTGCTGGGCTCGCTCATTGCGGGTCCTCTCCGAAGCGGGCCAGGTCGTAGCCTGCGGACAGCCGTCGGCGAAGGTGCATCATCGCCGTGTAGGTGCAGAAGACTCGGGTGGGTTGACCGACGTGCTGCTGCAGGAACGCGTCCAACCCCACATCCAGGTCGATCTCGGTGCGCTCCACCGGCACGTCGTCGTACTGCAGCCGCAAGGCCATATCCCAGCCGCGCACACCGCTGGTCATCGCGACGCCGCGGCCGCGCAGGCTCGCGAAGGAGACGTCATACAGCCAGGACACGTCCCGACCGTCGGCGTAGTCGTCGTTGATGGCGATCATCGTGGCGGCCGGGTCGGCGCCGTAGGTGCCCAGCGCCACGGTGAATCCTGCGGGGTTCTTGACCAGCACCAACTCCAACGGGGCACCGTCGATGTCGATCACCTCGCCGCGCCCGAACGGCGGGTGGGCCGCGGCCAGAGCCTCCTTCGCCGTCGCTGCGGAGAAGTCGTGCTGGAGCAGCACCCGAGCCATCGTGCTCGCGGCGGTGGCGTTGATCATCGCGGCCAGCCCTCGCTGCTTGAGGGTCAGCGGTCCAACGTCAGTGCCCCCTGGATAGCGCACGGTGAACGAGTGCGCGTCGTGCGGCAACAGCAATCCGTCGTCCGGGCCCGTGCTCGGCGCATCTGCGCGGTCCTCGAAGCGGACGTCGGCCTCTTGGATCTCCGGCAGCCGGTCGGCGATCACCGGGTCGACACCGAACCAGCGGACCTGCACGTCCGAGGCTAACGACGGGGCCAGCCGCGAGACGAAAGCATCGTCGGCGTTCAGCACGACCGCCTCGGTGGTCTGCTGAGCCAGCGAGGCCAACAACCCGGCGGTGAAGTCGATCTCGGCGAACCGATCGAGCTGGTCGCGCGCCACGTTGAGCAGCAGGCTGTGCGTCGGCGGCACGATCGCCGCGAAGTGCAGCGCGTGGGCCTCATCCAGCTCCAGCACGGCCACGTCGGCGTCCAGGGCGCCGCGCCAGTTGACCTCGGTCAACAGCGCAGAGATCACTCCCCTGGTGAAGTTGCTGCCGGTCGGGTTGGTGAACACCCGCAAACCGTGCTCGCGCAACACGGCGACCAGGAGCTTGGTCGTCGTGGTTTTTCCGTTGGTGCCGGTCACCACCACAATGCCCCGTGGCACGTAGGCCAACGTATGCGCGAGGACAGCGGGGTCGATGGTCTCGGTGACCAGTCCGGGCAGAGCCGAGCCGCCGCCGCGCAGCCGGGAGACCACTCTCGCCGCCTTGCCAGCGGCCAGGGCCGCCGATAGCCGCGCCTGGGTCAGGGGTTTCATCGCTGCCCCGACGGTGCCGGGGTCATTCCCACTCGATCGTGCCGGGGGGCTTGCTGGTGACGTCCAGCACGACCCGGTTGACCTCTTCGACTTCGTTGGTGATCCGCGAGGAGATCACCGCCAAGAGGTCGCCCGGTAGGCGCGTCCAGTCTGCCGTCATCGCGTCTTCGCTGGAGACCGGGCGTAACACGATCGGGTGGCCATAGGTCCGCCCGTCGCCCTGCACGCCGACCGAGCGCACGTCGGCCAGCAACACCACCGGGCACTGCCAGATCTCACGGTCCATGCCGGCTTTGGACAGCTCCTCTCGAGCGATGGCGTCGGCCCGGCGCAGGATGTCCAACCGGTGGGCGTCGACCGCACCGATGATCCGGATCGCCAGACCCGGACCAGGGAAGGGCTGACGCCACACGATCGCATCGGGCACCCCCAGCTCGAGGCCGACCTGACGCACCTCGTCCTTGAACAGCGTGCGCAGCGGTTCGATCAGACTGAACTGCAGATCATCCGGCAGGCCACCGACGTTGTGGTGACTCTTGATATTGGCCGCACCGGAGCCTCCGCCGGACTCGACGACGTCCGGATAGAGGGTGCCCTGCACCAAGAACTTCACCGGGTGTCCCTCCTGGTCCGCACTGCCGGCGATCTCGCGTGCTGCGTGCTCGAAGACGCGGATGAACTCGCGCCCGATGATCTTGCGTTTGGTCTCCGGGTCGGCCACATCCTTCAGGGCCTCGAGGAAGCGTTGCTGCGCGTCGACCACCACCAGGTCGACCCCGGTCGCGGCCACGAAGTCCCGCTCAACCTGCTCGGCCTCGCCCTGACGTAGCAGACCGTGGTCGACGAACACGCACGTCAGCTGCTCGCCCACGGCGGCGTTGACCAGTGCCGCCGCCACCGAGGAGTCGACGCCCCCGGACAGTCCACAGATGAGACGGGCCTGCCCCACCTCGGCCTGGATCGAGGCGACCAGCTCCGCGGCGACGTTCGCACTGTTCCAGTTCGGTTCCAGGTGCGCGCCCTCGCGCAGGAAGTTCTCGATCACGCGCTGGCCGAAGGTCGAGTGCATCACCTCCGGGTGCCACTGCACGCCGTAGAGGCGTCGCTCGTCGTCCTCGAACGCGGCCACCTCGGCGCCCGGGCTCCGCGCGGTGACCCGAGCACCGGGGGGCGCCTGCGTGACGGAGTCACCATGCGACATCCAGACGGGCTGCGTGGGTGGTTGACCGGCGAACAGCGTGCTCGCGGTGTCACTGATGCTGGCTCGGGTGTCACCGTATTCGCGCATCCCGGTCTTGGCCACCTCGCCACCCATGGCCGTGGCCATCGCCTGAAATCCGTAACAGATGCCCAACACCGGCACCCCGGCGTGGACGAGCGCGCCGTCCAGACTGGGCGCATCACCGGCATAGACCGAGGAAGGACCACCGGAGAGCACCACCGCTGAGGGGTCTTTGGCCAACATCTGCTCCACGGCCATGGTGTGCGGCACGATCTCGCTGTACCGCCCGGCCTCGCGGACCCGGCGGGCGATCAGCTGGGCGTACTGGGCGCCGAAGTCGACGACGAGGACGGGGTGTTGCACCAGTGGGTCCGGCTCGGGCTGAGAGAAATCGTCGCTGCGGGTCGCGGTCACCCGGTTAGGTTACCGGCGGCAGCGGCCCGCTCCCCCAACTGGGCTTTCGCCGCGCGCGTCACCCTGTGCTCCACGTAGAAGGACAAGAACGGTACGACACCGGCCAACATGACTCCCACCATGACCGGCAGTGACCAGCGCAACTCGAAGCCGAGCATGGCGACCGAGACGAGATAGAGCATGTAGAGGAAGCCGTGCGGTTGGGCCCACCAGTCCAGCGCGTGGTTGCCGAAGCCGTAGCGCAACACCATATGCAGGGTCAGCACCAGCAGGGCTACGCCCACGATCATGGCCATGACCTGAAAGAACTTCAGCTTCTTGACGTCACTCACTGGGCCACTGTAGATCTCGTGTCCCACCCGGCAGCACGAGGATGGGCCGCCTCGCGCAGGAAGCGGTAGTACATGTAGGCCGCGAATCCGGCGAAGACCCACCACTGCAACGCATACCCCAGGTTGCGCCACTCGATGCCGGAGGAGCCCAACGACGGCGGTGGCACCGGCACCACGTCCCCGGCTTGGACCGGCGGCTGCTCATCGGTGGCGAAGATGAAGGCGTTGTAGAGGTCCTCGGGGGGCCAGATGTTGGCCAGCGTGGCGAGGTTGATCGAGCCCAGCTGTCCAGCCGGCAGCGCCCCCTGGTTGGCGTTGGCCGACTCCCCCGGCGCCAGGGTCCCGGCCACGGTGCGCGTCCCGGTGTCCGGTATGCCGGCCGCAGCGGGATCGTCCACCCATCCCCGCAGCACCGGTAACAACGCTCCGTCGACCGTGCGCAATCCGGTCACCACCCACCAGCCAGTGACGCCGTCGAGCACCCGGTCGGGCACGACGAACTGCAGGTCCGCCACGTACTGACCGGTGACCTCGACGGGATAGTTCGAGCCGTCCGCAGGGAACGGCTCGTGCGGACCCAGCACCTGACTCAGCGGCTCCCGCTCGCGCTCGGCCGCCGTGCGGAGCATCTCCTGGGTCTCGCGGTCCTGCGCGCGCGAGAGCTGCCACACCCCGAGCTGCCCGAAGGAGACCATGATCACCACCAGCAGAGCCAGCAGGGCCAGCCAGCGAGGTTGGACAGCGATCCGCAACACCGACTCAGCGTACGTGCGCCGGCTGGGCGGATGCCGCTAGAGTGCCGCCGCCTGGTCGTCGAAGACGTAGATGCTGCCGCCGTAACAGGCCACCCAGACCTGGTGGGTGACCGGGTCGTACGTCACCCCGATCGGGTTGGCGTCCGTGGGCTCCTTCTGCATCAGCGTCATGTCGTCGGTGCTGATCTTGGCCACGGAGGGCTCGTAGTAGTTGACGACGTACAACGCGGTGCCGTCGGCCGACAGCGACATGCTGCGCGGTTCCCGGCCGGAGACCACCTGATCCACGATCTGTTCGGTCGCGGTGTCGATCTTGTAGATCGTGTCGGCGCCGCTGACGGCCATGTACAGGTATGCGCCGTCCTCGGAGAGGTTGAGGTGGCGCGGCTTGGCGCCGGTCTCCATCATGACTTCGCTGCGACCGGTGACCAGATCGACGGTGAAGAGTGTGTCGGCATACATCGCCGCGACGTATGCCGTTCGGTTGTCCGGCAGGATCTCGATCCCCCGTGGGGCCGCCGCGATGGGGATGGTGGCGACCTCGCGGGCCGTGTCGCGGTCCACCACGGACAGCGTCGAGTCACACCAGTTACTGACCAGGACGCGGGTTTGGTCCGGGGTGATCGCCACGAACTTCGGCACCGCACCGACGGCGATGACCTGGTCCCAGGCCAGTTGTGCGGCGTCGAAGCGATACAGCAGCGAGGACCCCACCCCGTCGGCCGGCGTGCAGGCGTCGAAACCGGCTTTGCCGAACCCTTCGCCGTACATCGTGTACTGCGAGACGTACGCGTAGCGTCCATCGTCGGTCCACGCGGCCTCGACCGGGGCACCCTTGGACGTCCCGGCGTGCCCGGGAAGGTCGAAGTCGGCCAGATCGACGCTGTCGTCGACCGTGGCGAGCAACTCGTGGGTCGTGCTGTCGTAGACGGTCGACGTGTGGCTGTACATCATGTTGTTGGCGATCACCAGGCCCGCGCCCGAAGCGACCACCGACTTCGGGGTGATGTCCCCGGTGATGTAGTCGATGGGTTCCATTCGGGTGCGCTCGGACGGAGTCGGCGGTGGCGTCGCCCGTCGGGCCTGACTGTCCTGACCGTCCTGACTGTCCTGACCGGCGCTTTCCCCCGTGGGCCCTGCGGTGGCCTCACCGTCCTGGGCCAGAGATGGTCGGCCGTCGAGGCCGGATGGGTCCGAACTCTGCGGAAGGCAGGCGGTCACGGCAACGGCCAGGATAGTGACTAGGGCGACACCGGCGGCGCGCCAACGCCAGCGCTGCACCGGCTCAGAACTCAACGGCATCAGGGTCAGGCCTTTCGTCGAGTCCACCGATACCTCATCCTAGGCGAGCAGGTCGAGGAGTCTGGTCAGGCCGGCGGCGATATTCGATGGCCGTGAGGTCGTGCCGCGCTTTATCGTCAGTCGCTCATGCGTACCGTACCGATCGCCGAACCCGGCGTCCCCGATACCCGCAGCCCCAACCGCTTCTTGTGGTGGATGGCCCGCGGGCAATGGAACCTGCTTCTGCTCAATATGGTGGTGTGCACCATCTGGATGACCACTGGCGCGCTGCTGCCCACGGTCCTCGGCCTGGCCATCGAGCGCGGCATCGTCGGCGGCGACAGCACCGCGCTGATCCGCTGGTCGCTGGCCATCTTCGCCCTGGCCGTCGTCGGCGCGATCTTCGGGACCACCTGGCATCGAGTAGCCGTCACCAGCTGGATGCGGGCCACCTTTCGCACCATCGCGCTGGTCGGTGATCACGTCCTGCACGCCGGCCCGGCGATGCCGGCACGAGTGCCCACCGGAGAGGTGGTGTCCGTGGTGGCCTCCGACGCGATGCGGATCGCCAACCTGTACGAGTCGTCCGGACAGATCGCCGGCGCCGTGGTCTCCTACGGCGTGGTGGCCTCGATCCTGCTGTCCCGGGACACCACGTTGGGGTTGATCGTGTTGCTCGGGGTTCCGTTGGTCACGGCGATGCTGGCGAGCCTGTTGCGCCCCCTCCAGCGACGTCAGAACGCGGCCCGCGAAGCGGCTGGAGCGCTGACCACCCTGGGTTCGGACACCGTGGCCGGGTTGCGTGTGCTGCGCGGCATCGGCGGGGAGGCAACCTTCCTTCGCCGCTACGACGAGCAGTCGGCTCAGGTGCTGCGTCGAGGGTGCGAGGTCGCCCCCGTCCACGCCGCCCTGGACGCCGCCCGCGTCCTGCTGCCGGGGATCTTCGTGGTGATCGTGACCTGGAACGGGGCGAGTGCGGTCCGCAGCGGTGCCGTGGACCCCGGCGACCTGGTCGCCTTCTACGGCACGGCGGCCTACCTCGCGATGCCCCTGGGATTCGCGACCCAGTTCGTCAGTCACCTCATCCGGGCCCGCGTCGGAGCCGCCAAGGTCATCGCGATCTTGACCGTGCGCAGCGACACCGAAGAAACCACCGACGACGGCACCGGCGAGCACGCCGGCGACGACTGGCTTCGGGGCAGCGAGGAGGTTGCTGCCCCGGATGGTCCCGCTGCCCTTCACGACCCGACCAGCGGGGTGCGGCTCGCGCCCGGTGAGTTCACGGCCGTGGTCACGCACACGCCGCAGGACGCGCGAGCAGTCGCCGATCGACTCGCCCGCTTCGGTCCGAGGACCACCCCAGCGCGATGGGGTTCAGTGGCCTTGGCCCAGGCGCCATTGCCCGCGGTCAGGTCGCGGATCGTGCTCGCTCATGGCGACGCGACGTTGTTCAGCGGTTCGCTACGCGCAGGGCTGACCCCTCGAGCGGGGGCGGACGAGGCGGCGGTGGCCAGAGCGCTTCGCGTCGCCAGCGCCGAGGACGTCATCGCTGCTCTTCCGTACGGCCTGGACTCCGAGGTCACCGAGCGGGGCCGGAACTTCTCCGGCGGGCAACGCCAACGTCTGTCCCTGGTGCGAGCGCTGCTGACCGACGCCGAGGTGCTCATCCTGATGGACCCCACTTCAGCCGTCGATGCCCACACCGAGGCTCGGATCGCGACCCGCTTGGCCGCGGCCCGGGCAGGCCGTTGCACGGTTGCGTTCACGGCGAGCCCACTGCTGGCCGAGCACGCGGACACCGTGATCTTCGTCCACAAGGGTCAGGTGGTGGCTCGAGGCACACACCAGGATCTCCTGGCCAGCGACCGCCGGTATGCCGACCTCGTGCTCCGCGGGGCCGCGCGGGACGTCTCAGCATGAGCCTGGAAACCCAACCCGTGGACGGCGTCACCCGCACCCTGCCGATCGCGTCGGCCTCCGTGGTGTGGCGGCATACCCGACTCCTGCTGCGTGAGCATCGCCGCGCTCTGGCCGGCGTCCTGCTCTGGCACGGGCTTGGCGCGGTCGCAGGCCTGGTCGGCCCCATGGTGATCGGCCACCTGGTCACGCTGTTGGTCACTGATCCTGGGCCCACTCAGGCACAGCTCAACGTCTGGGTGGCTGCGTTGGCGATGGCCGTGGTGGCGGAGTCCCTCTTGGTGTGGGCGGGGGTCCGAGCCTCGTTCATCCTTGGCGAGTCGGTGTTCGACCAGCTGCGGAGGCGGTTCATGCGCGACGCCACGGCCCTGCCGTTGAGCACGGTCGAGCGTGCCGGCACCGGGGACCTGCTGGCGCGGACGACGAACGACATCGAGGCCTTGTCACATGTGGTGCGCTTTGCGGTGCCCACCATCGTGGTGTCGTCGGTGACCGTGACGCTGACCGTGCTGGCGGCCTTCCTCGCTGATCCGGTGGTGGCGTTGGCCATGCTGGTCGCGGTGCCCATCGTGGTGCTGTCCACCCGGTGGTTCCTGCGCCGAGCACCACTGGCCTACCAACGCGAACGCGCGGCCTACGCGACCGGCAACGGCGTCTTCACCGAGAACATCGAGGGTGCCCGCACGATCTCGACCTTGAGCCTGCAGCCCGCGCGCAAGGCGCAGTTGCACGACTCGATCGCCGCCATGGATGCCGGCGAGCGGCGCACCCTGTTCTTGCGTTGCGCGTGGTTCCCCGCCTTGGACTTCAGCTTCGTGTTCCCGGTGGCCATCGCCGTGGCCTGGGGTGGCTGGTTGGTCACCGAAGAGGCCAGCACGGTGGGCGCGGTGACCACCGTTGCGCTGTACGCCCTCCGGGTAAGCAGCCCACTCGATGACCTGTTGATGTGGCTCGATGAGCTGACGGTGGGAGCCACCTCCCTGGCGCGCATCCTCGGAGTCGCGCAGGTGCCACCGGATCGGCAACCCAGCGCGACGGTGCCTGCGGCAGGGGTTGGCGGCAGCGTGGTCCGAGTCGATGACGTGCGATACGCCTACCGACGCGGCGTCGACGTGCTGTCCGGGGTGTCCTTGACGCTGCGCCCCGGCGAGCGACTGGCCATCGTCGGCCCCTCCGGCGCGGGCAAATCCACCCTGGGCCGGCTGCTGGCCGGCATCGACGCGCCGCGCACCGGATCGGTCACCGTCGACGGGGTCTCGCTGGTCGATCTCCCGTTGGACCAGTTGCGCCGGGAGGTCGCCTTGGTGACCCAGGAGCACCACATCTTCGTCGGCACGGTGCGCGACAACCTCCTGCTGGCCCGTCCCGAGGCACAGGACGAGGAGTTGTGGCGTGCCCTGGACGCCGTTGATGCCACCGCGTGGGTCAGCGGACTCGGTCAGCGCCTCGACACCCTGGTGGGCAGCGGGCACGCCTCGTTGAGCGATGCCCACGCCCAACAGGTGGCGCTGGCACGACTGGTGTTGGCCGACCCGCACACGCTGGTGCTCGACGAGGCCACCTCGTTGCTGGACCCTCGCGCCGCCCGACACCTCGAGCGTTCGTTGGCCGCGGTGGTGCACGGACGGACCGTCGTGGCCATTGCGCACCGGCTGCATACGGCACACGACGCCGATCGAGTAGCGGTGGTCGAAGACGGACGGATCAGCGAACTGGGCACCCACGAGGAGTTGATGGCCGCGAACGGGCCGTATTCCGAGCTGTGGCGGCAGTGGAGCAACGAGGCCTGAGAGCTGCCTCACGCACGGATCAGTAGGGCGAGGCCACGATCTCGACGCGCTGGAACTCTTTGACGTCGGTGTAGCCGGTGGTAGCCATCGCTCGACGCAGCGCTCCCATCAGGTTGGTGGCCCCGTCGGCATCCCGGCCGGGGCCCAACAGGATCTCCGAGAGCGTGCCGACGGTGCCGACGTATACCCGCTCCCCGCGCGGCAGGAGGTGGTGATGGGCTTCTGAACCCCAGTGATACCCGCACCCCGGGGCCTCCTGCGCCCGGGCCAACGCGGCACCGATCATCACCGCGTCGGCGCCGCAGGCCACGGCTTTGACGATTTCGCCGGAGTTCCCGACGCCGCCGTCGGCGATCACGTGAACGTATCGGCCGCCCGATTCGTCGAGGTAGTCCCGGCGCGCGGCGGCGACGTCGGCGATCGAGGTCGCCATCGGCGCGTCGATGCCCAACGTCGTGCGGGTGCGGTGAGCGGATCCGCCACCGAACCCCACAAGCACTCCGGCCGCTCCGGTGCGCATCAGGTGCAGGGCAGCGGTATAGGTCCCCGCCCCACCGACCACCACCGGCACGTCCAGCTCGTAGATGAACCGCTTGAGGTTCAACGGCTCCAGTTGCGAAGACACGTGCTCGGCCGAGACCGTCGTCCCGCGGATGACGAACAGGTCCACCCCGGCATCCACGACGGTGCGCCAGTACTGCTGGGTGCGCTGCGGTGACAGCGCCCCGGCCACGGTCACGCCGGCGGCTCGGATCTCCTGCAGACGGGCAGCGATCAGTTCCGGGCGGATCGGGGCGGCATACAGCTCACGCATCCGCTGGGTGCAGTGTTCGGGGTCCAGCTCGGCGATTTCAGCAAGCTGAGCGCTGGGATCGTCATAGCGGGTCCACAGTCCTTCCAGGTCCAGGACCCCCAGCCCACCGAGCTGACCGATCGCGATGGCGCTGCCCGGGCTGACGACGGAGTCCATCGGGGCGGCCATCAACGGCAGCTCGAAGTGGTAGGCATCGATCTGCCAGGAGATCGAGACCTCTTCGGGGTCCCTGGTCCGGCGAGAGGGCACCACAGCGATGTCGTCGAAGGAATACGCCCGGCGGCCGCGCTTGCCCTTACCGATCTCGATCTCAGTCACCGGGCAAGGGTACAAGCCGCCGGGCCGGCCCCGGTCTATCCCGGCGACGCGGAGAGCACACGACTCGACGTCGGCTACCGCGCAGCGTAGTTGGGCGCCTCAACCGTCATCTGTATGTCGTGCGGGTGCGACTCCTTCAGCCCGGCCGCGGTGATCCGCACGAAGGAACCACGCTCCTTCAGCTCCGGGATGGTGCGCGCCCCCACGTAGAACATCGACTGACGCAGGCCGCCGATCAACTGGTAGGCCACCGCCGCCAAGGGTCCGCGGTACGGCACCTGGCCCTCGATGCCTTCGGGGATGACCTTGTCGTCGTCGTTCACGTCGCCCTGGAAGTAGCGATCCTTGGAATAGGACACCCCACGCCCGCGAGACTGCATCGCGGCGAGGCTGCCCATTCCCCGATACGACTTGTACTGCTTGCCGTTGATGAAGACCAGGTCTCCGGGCGACTCTTCGCACCCAGCCAACAACGAGCCGAGCATGACCGTGTCCGCGCCGGCCACCAAGGCTTTGGCGATGTCCCCGGAATACTGCAACCCCCCGTCACCGATCACCGGCACTCCGGCCGGACCGGCTGCCCGCGCGGCCTCGTGAATGGCGGTGACCTGCGGCACCCCCACCCCGGCGACCACTCTCGTGGTGCAGATCGAGCCTGGCCCGACGCCGACCTTCACCGCGTCGGCACCCGCGTCGATCAACGCCTGGGCACCGCCCCGGGTCGCGACGTTGCCGCCGATCACGTCGACGTGGGCCGCTGCGGGCTCGTGCTTCAACCGGGCGATCATCTCGGTCACCCCGCGGGCGTGCCCGTTGGCCGTGTCGACCACCAACAGGTCCACTCCCGCCTCGACCAACGTCATCGCGCGCTCCCAGGAGTCCCCGAAGAAGCCCAGCGCTGCCCCGACCCGCAGCCGGCCACTCTCGTCTTTGGTGGAGTCCGGGAACTGCTCGGTCTTGGTGAAGTCCTTCACGGTGAACAATCCGCGCAGGATGCCGTCCGCGTCGACGATTGGCAGCTTCTCGATCTTGTTGACTGCCAGCAGATGCAGCGCGTCGTCCTTGTCAATGCCGACCGCCCCGGTGACCAGACCGGTGGAGGTCATCACCTCGGCCACGGATCGGCCGTGGTCGTTCTCGAACCGGATATCGCGGTTGGTGATGATGCCGATCAGTCGACCCGTGTCGTCCACCACCGGAAGCCCGGAGATCCGGAACCGGCCGCACAGCGCATCCATCTGGGCCACCGTGGCCGCTGGCCCGATCGTGACCGGGTCGGTGACCATGCCGTTCTCGGATCGCTTCACCCGGTCCACGTGGGCGGCCTGGTCGGCGATCGCCAGGTTGCGGTGCAGGATGCCCAAACCGCCTTGGCGGGCCATCGCGATGGCCATCCGGGATTCGGTCACGGTGTCCATCGCGGCCGAGATCAGCGGCATCCGCACGCTGATCCGACGGGTCAGTTGGGTGGTGGTGTCCGCCTCGCTGGGGATGACGTCCGTCTCACCGGGCAGGAGCAGCACGTCATCGAAGGTCAGCCCAATCTCGGCGAACGTTGCGGGTGAGTCGAGGTGCGCGGGTCCCGAAGTCATGTCCGAAGTCTAGAGGCGTCCGGCTCTCACCCCTTCGGGTGTTTTAGGGATTCCGATGATGGGTCCTACTTAGATCACGCATTCCTACCCCTTTTAGAGGAGAATTACGTGTCCGAAACCGCGAGACAGCCAGGGCCTATGGCTGAACTGTGGGAGTGGCAGTACGTCGGTTTGTGCCGCACCGTGAGCCCGGAAGTGTTCTTCCACCCAGAAGGCGAGCGGGGTCCGGCTCGCCGCCGACGAGATGAACGCGCCAAACAGGTGTGTATGTCGTGCCCCGTGCTCAAAGAGTGTCGTGACCACGCGTTGCGTGCACACGAGCCCTACGGGGTGTGGGGGGCGATGACCGAGAGTGAACGCGAGGTCATCATCAACTCTCGCGACTGAGCAAGAGCATGACGAAGGCCCGGACCCCGCGGTGGGGTCCGGGCCGTTGTCATTCGGGGATCGGGTCAGTGGCCGTGGCCGTGGCCGGTGCCCGCTGGTTCCTCGTCTTCCGGCTTGTCCACCACCAGGGTGTCGGTGGTCAGCACCATCGACGCGATCGATGCTGCGTTGCGCAGAGCCGATCGGGTGACCTTGACCGGGTCGATGACTCCGGCGCTCATCAGGTCGCCGTACTCACCCGTTGCGGCGTTCAGTCCCTGGCCTGCCTCCATCTCACTGACGTGCGCGGTGGCGACGTAGCCCTGCAGCCCAGCGTTCTCGGCGATCCAGCGCAACGGCTCCATCGCCGCCTTGCGCACGATCGCGGCACCCACGGCCTCATCACCGGTCAGGTCAAGATCATCAAGCGCACGCGTTGCGTGGATGAGGGCAGAGCCGCCACCGGCGACGATGCCCTCTTCGATGGCCGCACGAGTAGCCGAGACGGCGTCTTCGATGCGGTGCTTCTTTTCCTTCAGCTCGACCTCGGTGTACGCACCGACCTTGATGACGCAGACGCCGCCGGAGAGCTTGGCGACCCGCTCCTGCAGCTTCTCGCGGTCCCAGTCCGAGTCGGTCGCTGCCATCTCGGTCGACAGTTGAGCCGTACGGGCTGCGACCTCGTCGGTCGAGCCACCACCGTCGATGATGGTGGCGTTGTCCTTGGTCAAAACCACGCGCCGAGCGGAGCCGAGAACCTCCAGACCGACCTGATCCAACTTGAGACCGACCTCTTCGGTGACGACCTGGCCACCGGTCAAGATCGCCATGTCCTGCAGCATCGCCTTGCGACGGTCGCCGAACCCGGGCGCCTTGACGGCAGCGGCGTTCAGCGTCCCGCGGATCTTGTTGAGCACCAGGGCCGACAGCGCCTCGCCGTCGACATCCTCAGCGATGATCAGCAGCGGCTTGCTCTGCTGTGCGACCTTGTCCAGCAGCGGGAGGATGTCGGCAACGGCCGAAATCTTGCCCTGATGCAACAGCACGTAGGCGTCCTCTAGAACGGCCTCCATACGGTCTTGATCGGTGACGAAGTACGGCGACAGGTATCCCTTGTCGAACTGCATACCTTCGGTGAACTCCAAGTCCATCTCAGCCGTCGAGGATTCTTCGACCGTGATGACGCCGTCCTTGCCGACCTTGTCGAACGCGTCGGCGATCAGTTCACCGATGACGGTGTCCTGAGCGGACAGGCTGGCGACCTGAGCGATCTCGTCGCGACCGTCAAGCTCACGAGCGGTCTCGAGCAGTTTCGCGGACAGGGCCTCCACGGCGGCATCGATACCGCGCTTCAAGGCCGAGGGAGCAGCGCCGGCCGTGACGTTCCGCAGTCCCTCCCTCACCATGGCCTGAGCCAGAACCGTCGCGGTGGTGGTGCCATCGCCAGCGACGTCGTTGGTCTTGGTCGCCACTTCCTTGGCCAACTGAGCGCCCATGTTCTCGAAGGGATCGTCCAGCTCGACCTCGCGGGCGATGGTCACCCCGTCGTTGGTGATCGTGGGGGCGCCCCACTTCTTGTCGAGCACGACGTTGCGCCCGCGCGGACCGAGAGTGACCTTGACGGCGTTGGCCAAGGAGTCGACTCCGCGCTCCAAGGACTTGCGCGCCTGATCGTTGAACTGCAATTGCTTTGCCATGAACAGCGCCTTTCTTGATATGTGAGGCAGGGGATGAGCGACGCCCCGGTCACCCCGCCGATAGCGGGACGCCGGGGCGTCAGGTCACGAGTCAGTCACCGACGACGGCGAGCACGTCACGAGCGGAAAGGATGAGGTACTCCTCGCCGGCGTACTTGATCTCGGTCCCGCCGTACTTGCTGTAGATCACGCGGTTGCCCACGGACACGTCCATCGGGACGCGGTTGCCGTGGTCATCGATCCGGCCCGGACCCACAGCCAGGACCTCGCCCTCCTGGGGCTTCTCCTTGGCGGTGTCCGGGATGACCAGGCCAGAGGCGGTGGTCTGCTCGGCCTCGACGGCCTGCACAACGATTCTGTCTTCGAGCGGCTTGATGGAAACCGACACAGCGGCCATTCCTTTCGTCGTTGTCGACTAGCTGAGTCAACTGCTAGGGGTACTCGGTGAGCCGGGGTCCTTCGCCGTCGCGGGGGTCGAAATAGCCCGGATCTGGCACTTGCATGCCACGAGTGCTAAAGACGAATCTAGGCCGCGATTAGCACTCGGTCAAGCCGAGTGCCAAGCCGGTGTCGGCCCAGGCTCACAGCAGCGGTTGCAGGGGCCGCAGCACCCGCTCCCCCACCCGGTGCCACACGCTGCGATCCTCCCAGGCCTGCGCGGTCAGCTCCACGCAGTTGCTCAGATCCCCGGAGAAGACCTCCTCCATCACGCCGGCCTGGTCCGGCCCGGTGACTTCGAGGTTGACCTCATAGTTCCCACGCATCGACAGCCGATCGATATTTGCCGTTCCGATCGTGGTCCACTGCCCGTCCGCGGTCGCCGTCTTGGCGTGCACCATCGCGTCTTGATAGAGGAAGAGCCGCACTCCGCCATCCAACAGGGCGGTGAAATAGCTACGGGCCACGATGTCCGCCACGATGTGATTGGAGCGTTGGGGCGTGACCACCCGTACGTCGACGCCACGGGCAGCGGCGGCCAAGAGCCCCGCCAAGATCTCCCGGTCCGGGATGAAGTACGCCTGCGTGATGTAGAGCCGGTCACTGGCGCGGTCGATGGCCTCCAGATAGAGGTTTCGCACCGGGAAGACGACCCGGGACGGCTCGTTGCGGGCGGCTCTGAGCGGATAGTTCCATCGCGGCGCACCCTCGTCCGGCAGCTCGGGTTGATCCGGCTTGCGATGTCGGTTCCAGAAGTCCACGAAGCAGTTGCTCAGTTCCCATACGGTGTCGCCTTCAACCCGCAGGTGGGTGTCACGCCATTGCGTCGCGTAGGTGGAACCGATGTTGTATCCGCCGACGAAGCCGATGGTGGCGTCCACGACGAGCACCTTGCGGTGGTCCCGACCGGTGCGTCGCACGTCCAGCATGCCGCCGCGCAGAGTGGGGAACTGGATGACGTGCACGCTGGCCGGGAAGTCTTTGAACGCGCCCGGCACGACCAGGTTGGCGAAACCGTCGAAGACCACGAACACCTCGACTCCTCGCGCCGAAGCGGCAATCACCGCGTCCTTGAACAGTTGGCCGACCGCGTCACCCTTCCAGATGTAGCTCGCCAGGTAGACGTGGTCCTGGGCGCCGTTGATCGCCTCCAACATGGCCGCGTAGACGTGCTCACCGTAGGTGTAGGTGGTCAACGTGTTGTCCGAAACCTGGGTCTGGTGTGGGGCAGTGTCGGGCGCTTCGTGCACCTGCGTGGTTCGACGCTTACGCAGGGCGTCGATGCCGCTGACGGCGACGGCGGTGACCACCGGCACCGACAGGCTCACCGCGGCGAGGCGGACGAGATTGCCCGAAAGCCGGCTCAGGACACGGCTCGCGCTGCTCATCAGTGTCGCCTCGAGGGGAGGGAGCTGAATCGCTCGACGTTTTCGGTCGTTCCCGAGACCACGAGCTCGTCCCCCTCGTGCACGACCGTCTCCGGGACGGCATACGTGAAGTCCTGACCGGTCCGCTTGATCCCCACCACGGTGACCCGATAGTTGCTGCGCACCGCGGACTCCGCCAAGGTGATGTCCCACGTTTCGCACGGCGCGTAGGTCCGCACCATGGCGAACCCGTCCTCGAACTCCAGGTAGTCCTTCACTCCCCCGGTCACCATGTGCGCGACGCGTTGGCCCATCACGTACTCCGGATAGATCACGTGGGTGGCCCCGATGCTCTGCAGAATCTTGCCGTGCTTGCGCGTGATCGCCTTGGCGTAAATGCGCTTCACCCCCGCTTCAACAAGGGTGATCACCGTCAAGACACTGGCTTCGATGTCGGACCCGATGGCGACCACCGCGCTCTCCAGCTGCTTGACCCCCAGCTGCCGCATGGCCTCACCGTCGGTGGCGTCGGCTTGCACGGTCAACGTGAAGTCGTCCGCATACCGCTGGACCCGTTGGGCGTCTTCGTCGATGGCCAGCACCTCCACCTGCTGGCGCACCAAGGACTCGGCCACCGCTGAGCCGAATCGTCCCAACCCGATGACCAAGACCGTGCTGGTGTGCATGGGCCGCGTTTTTCGCTTAGCCAACAATGGGTCGCTCCTCCGGAAGTCTATAGTGCCGGTGCCGGGTGTTGACGGCAATAGCCGAGGCCACGGTAATGCTGCCCACCCTGCCGACGAACATCAGCGCCATCAGGACGAACTGGGCGGTCGGTGGCAGGTCAGCAGTGATGCCGGTCGACAGTCCCACGGTGGCGAACGCGGAGACCACCTCGAAACTGACGTCGATCGCGGGCAGATCGGTCACGATCATCATCACCACCACGGAGACCGCCACGACACCGACGGCCAACAGGGCCACGGTCAGGGCCTGGCGTTGCACCGAGTCGCTGACCCGTCGTCCACGAA
This sequence comes from Ornithinimicrobium sp., assembly GCA_049650845.1. GTDB lineage: Bacteria > Actinomycetota > Actinomycetes > Actinomycetales > Dermatophilaceae > Ornithinicoccus. The sequence continues at coordinate 44,896 of JBASAZ010000008.1, forward strand.
CGGCGACGTCCGGCTCCCCCCGGATCTCCGACCAGATCACGAAGCCGAGGATGAAGAACGTGCTGACCTTGATCCCACCCGCGGTGCCGGCACTGCCACCGCCAATGAACATCAGTCCGGTGGTGACGGCTTCGGTCTCGTCCTTGATGACCGCATAGTCGACACTGTTGAACCCCGCGGTCCGCGGAAAGACCCCACCGGCCAGGGAGCCGAACAGCTGCCCAGCGGACCCCGACGACTCCAGGGTGCCCCCTGCGGACGTTTCGAAGACCCAGAACGCCACCGTGCCGATCACCAACAACAGCGCACTGCCCCACACGGTGAGCCGGGTATGCAGCGTCCAGCTCGCGGGTTTCCTCCACCGGTGCCGCAGCTCGCGCAGCACCGGAAACCCGAGGCCACCGGCGACCACGGCGAGGCACAGGGTGACGATGATGACGGGATCGGCGACGAACCGGATCATGTTGTCGCTGAACAACGCGAACCCAGCGTTGTTGAAGGCCGACCCGGAGTGAAAGACCCCGTTCCACAGCGCCTCGGACCAGGTTTGCGCATAGCCGAACCGAAAGCGAAGCACCAACACGAGCGCCACGATCGACTCGATCATCGCCATCATGACGACGACCTTGACCAACACGCGTCGCACGTCACCCAGGGCACTCGTGTGCGTTTCGGCTTGAGCCACCATCGTGCTGCGCAAGCCGAGCCGGCCGCGCACGGTGAGCGTGAGCAAGGTAGCCATGGCCATGACGCCGAGGCCGCCGATATGGATCAACACCAAGATCACCGCTTGGCCGAACGGAGTCCAGTAGCTCGCGGTGTCCACCGTGACCAGGCCGGTCACACACACGGCCGACACGGTGGTGAAGGCCGCGACCATGAGGTCGCCTCCGTCCTGCCCGGTGCGCGAGATCGGCAGCATCAACGCCGCCGTCCCGATCACCACGGCCAACGCAAAGGCGGCCGTCACCAAACGCGCGGGATGCCCGAAGATGGCACGACCGTTCACGCGCGGATCTGCTCGATCGGTTGGGATGAGTCCGCCGGCAGATCCAGGGCCGAGGGAGCGCGACCGGCGGCGAGAGCCAAAGCGCCCCAGGCGGCCACCATCGCCCCGTTGTCGGTGCACAGCCCGGGCCGCGGCACGCGCATCACGATGCCGGCGCGATGGCATCGTTCCTGGGTCAGCACACGCAGCCGACCGTTGGCGGCGACACCGCCGCCGATGAGCAGGTTCTCCACCCCCTGAGCGCGGCAGGCCGCCACGGCCTTGGCGCTCAACACGTCCACCACCGCTTCCTGGAAACTGGCCGCCACGTCGGCCACGGGAACCGGCTGACCCGACTCGGCGCGCACCTGGACCCACCGGGCGACCGCCGTCTTCAACCCGGAGAAGGAGAAGTCGAACGCGTGTCGCTGAGTTGCCTTGCTCCCGGTCAGCGCCCGGGGGAAGTCGATGGCGACCGTGTTGCCCTCCCGAGCCACTCGATCGATGTGCGGACCTCCGGGGAAGGGCAGTCCCAGCAGTCTCGCCACCTTGTCGAAAGCCTCCCCGGCAGCATCATCCAGGGTTGCCCCGAGGGAGGTCACCTCCTGGGTGATGTCCGGGACCAACAACAGGTTCGAGTGACCCCCGCTGACGAGTAGTGCGACGACCGGTTCCGGCAGGGGTCCGTGCTCGACAACGTCGACCGCGACGTGCGCGCTGAGATGGTTCACCCCGTACAGCGGGAGCCCCAACGACAACGAGAGCGCTTTGGCTGCGGCCACCCCCACCAGCAGGGCGCCTGCCAGGCCGGGGCCGGAGGTGACCGCGACGGCGTCGAGATCGGCCAGCCGCACGCCAGCTTCGGCACAAGCACGCTCCATGGTGGGCACCATGGCCTCCAGGTGCGCCCGGCTCGCGACCTCGGGCACGACCCCACCGAATCTGGCGTGTTCATCAACGCTGCTGGCGACGGCGTCGGCCAGCAAGGTGTGCCCCCGCACGATGCCGATTCCGGTCTCGTCGCAGCTCGTCTCCACCCCCAGCACCAACGGCCCCCGCGACGCAGGGTCGACGGCACTCACGACGGCCCCAGCGCGGCCCGCAGCACGACGGCATCCACATCGTCGGGTTGGTAGTACCCCACCCGGGTGTGAATGGCCCGATACCCCGCCTGGGCGTAGAGCGCCCGCGCGGCATCGTTGTCGGCGCGCACTTCGAGCAGGACGGCGCTGACCCCCCGATCCCCGGCTTGACTGTGCAGGCTGTCCAGCAGGGCCCGCCCCAGTCCGGTTCCTCGATGGGCCGCATCCACGGCGATGGTCATCACGTCGGCATTGTCCCCACTGACGTCCAGACCGGCGTACCCGCCCAGGACGGTGCCCTCTGCGTCCTGCCCGGGGACGTCGGCCACGACGTAGTAGCGCCGGGGACGTTCGGCCAGCTCAGCCCACCAGGTGCCCACCGTCCACGCCGTGTCCGGATAGATCCGTGCCTCCAGGGCGGCGACCGCAGCCAGGTCGGCCCACGTCATCAGCCGGATCGCGTGCTCGTGCGTGGTCACGGCGCCACGGTGCTGACGGGATGACGCGCGCCGGTCGGCACGGCATCGGGGCGTCGCAGATAGAGCGGCTCGGGAGGCAGCAGAGCCTCGGGCACATCCGCCAGAGCGCCGAGAGCGGCCGGGCTGACGTCGCGGGGGCCGCCCGCTGAGCTCAGCTCCTGCGGATACAGCAGGGGGCCGCGCCCGACTGCCGGAAGCGAGCGCAGGGCCGGACTCAGATCGGCTGCCCGAGCGACTGCGGGGTGCCCGACTCGTGTGGGTACGCCCTCGCGCACCGCATACCGCGCCCAATAGACCTCCTTGCGCCGTGCATCGGTTGCCACCAAGAATTCGCTCCACCGTTGCTCGCCGGCGGGCCCGTGCATGGCCTGCACGGCCAGCGCGTCCAACGAACAGACACCGACTACCGGTATGCCGAGCGCGTGCCCCATGACCACGCCGGTCGTGATCGCGACGCGCAGGCCGGTGAACGGCCCCGGCCCCACCCCCACGACGATCTGGCGCAGGTCACCCAGCTCCCCGCCGGATTGCCGCACGGCCTCGGCGATGGTCGGGGCCAGCAACTCCCCGTGGGCTCGAGCGTCCGCCACCGTCACCTCACTGAGCACCTCAACGCCGCGCAGACAGGCAGCGCCGATGAGGGAGGTGGAGGTGTCGATCGCGAGGAGCACGGGGTCAGGCTAACGTGGGTCCATCAACCGCTCACGGAAGGACGACACATGCTCACTCGCCTGTTCTCTCATCTTGGTTCGCGCATCGTCGACGTCAGTGCCCACTGCGATCTGCCGTGCGGTGTCTACGACCCGGCCCAGGCGCGGATCGAAGCCGAGTCGATCAAGGGGATCATCCAAAAGGTCAACGACAGCGATGACCCCGACATGAAGATGCGCGGCAGCATCATCAAGGAACAGCGCTCGGAGTTGGTCAAGCACCACATCTGGGTGTTGTGGACCGACTACTTCAAGCCGCCGCACTTCGAGCAGTACCCGCAGTTGCACGTGCTGGTCAACGAGGCGACCAAGCTGGCCGGCGCGGCCGGGACCAAAGCGTCCTGGGACGTGGCGGTCGCTGACGACCTGCTCGGCAAGATCGACGAGATCGCCCAGATCTTCGCCGAGACCAAGAAGGCCTGAGACCCGGAGCCCGACTCGTTCACAGTCGGGCCTCGGCGCGTGACGGCCAGAGCTCGAGGGACAACAGGTCCTCTCGGGAAATCTGGCCGTCACGCACCAGGACGCGACACAGTTCGCGCAGGACCCCCGGGTCGTAGTCGTATCCCATGCCCAACCGCAGCCGTTGCAGTGCGCGCATCCGAGTGACCGAGTCCAACGACACCCCCACCAGGTCGTCGTAGGCGTTGGCCACCCGCAGGATTCGGCTCGCGATGGGGATGTCGCCGAGTTGTTCCAGGCGCCAGTACGGTGTGGCCTGTTGGGCCACCACGGCCGAAACTTTGGAGAGCTCGGCGGTGCGGGCCAACAGCGCTGAGCCGGCGACCGCCACCCGGCGTTGGTCGAGCGCCGAGGTATGGGTGGTCGCGCCGCCGGGGATCGGGCGCTGCAGCGAGAGCTGCCCCAGATCGTGCAGCAGGGCGGCGTATTCCAAGTCGCGCAGTGCGGGCTCGGACAGACCGATGTAGCGGCCGACCGGCACCGCCAACCGGGCCACCCGGGCGGCGTGCCCGGGATCGGTGAAGCCGGCTTGGTCCGTCAGCTTCGACAGCGCCCACACCGTCTGCCGTTGCCCGTCCACGACGTGGGCCTGTCGGCGCACCGCGATCATCAACAGGACCAGGGGCACCACGAAGATGGCCACGGCCGCGGGTCCCACTGACCGCGTGGCCAGCGCGGTGGAGACCGCCCCGCTGACCACGCCGAGCCCGATCGGCCCCACGGCTTTGATCTCGTCAGCGATCGCGTGCCACAGCACGGTGTGCTCCTGAGCCGCCCGCTCATAGCTCCAGAACAACATCTGCACCGCCACCCCGGCGGCCGCTATCCCCACCAACGCCAACGCCAGCGCCCAGTGATGCAGCGGATCCCAGGTCACCAGCGCATCGTGCAGCGACGCCCCGTCGGGCCAGGTGTACTGAACGATGCTGGCCACCAGCCCCGTCACCACCACCCGCATGGCGATATCCGACGGCACCGGCACGTGCCCGAACAGGGCCAAGCGGCGGGCCGCGGCGATGGTTGCGCCCAGACCGGCGATCAGCGCGATATATCCGGCGCTGACCTGCACCTCGACCTTCACCGGCCCCGGCAGCACCGCCGTCATCGCCATCGCGATGCTGACCATGGTCCCGACGGGTTCGAACTTGCGACCGTTGATGATCGTGATCGGCCGAGAGTCGGCGACGATGATGACCAGCAAGGAGACCAGCAACCAGATGAGGACCTCTGGCGAGCGGGTCGGAAGCCACCGAGGATCGTGCACGAACAAGGCCACGAGAAAGAGGACGGACGCCGCGGTCAGACCGTGCGTGACGTACAGCGAATCGAGCCGGACCCTCACGCTCGAGCCTCGTCGCTCTCCGGTTGCCAGGCGGCGTACTCATCACTGACCGCCGGGTCATCATGGTCATTGACGTCCCCCGCAGACTCCAACGTGGCGTCGCTGATCCGGGTCGGCTCCCAGGGGTCCTCTGCCAAGGCTCGCGCCAGCGCGGCCACGACATCCGGGTCGAGGTGCGTTCCGCCGCGGGCCCGCAACTGGAGCAAGGCTTCCTCCCCCGTGAGCTCGTTGCGGTAAGACCGGTTGGTCGTGAGTGAGTCAAAGGCGTCGGCGACCGCGATCACGCGCGCAAACAGCGGAATCTTGACCCCGACCAGTCCGGCGGGATAACCCAGACCGTCGAACCGTTCGTGATGATGCAGGATGCCCGGGATCGCCGGCGCCAAGAAGTCGATATCGGCCAGCATATGGACACCGGCTTCGGGATGCTCCTGGATGGCTGCGAGATAGCTGACGTCACTGGCACCGGTGCCACGCGGGACACGCGGCGAGGTGGACACCAACCCCAGGTCGTGCAGCAGGGCCGCGAAGTGCAGCGCATCAGCCGACTCTCCGGTGATCCCGAGGCGTGGCGCCATCCGATCCGCCAACTCGGCCACGCGCGAACTGTGCCCGTTCGAATACGGGGTCGCGACCTCCAACGCTCCCATCAGCGTGCTCACCGTGCGAATGTGGCTGCGTCGCTCGGCAGCATCCCGACTGATTGCCCACTGGGTGAGCAACAGCGGAATGACGATCAACACTGCGCTGAAGGGGCCGATGTCGACCGGCTGCCACAACAACACGAGCATGATGGCCAGCAGGACGTGAACCATGTACGCCAGGCCAAGGCTGTTGATCACACTCATGGCGGCGGTGAAGAAGTTCGTCCCCCGTTTGAGAGCGACCATGATCCCGATCAACAGCGCGTTCACCACGATGGACATCAGGTAACCCGCCACCATCGGTAGCGCCACGTAGCCCAGGATGTCCAGTGGTGAGGTCCCGGCCCTGATCGGGTTCAACCCCCCGGTCCACAGATATACCGCGGCGCCGGCGCCGGACATCACCGCCGTCATGGCGGCGTTGAAGATGTACGTTTCGAAGGTCGAGGCCCGAAAGTCGAACAGAAAGCTCAGACACCCCACCACCACCGCACCGCTTGGCCCGGCCAGCACCATCGCCGCCGCCAGGACCACGACCGTGAACGACACCCCCAAACTGTCGGTGAACTCCCGCTCTCGCAGGCCGGTCCCCAACGCCCCCAACGCGGACAGCACCACAACCGCTTCCCAGTCGGTCGAGGGTTCCCAGGTCAGCCCCCATACACCGATCCCCACTGCCGCCGCGGCCAACGCGACCACGAACACAGAGACACGACGACGCGCGGGGGTTGCATTCACAATGGAAGCACTCCCCGCGCGACGCCCGTCTGTTGCTCGATCGGCGGCCTGCTACTTGCCTTCCCAGGACACCACGTCGGTGTGGCCCTTGCCTTCCCAAGACACAACGTCAGTGAAGGACTTGCCGCCGGCAAGGAAACGAATGAGTGCAGTGAACATAATGAACCTCTTCTACAGTCCGGTTGGTCGGCGAGACATCCCCAGTTTAAGGACATCATCCGGATGCCTCCCTATACTCCCACGCAGCACCGCGATCTGTCACCAAGAGAGCGCTTTCAGTCACGATTTGTGCGAATCTTTACCCATGCTTTGCTCCCCGCTGGCCCGGGGTAGGATGGATCTCTCCCTGTATCATAGATCCTCGACCCGACTTGGTGTGCATTCACCGACCAGGCACAGTGGTACGTTCCGGCATCACCCAACTCACAGGAGCACCCCATGAGCAAGCGAGCTCGCAAACGTCGTGACCGTAAGAAGAAGGGCGCCAACCACGGTCGGAAGCCAAACGCCTAGCGCGGCAGCACAATTGGAGCACAGACAAGCCTCGACACCCGATGGTGTCGAGGCTTGTTGGTGTTTCACGCCGGGATGAGGGCCTGGTGCCGACGCTGCCCTAGGAGGACTGTGAGCGCTGGACCGAGATCGAGGTGATCCGGGAGATCACCTGCATGCGAAGGGCACTCGGCGCGCGCTCGCCGTGGCACGCGCGACGAACCAGGGACTTGAGAAGGAGGTCCCGCTCGTATTCAAGTAAACAGGGTCCGCACTCATCGAGGTGTTCCTTAATTGCGGCGCGATCCTCGGGGCCAGCTTCATTATCGACGTATTCGAAGAGACGAAGAATAATCTCCGCACAATCGGAACCGTGTGCATTCGGCGCAGCGGCGCCGTTGTCGTCGTTCACTTCTGCACCGCCTTGTCATTGATGAATCCGCGGTCCAAGGCATAGTCCGTCAATAAGTCGCGCAGCTGGCGTCGGCCACGATGTAATCGCGACATTACGGTGCCGATGGGCGTCTGCATGATCTCCGCGATCTCCTTATAGGCGAAGCCTTCCACGTCGGAGAGATACACCGCCATGCGAAAGTCCTCGCCGATCGAGGCCAAGGCGGCCTTGACGTCGGAGTCGGGCAGATGGTCCAGTGCCTCAGCCTCGGCCGAGCGTAGGCCCCGCGACGTGTGCTGTTCGGCCCGAGCCAGCTGATAGTCCTCCACGGTCGCCGCGTCCGACTCCTTAGGCTGGCGCTGCTTTTTCCGGTAGGTGTTGATGTATGTGTTGGTGAGGATCCGATACATCCACGCCTTCAGGTTCGTCCCCGGACGGTACTGATGGAAAGCGGCGAAAGCTTTGGCGTAGGTCTCTTGGACCAGGTCCTCCGCATCGGTGGGGTTGCGCGCGGTGCGCAGCGCCGCGCTGTACATCTGGTCGATCAGCGGCATCGCCTCCCGCTCGAACCGAGCCGCGCGCTCGGCTTCGGACTCCACGCTCACATCAACCGCGGCGTCGAGCTCGGCTTGGGTAGCACTGGGGGCCTTCGTGTCATCAGTCATCACCGACCAATTTAACCCCTCGGGTCTCCTCGGGGGTCGGCGACCTACTGGCTTCGCCATCGTGGCCATCATCGACATCGTCCTTCGGGGTGGTCGTGTGCTATCAACTGACTCATGCCAACGGACACGATGGACGCCTCATTCCCGGGCGCGCATCGCAGCCTGGCGTCCACGCTCGTGAAACGATAGAGACGTGAACGCCTCGACCGCCGGCACGGCTGCCGGGTTACGCCCTTTGAAACAATCCTCCAAGCTGCAAAACGTGCTGTACGAGATCCGCGGCCCGGTGGCTGCGCGTGCTGCTCAACTCGAGGCGTCCGGGCATCGCATTCTGAAGCTGAATATCGGCAACCCCGCGCTGTTCGGATTCGATGCTCCGGATACGATCTTGCGCGACATGCTGGCCGCATTACCCGCCGCCCAGGGATACTCCGAATCCCGCGGCATCTTGTCGGCCCGGCGCGCCATCGTGGCGCGATACCAGGATGTGCCCGGATTTCCGGCGTTCGACGTCGACTCGGTCTACCTGGGCAACGGTGTCTCCGAGTTGATCATGATGGTCCTCTCAGCCCTGCTCGACACCGGTGACGAAGTGCTGATTCCCGCGCCGGACTACCCGCTGTGGACGGCCGCCACCAGCCTGGCCGGCGGCACCCCGGTCCACTACCTGGGACAGGAGAGCCAGGACTGGAATCCGGACGTTGCGGACATCCGCTCGAAGATCACCCCGCGCACCAAAGCCATCGTGGTGATCAATCCGAACAACCCCACTGGGGCGGTGTATTCACGCGAGGTTCTGGAGCACATCGCCCAGGTGGCGCGCGAACACTCCTTGTTGATCCTCAGCGACGAGATCTACGACCGGGTCCTGTACGACGACGCCCAGCACATCAGCATGGCCGAGGTCGCCCCGGACATGATGGTGCTCACACTCAACGGGTTGTCCAAGACCTATCGGGTCGCGGGATATCGGGCCGGGTGGCTGGTCATCACGGGCCCCACGGCTCACGCGGCTGGCTTCATCGAAGGCATCGACCTGTTGGCCTCGACCCGCCTGTGCCCGAACGTCCCTGCCCAACACGCCATCCAGGCAGCTGTTTCCGGGCAGCAAAGCATTCACGACCTCACCGGCCCAGGGGGGCGTTTGCTGGAGCAGCGGGACGTAGCCGTGTCCATGTTGCAGTCGATGCCGGGGGTGAGCTGCGTCGTCCCGAAGGGCGCGTTGTACGTTTTCCCGCGTCTCGACCCGGAGGTGCACGAGATCCACGACGACGTTCAGCTGTGTCTGGACCTCCTCGAGCAGGAGCACTTGCTGGTGGTGCACGGCAGTGGGTTCAACTGGCCGGCCCCCGACCACCTGCGGATCGTCACGTTGCCGTGGACCGGTGACCTGCGAGCCGGGCTGGAGCGACTCGGCAACTTCCTGGCCGGATACCGGCAGTGAGCTCCCCGAGACCAGGTCTGCGCGGTGATCGGTGATGTGCGGTCGCTATGCCGCGAGCGCAGCACCCGACGAGCTCATCGAAGCCTTCGACATCGACCATAATGCGATGGCTGACCCGGGGCGCTCGCTCCTGGTCACACCGCAACAGCCCCCAGTCGGGGAACCGGACTTCAACATGGCTCCCGTCAAGGCAGCACCGATCGTGCTCGAACGCGAAGCCGGCGTTCGCCAGCTGCGCCCCCTGACGTGGGGCCTGGTTCCGTCGTGGAGCAAGGACCCCCGCGGTGGTGCGCGGATGATCAACGCGCGTGCCGAGACGCTGCTGACCAAGCCGGCCTACGCGAAGGCTGCGCACGCTCGCCTGTGCCTGGTCCCGGCCACCGGATGGTACGAATGGCAGGTCTCGCTGACCGCGACCGGCGCCAAGGGCAAACCGCGCAAACAGCCATTCTTCGTGACCCGCCGTGACGCCACACCACTGGCGATGGCCGGGATCTACGAGTTCTGGAAGGAAGCCCAGCCGTCCAGCCCGTGGCTGGTGACGTTCGCGGTCATCACCACCGCCGCCGAGTCCGGCCTGGACCGGATTCACGATCGCCAACCGCTGGTGCTGGAGGCCGATCGCTGGGACTCCTGGCTGGACCCGGACCGGAACGACACCGACGAGATCGAGGGCCTCCTCCGCCCCCCGCAGCCCGGTCGGTTCACGACGTGGCCGGTCAGCACCGCGGTCAACGCCGTGGCGCACAACGACCCCAGCCTGATCGACCAGGTCCCCGACGAGGAGCTCGTGGGCGTCCTCGACCCGACTACCGGAGAGCTGATCGGCTGAGTGATGGCTCGCGACCCACTCCTGAGCTCGGCGGGTGTCGTAGCTCCCCCGAGTCCGATCTCGGTCCGCGAGGTCTGCACGAACGCAGGGCCAGGTCGTGTCCACGTCTTCGCGCCCACCGGTCCGCGGGCCGCGCGCGGCACCGTACTGATGGGACACGGAGCCGGCGCAGGGGTGGAGACCCTCGACCTGCAGGCGCTCGTCGCACTGACCGCGCACGGCTGGTGCCTGGCCTTGCTCGAGCAGCCCTGGCGGGTCGCCGGGCGGCGGATCGCGGTGGCTCCACGCCTGCTGGACGAGGCGACCAGCACCATGCTCGCGACGCTGGACCGCGAGGCAGATCGACTCCCCCGCCCCTGGGTCCTAGGCGGGCGTAGTGCCGGAGCGCGGGTAGCCTGCCGCCTCGCCGAACCGGCCCAGGCGCAGGCGCTACTGCTCATCGCGTTCCCGTTGCAGCCCCCACCCTCGCGGGGCGGCCGGGTCGCCCCGTCCCGGATCCACGAGCTGCTGCTCCCGGTCCGCGCCGGCATACCGGCCCTGGTGGCGCAGGGCACCCGCGACCGTTTCGGCGGTCCGGATGAGGTTGTGCGCGCCGTGGCGCAGGAGAACGCGGGGGACGCGCGGAGCTCTGCCGACGGACCCCTTCCCGTCGTGCGGTCCTATCCGGGGGGCCACGGCCCCACCGAGGACGGCGCCGGCTTGGTCCGCGACGTGCTCACCTTCCTCGACGCATTACCGTAGGGCGTGCGTCCTCCCGCCCGCGAAAGGCCACATGCACACCACCGACCCCTGGTCCGCCCCGTATGCCGATGGCCCAGTCAGCGGGACCGTGCGGGTCCCGGGAAGCAAGTCCTTGACCAACCGCTACCTGGTGTTGGCTGCGCTGGCCACCGGGGGCGGTCACAGCACGATCCATCACCCCCTGGTGTCGCGCGATACCTCGTTGATGCGCGCGGCGCTGGAGCAGTTCGGCCTGACCTTCGAGAGCACTGACGACGACGCGACCTGGACCATCCACACCCCCGGGGCCCTGCGATCCGGGTTCGCCATCGACGCGGGGCTGGCAGGGACGGTCATGAGGTTCCTGCCACCGGTGGCCGCACTGGCCAACGGCTGGATCACCTTCGACGGCGATGCCGCGGCCCGCACCCGCCCCATCGGGCCCCTCGTCCATGCCTTGCGTGACCTCGGGATCCGGGTCGACAGCACCGACACCACGGGCATAGACCCCGACACCACCACCCACCCCGACACGGCCACGGACACGGACACGGACACGAGTCGAGCGGCGCAGCCGCATCTTCCGCTGGCGGTGCACGGCACGGGTGCGGTGAGCCGCGCTGAGGTCACGATCGACGCCTCAACAAGTTCACAGTTCGTCTCGGCACTGTTGTTGGCCGGTGCCCGGTTCGAGCACGGGCTCCGGCTACGTCACCGCGGAGCAAACCTGCCCAGTCGCCCGCACATCGACATGACGCTGCGGACGTTGCGGCAGGTAGGTGTGCGCGCACACGAGCCCGAACCGGGCCTGTGGTCCGTCGAGGCCGGACCGATTGCGCCACTGAATGTCACCGTGGAGCCCGACCTGTCGTCGGCGGCACCGTTCCTGGCCCTGGCCGCAGTCACCGGCGGGACCATCACGGTGCCCGACTGGCCGGCAACGACCACCCAGGCCGGCGACACGATGCGCAGCGTGCTGAGCGCGATGGGCGCCCGTGTCGAGGTCCACGCATCCGCCCTGACCATCACCGGTCCGCCCCGTGGCACCCTGCGCGGCATCGACATCGACCTGCACGACGTGGGCGAGCTCACACCGGTCATTGCTGCGGTCGCCGCCCACGCCTGCACGCCATCACGGTTGCGCGGCGTCGCTCACCTCCGGGGCCACGAGACGGACCGGCTCCAGGCGCTGCATACCGAGCTGTCGCGGATGGGCGGCGACGTCGCACAGCGCGAGGACGGGTTGGCGATCACCCCCAGCGCACTTCGCCCGGCGTCGGTGCAGACCTATCACGACCATCGCATGGCGATGGCCGGCGCCGTCCTGGGCGTGGGAGTGCGGGGGACCACGGTCGTCGATATCAACACCACCTCGAAGACCTATCCGGGATTCGCCGACGCGTGGTCTGAGCTGGTGCGCTGAACCGTGGGCCGATTCGATCACTACGACGAGGACTCGGTCCGCACCCGCCCGGGACGACGCAACTCTCGACCACGCACCAAGGAGCGCCCGGCCCACGAGGACGCCGAGATTGCCATGGTGACCGGGGTCGACCGCGGGCGATACACCACCCGGTTGGACGGTCGGGCGGTAATGGCCATGCGGGCTCGTGAAGTGGGCCGGCGGGCCATCGTCGTCGGCGATCGGGTGGCCATGGTCGGTGACCTATCCGGGGACACCGACTCCCTGGCCCGCATCGTGCGGGTGCTCGAGCGGGACACCGTGCTGCGCCGTAGCGCCGACGACAGCGACCGGGTCGAGCGGGTAATCGTCGCGAACGCGTCCCAACTGGCTATCGTCACGGCCTTAGCGGACCCCGAGCCGCGGCCCCGGATGATCGATCGGTGCCTGGTGGCCGCCTACGACGCGGGCCTCGACCCCTTGCTGGTGTTGACCAAAGCCGACCTGGCCGACCCCGCTCCCCTCATCGAGCAGTACGCGGCGCTCGCTGTCCCGCACGTCGTCCTCGCGTTCGCACCGCAGGGGCCGGACTCGCCCGCGGGCGCAGTAGCGCGACCTGGGGACACGTTGGCGGCGGTGCACGAGCATCTACGCGACCGGGTGACCGTGTTGGTCGGGCACTCCGGTGTGGGCAAGTCGACGTTAGTGAACGAGTTGGTTCCTAGCGCCGCGCGTGCGACCGGCGTCGTCAACGACGTCACCGGCCGGGGACGGCATACCTCGACCAGCGCGCTCGCCCTTCCCCTGGTCGACGGAGGCTGGGTGGTGGACACCCCGGGAGTGCGCTCGTTCGGACTGGGTCACATCGACCCCGCCACCTTCGTCGAGCACTTCGCCGACCTCGCGCCTGGGGCGGCCGGTTGTCCCCGTGGGTGCAGCCACGACGAGCCCCACTGCGCGCTCGATGCGTTCGTCGCCTCCGGGGCGGCAGGATCAACCGGGGCCGTGCGACTGGAATCCTTGCGTCGACTGCTGCGCAGTCGCACCTCTGAGTGAAGGCGGCAGCCGATACGGTGAGGGGTGTGGATAACTTCGCGGACGATATGCGCCTGGCGCACGTCCTGGCCGACACCGTCGAGCGCTACACCATGCAGATGTTTCGGTCCCCGGATCTCGACGTGAGCGCGAAGGAGGACGGCTCGCTGGTCACCCAAGCCGATCAACACACCGAGACGTTGTTGCGCCACCAGCTGCAGCGGACCCGGCCCCGCGACGTCGTCCAGGGTGAGGAGATGCCCACCACCGGGCGCGGTGGCCGGCGGTGGATCCTGGACCCGATCGACGGGACGACCAACTTCATTCGCGGCGTGCCGGTGTGGGCCACCCTGATCGCGCTGGTGGTGGACGAGCAGCCGGTGCTCGGCCTGGTCGCGGCTCCGGCGATGCAGCGACGGTGGTGGGCGGCGACCGGTTCGGGTGCCTATACGGGTCGTAGCCTCAGCCAAGCGCGGACCGTTCAGGTCTCGGACACCTCCCTCATCGAGCACGCTTCCCTGTCGCACGCTGCGCTGGACAAATGGTGGAAGCATCCGCACCGTACGGGCTTCCTGGGGCTGGCACGGACGTGCTGGCGGACCCGAGGTTACGGAGACTTCTGGACGCACTGCCTGGTCGCCGAAGGGGCCGTGGACATCGGCCTGGACCCCAGCCTGGCCGTGCACGATATGGCCGCGTTGGCGCCGATCGTCACCGAGGCCGGCGGTCGATTCAGCGACCACGACGGGGTTGACGGACCCTTCGGAGACAGCGCCGTGTCCACCAACGGGCTGTTGCACGAAGCGACCCTGCGGGCGCTCACCGGCACCAACTAGGCCCTGGCCGGCGTTCGGGACGCCGGGAAGGCAGAGGCCACAGACCCGCTACGGCGCGTCGTTGGCCGCGACCACGGTGATCTCGCCGAGGCCCAGCTCACTCAACGGCTCCAGGTGTGATGCTGCGTCGGCCACCACGATGGTGCTCCAGCCGGGTCCATCAGCCACCTCGTCCCACGCCGCGCCGGCCTGGTCACGGGTCAACGACCGCGCGGTGTCCAGGGTCTGGGTGACGAAGCCGACGTCGAGGTCGTCCAGGGCCAGCCGGACCACTTCGCTGGCGATGGTGTCGGCGGTGCTGTATCGCCCCGGGGCGGTCTTGGCCACGAAGTCGGCGCCGTGGCGCACCTCGCGTTGGGTGAGGTCCGAGCCGCGCAGGGCCAACACCTGCCGCAGCGCACTCAGGGCGGGGGCCGTCGCATCGGCGCGGACCGCGCCGGACACGCTGCATACCCCGGTGTTGCGTCGCGGGCGGAATTGAGCGCGCATGCCGTAGGTGTAACCGCGTTCCTCGCGTAACACTGCGTCGATGCGAGCACTAGGAGAGCCCCCCAGGAGGAAGGCCAACACCTGATAGGCCCCCCACCCGTGCTCGGTGCGTCGGTCAGGGCCCGGCCGCCCCAGCAACACGTGGCTTTGCGCCGATCCCGGTCGGTCCACCAGGACGACACGGGCCGCCTGGTCGTGCCGGACCCCGATCGAGTCGCCTCGGGAGTCATCGACCTCGCATCCCGGTGCGCCAGGGGCAGTCCAATGCTTCAAGGCACGCTCCAGCAGCCTCAGCAGCGGCTGGTCCAGGCCGGAGGAGTCACCGGCCACCACCAGGGTCGCGCCGCGCGGGTCCATCACGCGGCGGTGATAGGCGCGGATGTCCTCCGCGGTCACGGCAGCCACCGTGTCGCGTGCGCCGGCGACGGGGCGGGCGGCTCGGTCCTGGGCCTCGAAGTAGGTCCGGGCGAACTCCAACGACGCTCGGGCCCCGGCGTCGGCATATTCGTGCTCGATGTCGCTCAGACGGGCCCGCTTGAGACGGGCGACCTCGAGGTCGGGATAGGTCGCCTCGGTGAGGCACTGCGCCATGATGTCCAGGGACGCGGCGAAGTGGTGAGGCAACACCTCCATCTCGACGACGACACCGCGTTCGCCGACCCCTGCGCCCAGGGCGATTCCGTGTCGTTCGATCAGCTCAGCGAACTGCTGGGAGGTATGCCGTTCGGTCCCTTCGTCCAGGCCACGCGCCATCAGGGTGGCCACGCCTTGGAGGTGCCGGGGCTCTGCCGACAACGCGACGGGGATCCCGAGGCGCACCGACAAGACGTGTTGGCCGGGGACCTCGACCCGCACCACCTGTAGCCCGTTGCTGAGATGGTCGATCTGCGGCGCCGGGAAGGACCAGGGTTGCGCGGGAGTCACCGCCGGCCGGGCGGCGACGCTCATGCCGCCACCCCACGGTGCCGGTAGGCCAGCACCGCACGCGACTCGGGGCTCAGATATCGCTGGGCCGCCGTGCAGATCTGGTCAGCGGTGACCGACCGGATCGCGTCGACGTAGGTGTTCAGGTAGTGCGGGTCGTCGCGGCTCAGCGTCGAGCGTCCGATGATGTCGGCTCGCTCTTCGATCGACGCCAGCGCTTCCAGCCACGAGCGCTCGGTGCCCGCGATGACCGCCTCGATCATCTCGGGGGCCGCTTCGCGCTCGCCCAGATGACGCAGCTCGCGACACAGCCCTTCGTCCACCGCCTCCACGCTGGAGCTGTCTTCGACGTCGATGACGACGTAGGCCAGCGACGTGCCCTCGACCAGGCCCAGGGATGCGGCACCACAGTCGACCGCGATCTCCTCACGGCGCACCAGGGAGCGGTGCAGGGCGGAGGATGCCAGCCCGCCGATGAGGTCCAGCGCCATCGCGCAAGCCAGATAGTCCGGCGAGGCGAGCTCGGGCAGGCGGAAGCAGGCGTACAGCCGGTCCGAGGGCACCTCCCCGGTCATCTCCCGATGGGAGGGGGCGCCCAGCGGGGGCAGCGGCTCGGTGCGGACACGGGGCGCTGACTGCTTCATCTTGTCCGGGTCGGGACCGCCGAAATGGCGTTCCGCCCAGGCCAACGCCTGGTCGACGGCGACGTCCCCCACCACGGTCAGCACCGTATTGTCGCGTCGATAATGCTCACGATAGAAGTCCCGCACGGTCTCCAATGACGCGGACTGCAGGTCCTGCATCGATCCGATCGGGGTATGCCGATAGGGATGGGAGCGGGGGAAGATGGCTGCGCAGATGGCTTCGAGCGCATCCCCGTAGGGCTGGTTGTCGTAACGTTGCCGCTTCTCCTCCACCACGACGTCGCGTTGGTTGTCGATGTTGGCCTGGGTCACCGACGGCAGCAGACGCGTGTGACGATCCGCTTCCAGCCACAGGGACAGCTCAGCGACGCCGCTAGGCACGGATTCGAAGTAGTTGGTGCGGTCGAACGACGTCGTGGCGTTGCAGCGGCCACCATGACCCATCAGCACCTCGAAGTGCTCCCCTTCGGCTACGTGCTCCGAACCCTCGAACATCAAGTGCTCGAACAGGTGCGCCAGGCCGGTGCGGCCCGGGGTCTCGTGTCGGGAGCCGACGCCGACACTGACGTTGACGGTGGTCTCCGGCACCACCCGGTCCTCACTGATCACCACCCGAAGTCCGTTGTCCAAGGTATGCGCACTGATCGGGTAGTCCACGGCCATGACGCTCACTCTAAGCGGCCGCTGAGGACGGTGCGGTCGGCATACCTCAGGAGGGAGTTCCTGCCTTGCCGTCCCCGCCCGTCTCTCCTTTGGCGGCTGCAGCGGGGCGCATGATCCGTCCTAGGGCCTCCGGCAGGGCCCGGCCATCCTGCTCCATAGCCAGCCGCCCGAACACCTGTTGCTCGGTGATCGTGCGTTGCGCACGGTCGCGACCCAAGAACGTGACCGCCCAGTGCAGCAACATCGTGACCTGCGACTTGAAGCCGATGATGTAGAAGAGGTGGACCACCAGCCACATCGACCACGCGATGAATCCGGTGACCTTGATGGGGCCGACCTCGGCGATCGCCCGGAACCGAGCGACCGTGGCCATATTGCCCTTGTCGAAGTAGCTGAACTCTTCACTGCGCGGGTTGCCTTCGACCGCGCGGATGATCTGTGCCGCCGAGTGCCGCGCCGTCTGGATGGCCGTCTGGGCCACGCCGGGGAGGTCGTTCAGGGCGATCATGTCCCCGACGACGAAGACTTCGGGGTGCCCGGGCAGTGTCAGGTCCGCCTGGACCGGGATGCGACCCCCGCGATCCACACTCAGCCCGACCTGGTCGGCCAGGATCTTGCCGAGTGGACTGGCGCTCACGCCGGCCGCCCACACCTTGGTGATGCACTCGACACGGTGCGTCGCGCCGTCCTGGTCCTTATAGTTCAAGCCCTGCTCGTCGACGTCCACCACCATGGCGCCCAGCCGCACGTCGACGCCCATCTCCTCCAGCTCGGCCTTCACCTTGTCCTGCAGGCTGGGGTCAAAGGTGCTCAGCACCGCGTCACCGCCGTCCAGCAGAATGATGGTGGAGTCGTTGGCGTCGATGTGCCGGAACTCGCGGTTCAACGTGCGCTTGGACAGCTCGACCAGCTGCCCGGCCATCTCCACTCCGGTGGGGCCGGCTCCCACGACGACGAAGGTCATCAGTCGCTCGACATCCGAGTGCTCGCCCCGAGCCGCAGAGACCTCCGCCAGTTCGAAGGCGCCGTAGATGCGCCCACGCAGCTCCAGGGCGTCGTCGATGCTCTTCATGCCGGGGGCGTCGTGGGCGAAGTGGTCGTTGCCGAAGTAGGAGGTCCGGGACCCCGCGGCCACGATGAGGTAGTCGTAGGAGAACTCGTCTTCGATACCCAACGTCGAGACATAGACGCGTTTGGCGTCGACGTCGATATGCCGCACGTTGCCCAGCAGCACCTCGGCGTTGTCCTGCTTGGCCAGGACCTCACGCGTGGCGGGGGCGATCTCTCCCGAGGACAAGATGCCGGTGGCCACCTGGTAGAGCAACGGTTGAAACAGGTGGTGGCTGGTCTTGGCGATCATCGTGACCTGGACATCCGCGGAAGCCAGTGCCTGGGCGGCGAACAGACCACCGAACCCAGAGCCGATAATGATCACGCGCGGACGTCGGGCCAACGGTGGGGTCATGGTCAGCAAGCCTACGTACCGTTCTGTGGCCTCGCCATGCGGCCCCCGAACACCACGCGGTGCTGGTGGGTTGGCGGCCCGGTCAGCCGGACCCAACGCGCGCCTGGGTCGGCCCAGACAAGAAGAACCTCGGCCCTGTGAAGGGCCGAGGTTCTACCGAACGCCTGTGGTAGCGGGGGCAGGATTTGAACCTGCGACCTCCGGGTTATGAGCCCGGCGAGCTACCGAACTGCTCCACCCCGCGTCGGTGTCATAACCATAAGCCAGGCTCTGCGGCACACCAAATCGTGGACCGCAGAGCCGTGGGCCTACGGCTGCTCGGTCGTGTTGGACACGTCCCCGGTTTCGCTGTTCAGGCTGATGGAGCCGCCCTGGGGGGCCGCGTTGACTGCCCGCTGAATGGCCTCTTCCAGCCGGTCCTGAGCCTTCGCATAGGCATCCAGGTCGTTGTTGCGCAACGCCTCCTGCCCGTCGGCATAGGCCTGCTCCACATCGGCGATGGCCTGATCCAGGTCACCCGGGTCACCGCTCGGCGCCGGTTCGGCGGGTTCGGCCGTCTGCGTCGGACCACCCGTCTGCCCACCGGCGTCGCCCGCAGGGGGCGTCTGCCCCTCGGCATCCGGCGGCGCGACATCAACCGGGTTGTCGGCACCACTGCCCTCATCCGGTGCCGTGGCGCCGGAGTCACCCCCGAACAGTTCGTCCAGCGCGCCATCCAAGGTGTCCGACCACGCGAGGTCGTCGCCGAAGGCGACCACCACCAAGCGCTGCAGCGGATACGACGAGCCACCGCTGGCTTGCACATAGACGGGCTCGACGTACAGCAGGCCCCCAGCCACTGGCAGGGTGAGCAAGTTCCCGATCGTGACCTTGGAGCCCTGCTGCCGGTTCAGGTTCAAGAACTGGGACAGGGTCTGGGTGAAGGCATCGGAGGTCTCGTTGGAGCTCGAGATCTCGTTCTGGAACTGACCGGGGCCGTTCACCGTGCTGTTACGCGGCAGCTCCAGCACCCGGATCTGTCCGTATCCCTCCCGGAGCTCGCCGTCCTTCGTGCCGGCATCGGCGTCGGCGGCCATGTATCCCACGAGGTTCTGCCGATCCGAACCCTGCGGGATGAAGTTCGTGGTCAGGGAGAAGGTCGGCTCCTCCTGACCCGGCATCGCGATACTCAGGTAGTAGGGCGGCTGATCCACCTCTTGGTTTTCCACACTCGGGTCTTCGGACACGCGCCAGAAGTCCTGTCCACCGAAGAAGGCGTCCGCCGACTGCACGTGGTATCTCGACATGACATCGCGCTGCACCTTGAAGAGGTCCTCGGGATAGCGCAGGTGCGACATCAGCTCACCGTCGATATTGGACAGTGGCTCAACGGTGTTGTCGAAGGCCGCCATCCACGCCTTCAACATCGGGTCGTCGTCGTCCCAGGCGTACAGCTTGATCTCACCGTCGTAGGCATCCACGGTCGCCTTGACCGAGTTGCGGATGTAGTTGACCTCTCCGCCGCCAATCGACTGCACGTTGCTGGCCTGTGTCACCAGCGAATCGGCCGTGGCGTCCTCCAGCTGCTTCAGCTCCGAGTACGGATAACGCGCGGAGGTGGTGTAGCCGTCCACGATCCACTTGATCCGCCCGTCAACCACCGCCGGGTAGGGATTGCCGTCCAACCGTAGCCACGGTGCCACCCGTTCCACGCGCTCGCGGGGCTCCCGGTAGTCCAACATGCGCGACTCGGAGTTCACGTTGCCGGACAGCACGATCTCGGCCTGGCGGTACTTGATCGCGTAGGCGAGCTGTTTGGGCAACGACCCGATGGCTACGCCCCCGTCCCCCTGGTAGGTGTTCTGGATCTCACCGGTATCACTGTCGCTGTCCGGGCGGTCCAGCTCCTGGTCCGGGGCACCCTCGGGGGCACCAACGATCGAGTAGTTCGGCGAATACTCACCGAAGTAAATCCGCGGCTCGTACTCCCCGAGGTCACCGACCGGTGGGATGTTCTCTTCGTAGAAGATCGGCTCGCCGGTCGGGGTCCGCTGGTTCCCGAATGCTGCAACGACGCCGAAACCGTGGGTGTATCGCGTGTGGTCGTTGACCCAGTTGCGTTGGGCGTCTTCGACGCCGCCCAGCCGCAGCTCGCGCACGGCGATGACCGTGTCCACGAGGTTCCCCTCGACCTCGTAGCGATCGACGTCCAAGGCATCGGGGAATTGGTAGTAACTACGCACACCCTGCAGTTGGCGGTAGGTGGGCGAGACCACCGAAGGGTCCACGATGCGGATGCCGGGGATGGTGTCGGCGTCGGCGCGCAACTGGCCAGGGGATACCTCGGTGTTCGCGTTGTATCCGGTGAACTCGGTGTCTTGCAGGTCGTAGGCCTGCAGTGTGGCGTCGATGTTGCGCTGGATGAACGGGGCTTCCAGCCTGGCTTCCGACGGCCTGACCCGCAGAGACTGGATCAGCGCGGGATAGGCGCCACCGACCAGCAGCGCGACGACGACCAGGCCCACGAGCCCGATGATCGGCAGCCGCCAGGTCTTGGTCCAGATCGTGCTGATGAAGAACAGCGCGACCAGGACAGCCGCAATGGCCAACACTCCGCGAGTCGGCAACACCGCGTTGACGTCGGTGTAGGTCATCCCGGTGATCCGCTGATGCTGGGCCGTGGTCAGGCTGTAGCGCTCCAACCAGTACGCAACTGCGCGCACCGACAGCAGGGCGGCGAACAACACGACCAGGTGGATCCTGGCGGCCGGCGTCGTCCGGTCCCCCGGCGACTGCAGCTGGATCCCGCCGTACACGTAGTGCGTCAGCAGGGCTCCGAGCAGTGCCAGCCCGAGAACCAACGTGGCAAAGCTCACCAACACGTCGAGGAAGGGCAGCGTGAAAACGTAGAAGCCGACGTCCATATTGAACTGCTCGTCGGTGACGCCGAACGGCTCCCGGTGCACCCAGAGCAGCACCGTCTCCCATTGGGCCATCGCGGCCGCTCCGGAGAAGGCACCGAGGGCAATCGGCACGCCGAGGAACACCAGCCTGCGCACCGGCTCCAAGGCTGCCCGATAGCGGTCGAGGTTGGCCTGTTCCGGGCTGCTGGGAGCGTAGATCGGGCGTTTGCGGTACGCGATGGTCAGTGAGGACCACACGATCAGCCCGGTCACGAGCCCCGCGATCGCGAACAGTGCTACTTGGGTCCCGAGGCGGGTCGTGAGGACGGTGCGATAGCCGACCGAGTCGAACCACAAGAACTCGGTCCACAGCTGGGCGAGCCAGGTGACGATGGCGATGACACCGACCACGATCGCGATCGTTGGGCCGAGGCGTCCACCACCACGGCGCTGACGACCCCGGCCAGGTCCGCGCGGTGGCGGGCCGCCCGCTCTGGGCGCCCCCGTGGGCCCAGGCATACTGCTCGACCCACCTGCGGCGCTGGCTCCCGTAGCCGCTGCGTCCCCCGTCGCGTCC
>JBASAZ010000009.1:0-4545 GCA_049650845.1 Ornithinimicrobium sp.
CTCGTGCTCGGGCAGCGCCGTTCTGCGTGCGCGGCATTCGGCCTAATCGTTGTCCCCGCCGGTGGCCTCGCTCATGGAGGGGCCTCCACGACTGGCCGCCGTGTCTCCGACGTCGGGCCGCACCCAGTGTTGAACCTCAGCGATGTCCTGCCCGTGTGAACGGGTGTAGGCCTTGGCGTCTCGTCGGGCGTCGTCCATCCGCTGGCGAAGACCGGCGTAGCTGGCGCCCAACCTGGGCACCCGATCGATGACGTCCATGACCAGCCGATAGCGATCCAGGTCGTTGAGCATGAGCATGTCGAACGGCGTCGTCGTCGTGCCCTCTTCGGTGTAGCCACGCACGTGCAGGTTAGTGTGGCCAGTGCGGCGGTAGGTCAACCGATGAATCAGCCACGGATAGCCGTGGTAGGCGAAGATGATCGGCTTCGTCGCGGTAAAGAGGGCGTCGAAGTCTCGGTCGGACAGACCGTGGGGGTGCTCCTCTTCGCTTTGCAGGCGCATCAGATCCACCACGTTGACTACGCGGATGGCCAGGTCCGGAACGAAGTCGCGCAACAGGTCAGCCGCGGCCATGACCTCCAGCGTGGGCACGTCACCGGCACACGCCAGGACCACCTCTGGCTCGTCGTGGCCGGACTCGGTGCCGGCCCACTCCCAGATGCCCAGTCCTCGGGCGCAATGCCGAGCGGCCTCATCCACACTCAAGAAGTTGGGTCCAGGCTGCTTGCCGGCCACCACGACGTTCACGTACTGCTTGGTGCGCAACACGTGGTCGTAGGTGGACAGCAGAGTGTTCGCGTCCGGCGGCAGATAGACCCGGATGATGTCGGCCTTCTTGTTGACCACATGGTCGATGAAGCCAGGGTCCTGATGGGAGAACCCGTTGTGGTCCTGACGCCAGACGTGTGAGCTGAGCAGATAGTTCAGTGAGGCGATCGGGCGCCGCCATGGGATGTGGTTGGTGACCTTGAGCCATTTGGCGTGCTGGTTGAACATCGAGTCGACGAGGTGGATGAACGCTTCGTAGGAGTTCATCATCCCGTGCCGACCGGTGAGCAGATAGCCCTCCAACCAGCCTTGGCACTGGTGCTCGCTCAGCATTTCCATCACCCGGCCGCGGGGGGCCAGGTGCTCGGTGCGGTCGTGCTCCTCCAGCTCGGCGTTCCACTGCTTGTCGGTCACCTCGTAGACGGCCTGCAACCGGTTGGACGCGGTCTCGTCCGGACCGAAGATGCGGAAGTTCTCCGGGTTCAGCCGGATGATCTCGCGCAGGAACTCGCCGAGCACCTTGGTGGCCTCGGACATGGCCGGGCCGCTGCCGTCGGCCGCGACCCCGAAGTCGCGCCAGTTCGGCATACGCAAGTCGCGAAGGACGAGGCCCCCGTTGGTATGCGGATTCTCGCCCATGCGCAGCCCCTCCGGGGGTGCGAGTGCGGCGATCTCCGGTCGCAGCGCTCCCGACCCGTCGAACAACTCGTCGGGGCGATAGCTCGCCAACCAGTCGCTCAGGTCGGCCAAATGCTCCGGCGTGTCTCGCGCGCTGGCGAGCGGGACCTGGTGGGAGCGCCACGACCCTTCGGTCTGCTTGCCGTCGATCTCCTTCGGCCCGGTCCACCCTTTCGGGGTGCGGAAGACGATCATCGGCCACCGCGGGCGCTCGGGCTCCTGACCGGCGGCCGCTGCATCGGCGGCTGCCTTCCGGTGGGCCGCGATCTCGTCCAACACGGTGTCCAGGAGGTGTGCGAAACGCTGATGGATGTCGGCGTGCGACTCATCGTCGAAGCCGGCGGTGAAGAAGTGCGGCGTATGCCCGTAGCCACGCATCAAGTCGGCCAGTTCCTCCTCGGGGATCCGAGCCAGCACGGTGGGGTTGGCGATCTTGTAGCCGTTCAGGTGCAGCACCGGCAGCACCACGCCATCGGTGACCGGGTTGAGGAACTTGTTGGAATGCCACGAGGTGGCCAGCGGCCCGGTCTCGGCCTCCCCGTCACCCACGACGGTAAAGGCCACCAGGTCGGGGTTGTCGAAAACGGCGCCGTAGGCGTGGGACAGGGCGTATCCCAGCTCACCACCCTCATGGATGGAACCCGGAGTTTCCGGCGCGACGTGCGATGGGATTCCACCGGGAAAAGAGAACTGTCTGAACAGTCGACCGATCCCGGCCTCGTCCTGGCTGATGTCGGGATAGGTCTGGCTGTAGGTGCCCTCGAGGTAGGTGCTCGCGACCAGACCAGGCCCTCCGTGCCCGGGACCCGTGACGTAGATCGTGTTCAGTTCACGCTCGCCGATGACCCGGTTGAGGTGGGCGTAGAGGAAGTTCAGCCCCGGCGTGGTGCCCCAGTGTCCGAGCAGACGGGGTTTGACGTGCTCGGTGGCCAGCGGCTCTCGCAGCAGGGGGTTGGCCAATAGGTAGATCTGCCCGACCGATAGGTAGTTGGCTGCACGCCACCACGCATCGATGCGCTGCAACATCTCCGGCTTCATCGTGCGAGGCTGCGACGGTTCGCGCTCCATGATGTCTCCTAGGGGGTGTAGTGGTTCCTGGGCCAGTCTGCCGTACCTCGGTCCGATCCGATGCGTGGGTGCCCCGTACAGTCGCCGGATGACGACGCCAGCGGCCAGCGTGATGTTTCTGGCCCTCGCGGCCGCTCTGCACGCCGGCTTTCAGCTCACCGTGACCACCGTGGTCTACCCGGCTCTGGCCGCTGTTCAACCGTCGCAGTGGCAGGGCGCGCACGCTGCGCACGGTCGGGCGATCACTCCCATGGTGGGGTTGACCTACGGGGCGCTGCTGCTCGCCTGCGTATGGTCGGCGTGGGCCAACCCGTTGACTATGGGGGTGTGGATCTGCATTGTCGGCGCCGCGCTCAGCATGTCCGCCACCGCGTTCGTCGCAGCACCCACCCACGGCCGGCTCAGCGCGGCCCCTGACCCCCACCTGCTGTGCCGATTGATCCGCAGTGATCAGGTGCGAGCGGTGGGCGCCCTGGTGGCCTTGGCCGGTGGCGCACTCGCAGCGTTCAGCTGAGTGACCAACGCGGGTGTCACTTACTGTGAGATCGACATCTCGATGCGATCCAGGAGAGCCTCGACGGCCATCTCGAACTCGTCCTCGGCATGGTCCTCGCTCAGCAGCGAACGTAGTCGCCGCACGGTCGGAGCGTTCGTCAGCCCGCTGGAGCCGTCGCGGTTCGGGATGTCGGCACCGCCTTCGTCGAGCGGCTCCTCAACGGGCCCCGTGTCCGCTCCGCGCATGCCGCACTCGAGCAACAGATACCCGAGCAGGAAGCTGGTGAAGGAGCGGTAGGTCTCGACCACCTTCTCGTCCGCGAAGCCGTGGCCGGACAGCGTCGTCAAGAATTCTTCGACCAGCTCGATGCTGCGCAGCGGCGGTCGCAGCCAGGGGGCCGCCGGGTGCTTGGTCGCCACCAACGGAAAGACCGCGGGATGTTCGATCGCGATGTAGCGGATCTCGTGCGCGTAGGCCTGCAGATAGCCCTGCCAGGTGCGGGTGAGGTGCTCGTCCAACCGTTCATGCAGGCCGTCGAGGATATGGGCAACGACGGCCTCCAAGAGATCCTCGCGACCGGGCACGTATCGATAGATGGCCATCGCCTCGACCCCCAGCTCTGCCCCCAGCTTGCGCATCGTGAGGGCCTGCGCACCGTGCTCGTCCATGAAGGTCAGTGCTGCCTCAACGATCCGTTCACGGCTCAGTCGCCGTGGCGCTTCCGGTTGTCCATCGATCGATTCCAGGATCATGACGCCCTTCTGGCCCGTGAGGTCGAGCAGCGAGCTCGTTGTCGGTATGTCGTACCGAACATACCCCGTGTGGCTCAGAGCACCGCCGAACCGGCGGTGCCCGTCCTCGAACGGGGGCACGGGAACGCCCCCGTCATGCCGACGTGGGGAACCAGCCACGGCGTGGTCCTCGTCCCAGGTGTCGGCACGGCGGGGGCGCCCTCGTCCGAGCCTTCGCTCGGCGGCGTGCTCAAGTGCAGTCCTTAGCGACCGTCACGGTTCGACGTGTCGGTGCCGTCGGGGACGTCCGTCTCAACCTGCTCCTTGCGCACCTCTTCGCTGACCTGCTGCTCCTCGGTGACGGTCTGCGTGTCGAGGCTCACTCGCTCGACCGGCACGGTCTCCTTGTCCACGACGACGCGTTCTTCGCTCAGCGTCACCTGTTGCTCCTCGTCGCCCAGGTCGCCATCGACGGAAACGTCACCGCGCTCGTCTTCGGTGATCGGCTCACGCTCCAGGCGCACCTCTTCACGCTCGACCGGGACCGTGGTCGTGACGTTCTCCGTGACGACGTACTTGCGCAACCGTGCCTTGCCGGTCTCGACACGCTCGGTCCCGACCTGCAGCTGCTCCTCCGAGCGGACCATTCCTTCGTCATCGTGGTCGTGATCGCGGGGACGGCCCTCCTCGATCACGCCGTTGTTGCGGACATCGTACCTCACTCCATCGTGGTCACGGTCGACATCGCCGGAAGCCACGGTGTTCACCTCGCCGTGCTGGCCCGTGCCGCCATCTTCCAAGCCG
>JBASAZ010000010.1:0-2195 GCA_049650845.1 Ornithinimicrobium sp.
CAGCGCGCAGCGAGTTCACCGACCGAGACCTACGACGAGTCACCGACCACCTCAGCAACACGGTGCTACCCGAGAGCGAGCCCGAGGCCCGGACAGCGGCCGCGTCCGCGCTGCGCGGGATCAACGAGTCATCCCTGGGCAACGGGTCACTGATCCGGTTCGTGATGACCTGCGACAGCGAAAGCGCCGCCGTGATCCGCTCCATCCTCATCTCCCCCCTAGCCGCGCCCCACCCCGACGAGCATGGCCCAGACCCCCGCACCCCCTCCCAGCGGCGCCACGACGCGCTACTGACCGTGCTCCGCCGCGGCCTCGCCGGATCCGAACACGCCCCCACCAGCACCAAAGCCGTCCTCACCGTGACCATCGCCTGGGACCCCCTCACCCGCGCGCTCACCGGCTCCGGCGCCACCCCGACCGGCCAGTCCCTATCCCCAGCCACCGTGCGCCGCATCGCCTGCGACGCCGACCTCATCCCCATCGTCCTCGGCACCCACCGCGAAATCCTGGACATGGGACGAACCAAACGCCTGGTCACCCCCGGCCAACGCCGCGCGCTACACCACCGCGACACCCACTGCACCTACCCCGGCTGCACCACCCCCGCCCCCTGGTGCGACGCCCACCACGTCATCCACTGGTCCCACGGCGGACCCTCAGACCTCACCAACTACGCCCTGCTCTGCGGGCGCCACCACACCCTGGTCCACGAACGCGACCTAGGGGCAACCGTCCACCCCACAGGTGTGACGTGGCATGTGTGACCACCCCGCCCCACACCCGGCCACCCCAGCCGGGCTAGAGGCACGCCCAGCGATTGTGCCGGTCTTCGGGCTCGGACACGCGCCACACCACGATGCCCGGTGACCGCACTCAGCACCACCAAGTCCTTGGTGCCGATCCACCGGTCTTTCCCGGGCGATGGTCACGTCGCGATCGGGGGCACTTAGGGTGAGGTTATGTCTACTACCCCCATGAAGATCGCCATCGTTGGTGGCCACGGCAAGATCGCTCTCTTGCTGACCCGCCTGCTCGCTGACCGCGGAGACCAGGTGACGTCGATCATCCGCAACTCAGACCAGACCGGTGACGTTGAGTCTGCCGGTGGGGTCGCCGCGGTCGCTGACGTAGCCAACCTGGACGCGGAGCAGATCGCTGCCGTGCTGGAGGGGCATCAAGCAGTCGTCTGGGCGGCCGGTGCCGGTGGAGGCAGCGCGGAGCGGACGTACGCAGTCGATCGTGACGCCGCAATCGCCACGGTGGATGCGGCACGATCGGCAGGAGCCAGCCGGTTCGTCATGATTTCCTACTTCGGCGCCGGTCCAGATCACGGGGTGCCCAACGACAATTCCTTCTTCGACTACGCCGAAGCGAAGGCGGCCGCCGACGAATACCTGCGTGGCGCTCCAGGCCTCGACTGGACGGTGCTCGGACCGAGCGGGCTGACCGAAGAGGAAGGCACCGGCACTATCGATGCCTCGAGCGACGAAGCGGACCAGGTGTCACGGGCCAATGTGGCTGCGGTCATCGCGGCGGTTCTGCGCGACCCGGGAACCGTTGGGCGGACCATCCGCTTCAACGACGGCGACACCCCCATCGCCGAGGCCATCAGCGCTCAGCACAGCTAGTTCGGGTGCTCAGCTCGGGTGCCTAGCGCGGACAGGTGAGGCCCGCCGATTAGTTCGGATCGGCTGGTCTCACTGAGCAGCTCGGACCGGTCTCACTCATCAGCTCGAATGGACAGGCAGTATCAAGCTCACTCGACAACCCCCCTGGTGGTTCTCGGCGTGGAGGCTGCCCCCCGCCTCGGCCACGATGGCTTGGGTGATGGTGAGCCCCACCCCGATCCCTGCCCCCGCCTGCGGGGTTCTCGATGCGCTCCCGCGCCACCCCGGATCAAACATTCGCTCGAGATCCTGTGCCGAAAGGCCGCCGCACGTGTCGATGACGTGCAGCTTGACGGTGTGGTCTGCCCCACCGGCAGTCTCGATCTCCACCTTCACCGATCCACCGCTGGGCGTGTAGAGAATCGCATTGCGGACGACGTTGGCCACAGCTCGTTCGATCCGAGCAGGGTCGGCAAGGACGCGCGCCCCGTCAGTCGCGGACACCATCCCCGCTGCGTTTGTCACCCGCGCATTCATTCCCCCCGCATCCATCCCCGCCGCATTTGTCACCCTCGCATTCGTCACCCC
>JBASAZ010000011.1:0-24582 GCA_049650845.1 Ornithinimicrobium sp.
GAAGGAGCGACTTGCCGTCGGGCCCCGCTGACCTTGGTAGTGCGAACCGTTGGCGGACGATCCGTAGGGGTATTCGCTCGCGGAGGAGAGTTGGAAGAAGCACAGCTGGCCAATCTTCATGCCCGGATGGAGCACGATCGGCAGCGTCGCGACGTTGCTCAGCTCCAACGTCACGTGACCGGTGAAGCCGGGGTCCACGAAGCCCGCCGTCGCATGGGTCAGCAGACCGAGCCGCCCCAACGAGGACTTACCCTCCACCCGGGCCGCTACGTCATCGGGAAGCGTGATCGTCTCGTAGGTCGAGCCCAGCACGAACTCCCCGGGGTGCAGGATGAAGGTATCGCCCGGGTCGACCTCGACGAGCCGGGTCAGATCCGGCTGATCCAGCGAGGGGTCGATGACCGGGTACTTGTGGTTGTCGAACAGCCGGAAGTAGCGGTCGAGCCGGAAGTCGACGCTGGACGGCTGCACCATCGCCGGATCCCAGGGGTCCAGCCGCACCCGGCCGGAGTCGATCTGGGCGTGAATATCGCGGTCCGAGAGCAGCACCGCAACAGACTAGCGGTGATGTGGAGCCGCGGGCGGATGGTCGGCTAGACTTCCTCGGCATTGCCCTGCGGGCGTAGTTCAATGGTAGAACATCAGCTTCCCAAGCTGAATACGCGAGTTCGATTCTCGTCGCCCGCTCTCATCCTGGGTTGGAGTCCGCTTCGTGCCCTCACGTCCTCGTCCGGCCCCGGAGTTCGAGACCACCGTCGGCCTGGTCCGACGCCTCCTCACCGCGCAGCACCGCGACCTCGCCGCGCTCCCCGTGCGCTGGGTGGCGAGCGGCTGGGACAACTCCGTCTTTCGCCTCGGTGACGCTTATGCCGTCCGCCTGCCTCGGCGTCGGGTTGCTGCGGCGTTGATGGAGCACGAGTTGCGCTGGCTCCCTGAGTTGGCGCCCGCGCTCCCGCTGCCGGTGTCGGTGCCGTTGCGATCTGGGCGTCCCGGGTGCGGATACCCCTGGCCCTGGGCGATCACCCCGTGGTTCGAGGGGACGACGGCTGAGCAGGTCTCGCTCGCCGATCAGAGGGCCAGCGCTCGCGCGCTCGGCCGATTCGTGGCGGCGACGGGTCGTCCGGCTCCAGCCGATGCTCCGACCAACCGGTTTCGAGGCGTGCCACTGGCGGATCGGCATACCCGCGTGCTGCAGGCCATCGAGGTCGGCGTGCCCGAGCACCAGCGCACACAGGCGCGCCGGGTGTGGTCGGCGGCGCTCGATGCTCCGGCGTGGTCGGGCCGACCGGTCTGGCTGCACGGCGACCTACACCCGGCCAACCTGCTGGTGCGCGGCGGCGACATTACGGCGGTGATCGACTTCGGTGACCTCACCTCGGGCGATCCAGCCACCGACCTCTCGGTGGCCTGGATGCTCTTTCACGCAGCCGACCGGGCGATCTTTCGTGAGGCCGCCGGGGGGTGCGATGACAACACCTGGGTCCGGGCACGAGGCAACGCTCTGGCCCACGCGGTGGCCTGCCTCTGCGCGTCGTCGGACGACCCCGTGATCGCCAGTATCGGATTCTCAACACTGGCTCTGGTCCTCGCCGACACGTAAGGGATCGCATCGAGCTCGACCAGCCGAGCTCCGGGGATGTGCTGCGCCAGCGCTTGCCGTGTGGGTAGTCGATGACCTGGCCCGAGGGTGGAGCCATCCTGCAGTTAAACCATGCGTTCGTTCATTCCGGCTTGCGCGCAGTGATGACCGTGGCAGGGACGCTGGCGAGCGGACGGTACGTCGATGAGTTGTGCTCGAGGCCGGCGCTGGCGAACGTGGCCAGCAGGGCGTCGACATCGATGGCGCGCGGACCGTGGTGCCCCTGACCCGCGACCATGGCAAAGGGGTGCCCGGGGTGGCTCAGGTCCTCTTCCACCAGGACGACGCGACCGCCCGGGCGCAGCACGCGGGCCAACTCGGCGGCGAAGCGGTCCAGGTCCGCGAAATGGTGGGTCGCGTTGACCGCCCACAGCGCGTTCACCGAGGTGGCCGCGACGGGCAGCGACTCCGCGGTCCCGGCCGTCACCTCGATCGCTTCGAGATCGCGGTGCCCGCGACGGCGCAGCCGGAGCGCCCCTCGCATGGCGCGGGACGGATCCACGGCGATCACGCGACCGTGCGGTGTGACCAGTGGTGCAGCCTGGACGCTCGCGGGCCCGAGGCCGGCACCGAGGTCGAGGACAACCTCACCGGGCTGTGGGTCGACCAGCTCGACAACGGCGCGGTTGAGCTCGGAGGACCAGAAATCTCTAAGCGAGCCCGCGATGTGCCAGGCGAGCCGAGCCTTGTCGGTGAGGCGGGTGGGTGAGGTCATGTTCACGCTCCATTCGAGTGACTGACGGTCAGTGACCGATAGTCAGAGTGTGACCGGTGGTCAGTCGTTCGTCAAGTGGCTAGCATCGCTTCCGTGAAGCAGACGGCGGGAACGACCACCGGGCCGCGCTACCGCCCAGCGGTGGAGCGACGCCGGCAGATCCTCGACGCCGCAACGGCGCTTGCCATCCGGGACGGCCTCGAGAGCACGTCCATCGGCGTGGTCGCCGCCGAGGCCGGCGTCGCCAAAGGGGCGATCTACCTGCACTTCGCCTCCCGCAGTGAGCTGATCGCCGGCCTCCAGGCACGCGTATGGGCGCAGATGATGGAGCAACCCCGCGTGATCGTCCACGACGAAGCCCTCCCGTGGGCGGAGCGACTCGACGCCGTCGTCGCGCACTGGGTCCGCTTCGAGCTGGAGAACCAGTCTCTCTACCACGCGGTCTTCCATACCGTGCCGACCGAGAGCGACGAACCGCTAACGGAAACTCGCGAGCTGCTCTCAGATCTGTTGGCGGGCGGCGCGGCTGCCAACGAGTTCGATCTGCGCGGTATTGACACCGCGACGGTGGTGGAGTTCCTGCTACACGCCTACGTCGGTCCGTGCTTCCACGCCGGCCACCACCAGGAGCAAATCATCACCGATGTGCAGCGACTGTTCCGTCGGGCCGTCGGGGCACGCGATTCCGCCGTCTTCGAGGGCAGTTGACCCTGATCTCATTGGCACGCGACCTGTGCAGGTCGTACGTGGAA
The DNA here is from genome assembly GCA_049650845.1 of Ornithinimicrobium sp. Lineage (GTDB taxonomy): Bacteria > Actinomycetota > Actinomycetes > Actinomycetales > Dermatophilaceae > Ornithinicoccus. The sequence continues at coordinate 3,107 of JBASAZ010000011.1, forward strand.
GTCAGCCAAGGGACAGAAGGCTCTAGCTGTGCTGCTCGATGTATCGCTCAGGGTCCCGATCCTGGGTCGTCACGCCGGCCGCGTGTCTTGCCATGAAACTCACGAACTGCACCGCGATATCGTGCCGTTCTTGGAGGCTGGCATGCCGACGGATGTCGGCGAGGTCTTGTCGCTCCTCTTCGGCCATGTGATCGTCGTTGACGATCCGAGTATCGGTGACCGCTTTCCACCACATGTCGCTGCCTACCTCATGTTCACCAGCTCGGGCGACCGCGTCACGAATATCGTTGTGATCCCCGAGGGCGTCCTCAGTTTCTTCCCGGGCACTATCGGCGTCCGCGCTGCCGACCCCAACCTCCAGCACTTTGGGGTAGAAATACTCTTCCTCGGCGGCCGCGTGCACCTCCAGCAGGATCGCCAGTTGGTCCCACACCGGGCCGATCACTGCCGGGTCCTGATCACGTAGGTCGTCCAGGATCGCGAACATCCTTCGCTGCTCGTGGTGCTGCGTCAGGATGATTTCAGTGATGTCCATGTCACTCTTTCTCGGGGGCGTCGTGGTGGTGAGTGCTCCTTGCTACTGCGCAAAAGTTAAGTCCCATCCGTTCACTCAGCAAGCGGAACTCACGAGTGCTTCGCTCCCGGCCTGGGAGACGCCGGTCATGGTGAGCGCCACTGCGGTAGCCGCGCGACGGGCAGGTCGTGTGGACTTGTCAAAAGTGCATCAACACTTTTAAAGTTGAGTGACATCCACTCAGGTTCGTGGTTGGACCAGGGTGGGACACGACAAGGCTGAGGAGGAAGCCATGGCAACCACATTTGACCCATTCCGTGACATCGACCGGCTCCTGGGCGGGGCAGTGCGCAACCCGGCGACGGCGGCGATGCCGATGGACCTGTACCGCAAGGGCGAACAGTTCATCGCCCACGTCGATCTGCCAGGGGTTGACCCCGGAACCGTCGATGTTGACGTTGAGGACCGCACCTTGACCATCCGGGCTGAACGTACCCAGGACTTGGACGATCAGGTGCAGTGGCTGTCCCATGAACGTCCCGCGGGCACCTTCGCCCGGCAGGTGACGCTGGGATATGGCGTCGCGCTGGACAAGATCGCAGCCGAATACCGGGACGGAGTGCTGACACTGACGATCCCCGTGGCCGAAGAGGCCAAGCCCCGCAAGATCAGCGTCAACCACACCGGGAACCAGCACGCGATCGAAGGCACCACGTCCGAGACCGGCCCGGACGAGCACAGCGAGTAACCGATCGCGACGGTGGTGGGCCAGGGGTCTGCGCCCTTGGCCCACCACGTCGAACAGCCGACGGTTGTCCCGATCAGGAAAGGTATAGATATGTATGCCGCTCGAGCGGCCCGGGAACTGGGGATCCTGCTGCGGATCAGTCGCGAACTCGACGTCGTCGGTGACGTCACCGCCGTGGTCGACGACCCCTCACAGCTCCTAGCCTGGGCCACCACGCTGACCGACCCGCTCGTCACGGCATGGCGGGCAACGGGGTCCGGTTCTCGTTACCTGCAGGTCAGTGCCATCCACACCCATGAGCCCATCCGCGGACAGGTCACCGCCGTCCTTCACTGCGATCAGCACCGGGAGCTCTGGCAGGAGCTGAAGGGCACGCACGAACTCAAGGCTGGGGACACAGAACCGCTTAGCCCCGCTGATCTCTCCCGTGCCTGGCAAGCCATGCCGATCACCCCACCGGCCTAGCTTCCACCGCCGGGCGGCCGGGCCTGGACGACGCGGGTAGCCTCAGCCCAGTCATGATCACTCCCACCCACATCGTCACCAATGCGCTGGTCTGCCGGTTCAGCACGCGACTGCGCACCGGCTTCCTGGGCACCACCTCGGCCCGCCGGGCCTTCGTCATCGCAGGCGCCGCGCCCGACATTCCGTTGTATCTGCTGACCATGGGCGCCGCTGCCTACTATCCGCTGGTCCGCGGCATGAGCATCGACGACACCTTTCGGTTGGCGTTCGACGACCTGTTCTACACCTCCCCACTGTGGATCATCGGTCAGAACACGCTGCACTCACCCGTGGTCGTCATCGCGCTGTTCTTGCTGGCCGGACGCGGATTCCTAGCCCGGCTCCCCTGGTTGAAGGCGTTCGCCGCCGGGTGCGCGCTGCACATCGCGATGGACGTCCCGGTGCACCACAACGACGGCCCGTTGCTGCTCTTTCCCCTCAACTGGGACTATCGCTTCTCCAGCCCGATCAGCTACTGGGATCCGGCGCGTTACGGCAACGTGGTGGCACCGATCGACATCAGCATCGCGGTGCTTGGCAGCGCTGTGCTGCTGATCGACTATCTGCGCCGACGCCGCGCTCGCCACGCACAGCCCGCCGTCTGAGGGCTCTGCCCGGATCCGCCGATGCCGGTCAGCTGCGTCCGTAGACCGCCTTGACCACGGTGCGCAGGAGGTCTTCGGTGCGCTTGGTGCGCTGGAAGGTCGTCAAGGCGAAGAGCGCCGGGAAGCGCTGGTGCACCACCGACTGGGGGCTGGCGAACTCGCGCAAACCGTCCTCGCCGTGGACCCGCCCGAACCCGGAGTCGCCGATGCCCCCGAAGGGTGAGGACGGCAACTCCGCCGTGGCGAACACCGCGTTGACCGAGACCATCCCGGTGCGCAGTCGGCGAGCGATCCGACGACCTTGAGCTCCGGCGTAGACCACCGCCGCGAGGCCGTAGGAGGTGCCGTTGGCCAGTCGGACCGCTTCGTCCATGTCCGCCACCGACTGCACCGTCATGGTGGGGCCGAAGGTCTCCTCTTGGTTGGCTAGCGCGTCGGACGGGACACCGGCCAAGATCGTCGGCTGCACCACGTCTCCGTGGGTCGCCGGGCCCCCCAGGACGAGCTGAGCCCCGCGAGAGAGCGCGTCGGCCACGTGCTCCTCGACGACTCCGACCTGAGAGGGCAGTGTCATCGGGCCGATCTTGGCCCCTTCACCGGAACCAGCGCGCACGTCCTGGACCTGGGCCGAGAGCTTGGCGAGAAAGTCCGCATACACCCGCTCGTGGACCAGGATCCGCTCGGTGCCGATGCACGCCTGACCGGCGTTCATCAGTGCCCCCCAGGCGGCACCTTCGGCCGCCGCGTCGAGGTCGGCGTCCTCGTCCACGATGAGCGCATCCTTGCCACCGCACTCCGCCACCATCGGGGTCAGGCTTTCGGCACAGACCGCCATGACCTTCTTGGCGGTGGCCGTGGAGCCGGTGAAGGCCACCTTGTCCACTCCTGAGCGCACCAACGCGGCACCTGTCTGCCCGTGACCGGTCACCAACTGCAACACCGGGTGCTCCGGCACCACCTGCGCAAAGGCGTCGACCAACCACGCGCCGACCCCGGGGGTCAGCTCACTGGGTTTGAAGACCACCGTGTTGCCGGCCGCCAGGGCCGACACGATGGCACCGAGCGGGGTGAAGACCGGGAAGTTCCACGGGCCGATCACGCCGACGACACCGAAGGGGCGGTAGGACACTTCACCCGACAGGTGTGGCGACATCAGACTGGACTTGGTGCGCTGCGGCCCGAGCACGCGACCGGCGTGCTTGCCGACCCAGGCGATGTGGCCCAGCGCCAACGCGATCTCCAAGAACGCATCGCCGGTGGGTTTGCCGGTCTCGTCGGCGACGAGACGGCCGAGCTCCTCCGAGCGCGTGGCGAGGACGGCCTTGAACCGGTCCAACCGTTTGCGACGCTCCTTGAACGTCAGCGATGACCACCACGCTGCCGCCACGCGCGCCGCGTCAGTCGTGGCCCGCACGTGCTCAGGCCCGTGCACGGGCCACGTCCCGACGACCTCTGACGTTCCCGGCTTGAAGACGTCGAACGTCTCGTCGCCGTCGCTCTGGTCACGGTGAGTGTCGGATTGCGTGTCGGTCATGCGAAGCCTCCATAGGTCGGTGAGGCAGAGCGTAACCCCGCGGCTGGGCGGGACGTCATGGGTGACCTGCGCCCGAGTGAAACACTTGCCTATGCACTCCGTACCCATGGCACTGTCCATCGCCGGATCCGAGGCCACCGGCGGCGCCGGCGCCCAGGCCGACCTGAAAACCTTCCAGGAGCTCGACGTCTTCGGCGCACTCGCCCTGACCTGCATCGTCTCCTTCGACCCCCAGGCCGACTGGGGCCACCGGTTCGTCCCGATCGATGCTCAGGTGATCACCGATCAGCTCGAGGCGATCACCTCGGCATACCCACCCGGTCAGCTCGACGTCGTCAAGATCGGCATGCTCGGGGCGCCGAGCACCATCGAGACGGTCGCGGGCGTCTTGCGCGAGCGCCGCTTCGACCAGGTCGTCCTCGACCCGGTGCTGATTTGCAAAGGTCAGGAGCCCGGGGCTGCGCTGGACACCGACAACGCGTTGAAGGAGCAGGTGTTGCCGTTGGCCACGTTCGTCACGCCAAACCACTTCGAGGCGATGTCGCTCTCGGGGATGGACGCCATCGAGAGCGTGGAAGACCTCACCGAAGCGGCACGCCGGATCCATCGGGCCAGCGGAGCAGCGGTCCTGGCCAAGGGCGGGGTGCGCCTGCCCGGAGCAGACGCCGTGGACGTGTATGTCGACTCCGAGACCACCGAGGTGCTGCGCGCTCCCAAGGTGGGCGACGCGGTCGTGGCCGGGGCGGGCTGCACACTGGCCGCGGCAGTGGCGGCGTTCCTGGCCCAAGGCGTCAGCCCCCTGGATGCGGCACGGGCCGCGAAGCTCTTCGTCACCGCGGGGATTGAAGCCCGACTCTCCTCCCAGGCTCCCTTCGACGTCGTCTGGCAGGGCGCTGAGAGCCGCTGAGCTGGGCGCTCGCCCACCGGCCCGACCAGGCCGATGGGCGAGCCGTTCGCCTCAGCGGATTCCGCTCACCACCGGTGCGCGACGTCGATCACGAGGCGACTGGTGTCGCTTGAGGCGTCATACAGCGTGAAGACCCGGAACGGCAACCGAGCCCGCACCCCCAGCGCAAACGTGGTCTGGCCTTCGAAGGAACCGGCCCAGCGGACCTGCCGGAAGGTGTCGTAGCCAGACACCGCGGGCATCGTCGGGACGAACGTTGCCCCCTTCAGGGCGACCACTGCGAGTCGCGCACCACCGGCGACCGGGACGGGCTCACCCGACCCGTCGGCTCGAACGGTCTTGACGTAGCGCACGTCGTAGCCCGAGGCGTCGCCGCTCATGTCGATCACGAGTCGGTCGTAACAGCGGTGTCGCCCGGCGCGCACGCCTTGGACCTGCCCGGCCGTCATGTCACCGGCACGTTCAGCGGTCGAGCCCCAGGTGATGCCGCAGTAGGGGCCAGCGCTCGCGGGTGCGCCCACGGATACCGACCCGGAGGCGGCTGGCGCAGCGAGCAGCATCACCGACGCCAGCACGGCGGCGGCCGCGCGGGCAAGGCGGTGATTAGGGATTTTCATCGTTCACTCCTTTGTGATGGAGACCTCGCCGCCCGTGGGACACAGGATTGTTCGTCGGGTCAGCGACACGGTGGCCTCGCTCTCAAGGAGCGACGTCCGGTCCCCCTGATACCAGCCCGGTCCGCACCGACGGGAACGCGTCGAGATAGCTGCGCCACGAGCCCGCCGGTGTGCTCACCGACTCGGCGCTGAGGATGCCGCGCACGATGGCCCGGGTCACGACGTGTGCCGAGGCCGTAAGCAGGGCGTGGAAGCCTTCGTGGCCCGGGGGCTCTCGGTCTCCCGTCGCGAGGGCAAAGAGGGTGTCCCCGTCGAACATGGTGTGGATGGGGTTGATCGCGCGCGCCATCCCGTCGTGACCGCTGCCCGCCAGCCGCGTGCACTGCGCCTTGGTCAGCGTGGCGTCGGTGGCGATGACCCCGATCGTGGTGGCCAGTGTCTTGCCACCCCGCGCACCCATCGGGGACCGCTGGGCCTCGAGGCGCGAGTCGTTGAGCTCTTCCGGCGAAGGCAACGCCAGCGGGTATGCCGCATCGCGCTGTCGCTTCGGGCCCAGCTCGACCGCGTCGCGTGGCCCGAGGAACGGCGCGCCGTAGAAGGCACCGGTGGACGGGTCCACCGGTGAGCCGACGGCGTTGACGACGACCAGGGCGGCGATGGTCGTGCCGTCGGCCAACACGTCACTGGCTGAGCCGACACCGCCCTTCAGCCCACCGGCCTTGGCGCCGGTGCCGGCGCCGACGTTGCCGAGTCCCGGCGACGCGCTGGTCGCGGCCCGGGCGGCCGCTTCACCGAAGGAGGCGTCCGGAAAGGCGCCGAACTCCCCACCACGCCCGAGGTCGAAGATCACCGCCGCCGGCACGATCGGCACCACCTGACCGGGGCCACCCATCGGGAAACCCACGCCCTCGGCGTAGCGATGCCGCATGACCCCGTCCGCCGCGGCCAAGCCGAAGGCGCTCCCGCCGCATAGGCAGACGGCGTGCACGCGCTCGATGAGGTTGTGCGGAGCGAGCACGTCGGTCTCCCGGGTGCCGGGGCCGCCCCCGCGGACGTCGACTCCCCCAACCGCCCCGCGCTCGTCGGTCAGCACCACCGTGGTCCCCGTCAGCCACCCGTCCCCGACGCGCTGGTATTGCCCCACCCGGATGCCCGGCACGTCGACGAGGGAGTTCGTCACCCCGGGATGAGTCATCGGCGCAGCGTCTCACGAACCTCGCTGTTGCGTCGCGCCGCCACCCGAGGCACATTGGAGGGGCGCCCGCAGGCACCGTGTCCGGCCACGCCACCCCAGGAGACAACGTGACATCGATCGAACCACCCGCACCACTTGTGGACTGGACCCTGCGCCTGGAAAACGCCGCCGTGCTTGACAAGCCGATTGCCCTGATCGAGCCCGAGATCCGCACGGCGTTCGGCACCGGCTTGCGGGGCTCGGTCCTGCGCGGGGACTGGCTCGGCCACGCCCTGCACCCGATCCTCACCGACTTCGTGCTCGGCTCGTGGACGTCGGCCAGCCTGCTCGACGTGTTCGGGGGGCCGGAGTCGGCGAGCTCGGCGCGCAAGCTCGTGGGTGCGGGGCTGCTCGCCACTGCGCCCACCGCGTGGACCGGGTGGGCGCAATGGTCGGAAGCCGGGCAGCGTGACAAGCGCGTCGGCTTGGTCCACGCCGCCACGAACGGTCTCGCGGCCGGCATGTATGTCGCATCCTGGGTGGCCCGTCGACGCGGTAGCCGTGTTTCCGGCGCGGGCCTGGCCATGGCCGGCGCGACGGTGGCGGGGGTCGGCGGCTATCTCGGTGGCCACCTGGCTTCCGCGAGGCACGTCAGCACCCACCACCCGGCATACTCCGACACCGTCTGAGCTCGCGGAGGTTGCACGGCGTGTCCATGCGAAGTCGACATCTCAGTTGTGTCATATCCGCGCCTGCAGAAGCCGTCTACGCCTTTGCGGGCGACCCGGACAACCTGCCCACCTGGTCGGCAGGACTCGCCCAGAGCGTGGTCAGCCGCCAGGGCGATGTGCTCACCGTGGACTCCCCGATGGGTGAGGTCACGGTGCGGTTCGTCCCGCACAACGACTACGGCGTGCTCGACCACGACGTGACGCTGCCCTCGGGAACCACCGTGACCAATCCGTTCCGCGTCGTGACCCACCCGGAGGGCTCCGAGGTGGTGTTCACCGTGCGCCAGCTGGATATGAGCGACGAGGAGTTCGAAGGAGACTGCCGGCAGGTGAGCGCGGACCTTCATCGACTCAAGGAACTGCTTGAAGCAGCACCTTGACGCTGCTGACGGGCGGTTCAGGGCAAGGTGGGGACGGCGGCGAGCAGCTCCCGGGTGTAGGGGTGGCGCGGGTCGCGAAAAAGCTGCTCGGTCGGCGCGACCTCGACGAACTCCCCGGCTTGCATCACGGCCACCCGCTCGCAGACGTGTCGCACCACCGACAAGTCGTGGCTCACGAAGACCAGGGTCAGGTCGAAGCCTCCGACCACATCGTCGAGCAGGTTCAGCACCTGAGCCCGCACCGAGACGTCCAGCGCGCTCACCGGCTCGTCGGCGACCAGGATGGCCGGAGACGGCGCGAGTGCGCGCGCGATCGAGATCCGCTGCCGCTGACCCCCGGAGAACTGGTGCGGATATCGGGCGGCCGCATCGGGCGCCATCCCGACCGCGGTTAACAACTCACCCACCCGCGCGGCTCGGGAGGCGCGATCGCCGATGCCTTGGGCCACCAACGGCTCCGCGATGATGTCGCGCACATTCATCCGCGGGTCCAACGAACTCATCGGATCCTGGAAGACCACCTGCAGTTGACCGCGAAGCCAGCGCAGGTCCCGCCATGACTGCCCGGTGATGGGGCGACCGGTCACCTCGATCGTCCCGGACGTCGGTTGGTCCAGCCCGCACATCATCCGCAGCAGCGTCGACTTCCCGGAGCCGGACTCGCCCACGATGCCGAAGCGTTCGCCGGGGGCGATGTCGACGCTGACGTCACGGACCGCGTGCACCACCGGACCGGGCTCGCGCAACGACGTTCGGGGGCGCGCAAAGGACCTGCTGACGCCATGCACGGAAATGGCCGAGGCACGGGCGCCACCGTCGCGGGCGACGGCGTCACTCATCGCTGACCGTCGCGTCCGTGACCCCGGCGGGGTGGACACATGCGAATCCGTATGCCGCCTCCCCTGCCGGGTGTTCGGCGCGAACCGACCACGGCGGTTGGCGCTCGCAGGTCGGCGAGGCGTGGGCACACCGGTTGCGGAACACGCATCCGACCGGGAAGTGGCCCGCCCCGGGAACGACCCCCTCGATGGTGGGCAACGGGCTCCCGTTCGGCACCGCGCCCAGGTCGCTCGCGGCCAACAAGCCCTGGGTATAGCGGTGACGCGGATCAGCGAAGACGTCAGCCACGGGCCCGGCTTCGACGATGCGCCCGCCGTACATCACCAGCACCCGCTCGCACACTGTCGAGACCACGGCCAGGTCGTGCGTGATGAACAGCAGCGCCGCCCCCCGGGACTCTACCCCCGACACGATCAGATCCAGCACGGTGGCCTGCACGGTCACGTCCAAGGCTGTCGTGGGCTCGTCACACAGCAGGAGCAACGGGTCGTTCGCGAGCGCGATCGCGACCACCACACGCTGGCGCTGACCTCCGGAAAGTTGGTGCGGATAGGCCCGGGCCGTGTCGGTGGCGTCCTCCAACCCCACCTGGTCCAACACCTGCACCGCCCGCGCGTGGGTCTCGGCACGACTCAACGACCCGCGGTGCAACCGAATGACCTCGGAGACCTGCGCGCCGACGCGCATCGTGGGATTCAGGGCGGTCATCGGCTCCTGGAAGACCATGGTCATGTCATCGCCGCGCACCGACGCCAACTGTGCCGAGGTGCGCTCCAGCAGGTTTCCGTCGTGACCCTCCAGCCGCACCTCACCGGTTGCGGACAGACCGTCGCCGAGCAGACCCATGATCGACAGGGCGGTCAACGACTTGCCCGAGCCCGACTCCCCGATGAGCCCGACCCGCTCGCCCCGAGCGATCGACAACGTCACGTCACTCAACAGGGGTGTCCGACCCGCAGCGACACTCAGCCCCTCCACCGAGAGCACCCCCTCGCTCATCGGTCGGCCAACTTCGGGTCCAAGGCGTCGCGCAGCCCGTCACCGAGCAGGTTGAACCCGAGCACCGCGAGCGCAATCGCGCCACCGGGGATCAGGGCTAGGTGCGGAGAGGACCGCAACGTCGATTGCGCCTCGAAGAGCATCCGGCCCCACGACGCTTGACCGGTCGGTGTCCCCAAGCCCAGATAGGCCAGAGCCGCTTCGGCCAGGATGGCGATGGCGAAGGAGACCGATGCCTGCACGATGATCAGTCCGACCACGTTGGGCACCACGTGGCGGACGGCGATGGCCCAGGGGCCGCGACCCGCCGCCCGGGCCGCCATCACGAACTCGCTGCCCAGCACCCCCAGCGCCCCGGATCGGGTGATCCGAGCGAACGACGGCACGGTGGCGATGCCGATGGCGATCATTGCGACCAACGTGGAACCGCCATAGAGCGCGGCAAACATGATGGCCAGGAGCAGAGCGGGGAAGGCCAGCAGGATGTCGTTTCCGCGCATCACGAGCTGCCCGAGCCAGCGCGGTGCCATCGCCGCACCGATCCCGAGGGGCACACCGACGACGGCGGCCAGCCCGACCGAGACGATGCCGACGTAGAGCGCGGTGCGCGAGCCGAGCACAATCTGGGTGAAGACGTCCCGGCGGAAGCGGTCGGTGCCCAACCAGTATTCGGCGTTCGGCCGCTGATAGGCCTCGGTGGCCAACACCTTCATCGGCGGGTGCGGGGTCCACACGAAGGACAGCAGCGCGAGGAGCACCACCCCGGCGACCAGCGCCGCCCCGACCAGCAACGACGGGTTGAGACGGCTCCGCCAGAGCGCAGTGGTGGCCTCGGAGTCAGGCGTCGATGACGCGATCACACCCGCCCTCCGGTCCGCAGACGAGGGTCGATGACGACATACAAGGCGTCGACGACGAAGTTGATGAACAGCACCGCGAGGACCAGCACCATGACCACGCTCTGCACGGTCAGCAGCTCGCGTTCTCGCACCGAGTCCAACAGCAGCGAGCCCAGACCGGGGATGACGAACACCCGCTCGACCACCACCGCACCGATCAGCAGCCCGGCCAGCTGCAGGCCGAGCACCGTCAGGACGGGGACGGCGGCGTTGCGCAGGGTATGCCGAAAGACGGCTTGGACGGGTCGCAGGCCCTTGGCTTGGGCGGTGCGCAGATAGTCCTGATGCAGCTCGTCGAGCACCGCTGAGCGGACGTAGCGGGCCAACACGGACCCCTGCACCAACGCCAGCGAGATGGACGGCAAGATCAACCGCCGGGCGAACTGCACCGGGTCTTGCGCAGGCACCACCCAACCCGCCGAGGGCAGCCAGCCCAACCGGACCGCGAACACCGAGATCAGCAGGATGCCGGCCAAGAACGCCGGCACGGCCACCCCGAGCTGGGACAGCCCGGACAGCACCACCCCGTCCAGGTGTCGGTGACGCATCGCCATCCAGGTGCCCAACGGCACCGCGACGAGAACCGCGACGACGGTCGCCGCCCCGACCAGCCACAACGTGACTAGCAGACGGTCGGCGATCTGTGGACCGATGGCGGCCCTGGAGATGTATTCGATGCCGGGATCGAGCCGCAGCATCCCGCCGATCCAGTCGACGTACTGCACGATCAGGGGACGATCCAGGCCGTACTGCGCGGTCATCCGGGCCACTGCCTCGTCCGAAGCGTTGACGCCGAGGGCCACCCGGGCGGGGTTGCCCGGGAGCACCTGCATGAAGCCGAACACCACGACCGTGCTGACGGCCACACTGACCAGCAGCACACCGAAACGCCGCGCCAACTGCAGGACCATGGCCGGGCGGGGCGCTCAGCGGAGCGGCCCGATCCTCACTCTCGCGCCAGGGCGGACAGGTCGAACGACGTGCTGGCCGCATTCTGCGGAAGGCCGGTGATGTCCGGGTCGGCCACGATCAGGTTGGGCAGCAAGAAGAGGAAGTCGGCGGCGGCGTCCTGTGAGATGAGGGCGGCCGCTTCGGCCATCTTTTCGTTCTGCAGTTCCGGCGTTTCGGCCGCGTCGGCGGCATCGAGCAACGCGATGAGCTCGTCGGTGCCGTAGCCGGTGTAGTAGTCCGGGTTGCCGAACACCGTGCGCATGTCGCGCGGCTCCACGTGCGCCACGATCGACATGTCGTAGTCGTGGGCGCTGAAGACGTCCTCCAACCACGTCGAGAAGTCGAGCTCGTCGATGGTGACGTCGAAGCCGGCGTCCTCCAGCATCGACTCGACCACCGTCCCGCACGCCACGGCATACGGCAGGGTCGGGATGCGCAGGCGAACGGCGACTCCGGTGGCGTCGACCTCCTCCAGCAGCGCCTTCGCCCGGTCCACGTCGAACGGGTAGTCGCCGGTGCGGTCCTCGAACCACGGATCGGTCGGCGGCACCATCGAGCCGATCAGCTGGCCGCGCCCGGCCCAGCAGATGTCCATCAACGCTTGGTGGTCGATCGCGTAGCGCGCCGCCTGACGCACCTGCAGCGTATCGAAGGGTGGCTCGTCGTTGTTGAACGACAGCACGACCTCACCGTTGGTGGTGCCCTCGATGACCTGATAGTCGCCACCCTCGAACTCCGCGAGCGACTCCGGGGCCTGCACCGTGCCGATCACGTCGATCTGATCGGTGAGCATGGCGCTGTTCATCGCGTTGCCGTCCCCGAAATACGCCAACGTGACCTCGTCGAAGAAGGGTTCCTCACCCCAGTAGTCCTCGTTCTTGGTCAGGGTGAGCGAGGCGCCGCGGTCCCAGGAGTCGAAGACGTAGGGGCCGGTGCCGACCGGTTTCGTGGCCAGGTCGTCGACGCCCTCGGTGTCGAACATCGCGCCGACGGAGGTGGTCATCGCGTAGAGCCAGGAGTTGTCCGGTCGGCTCAAGGTCACGGTGACCTCGTAGTCCCCCGTCGCCTCGACCGACTCCACCGGGTCCATCTGCGACTTCAGCGACACGGTCCAGGCATCCGACATGACCCGCTCGATCGAGAACACCGCGTCTTTGGCGGTGAACTCTGCGCCGTTGCTGAACATGGCGTCCTGCACCAGCGTGAAGGTGTAGGTCAGGCCGTCATCGCTGACCGTGTAGTCGCTGGCCAGCGCGGGCACGATCTCTCCGTCCGCGCTGTCGACCTTGAGCAGCGTCTCGTAGACGTTGTAGAGCAGGGCCTGCGGGATGGCTGCGCCGTCGGTGGTGGTGAAGTCCAGGCTGGCCGGTTCGGCCACCAAACCGATGGTGATCGCCTCCGTTTGCGGGGCGCCGCCGGTGTTTGCGTTCGGGTCCTCGCTGACTCCGGCGCTGCACGCGCTGAGCGTGATCGCACCCGCCAGCGCGCACCCCGTAGCGCGGATCCTGATGTTCACCATCGGGTGTTGCCTCCGTGTGTGATGCGGGCGGTGCCTGGCCGGAGCCACGTCCGGCGCGATGCGTGCAGCCGCACGGCAGGCCCAGGGTATGCCGACACGCCCGTCAAACACACATCGGCGGGGCCGCATATCCCCTGATTTGCGCGGCCCCGCCGACGGTTCCCCCTGCTGGACAGGTTACTTCACCTCACGGTGCAGTACCCGCCACACTCCGATCGCCATTGGGAGCGCGACCCAGATCGCGACCGACAGAGTGAGCTGCGCCCACTGGGTGCCGGTCGGCTCCACACCCATCAGGAGGGGGTTCAGGGTCTGGTTGATGTCGGTCCAGGAGAAGAAGCTCTGCCACGAGGGGATGAGCACGCTCAGCGCAGTCATCGCTGTCGGCAGAGCGAAGTAGGCCACGATCGCGGCGGGGGTGTTGAGCAGGGCCAGACCGAAGGCGCTGCCTTGCAGCATGCCGATAGCCGTCGCTAGGGCCGCGCCGCCGAGGACCCAGCCCCCAAGGGTCCAGTCGCCATCAATCCCGCGAGCGGTGATGGCCACCTGATGGATCACCACCGACAGGGCGATGGCGACCAGGAAGAGCGCCGCCCCGAGCAGCAGGGAGCTGAGCACCTTGGCAGTGATGGTGCGACCGCGTCGAGGCTCCAGGGTGAAGGTCGTCATCGCCGTGCGCTGTGACCACTCGGAGGTGGCGGCCATGATGCCAATCACCGGCAACAGGATCCCGAGCGGGGTGACTGCGCCGCCGAAATACTCCATCCACGGGTGCTGACCACGGTTGTTGAACAGCATGATGACGAAGACGACCGCGGTGATGGCGGCGATGCCGATCAGGAACCAGCGACCGGCCGAGGTGTCGACCTGCTTGCGGGTCTCGACGCGCACCAGGCGCCCGAACGGCACGGCCTTGATCGGCTCGCGGTTACGCGGGCTGTCCTGCGTCAACAGGGGGCCGGCCTTGCCGGTTGATGTTTCGGTAATGGTGCTCATGCTGCAGCCTCCACACGGGCGTCGTCGCTGGTCAGGGTCAAGAACATCTCTTCAAGGCCGCGGTTGTCCGCCGGCCGCAACTCGATCAATGCGATCCGATGGGCGGCCGCGACGGCACCGATGCGGTCCGGCTCGACGGTGGTCCGCAACCCGTGCTCGACCTCATCGGTCTGGATCTGTTCATCGCGCAGGGCGTGCGCCAAGGCCGCATCGTCGGCGCTCTTCACGAACGTGCCGGACGGTCGCAACAGGTCCTCGGTGGCACCCTGGGCCACGATCTTGCCGCGCCCGATCACCACGATGTCGTCGGCGATTCGCTCGATCTCGTTGAGCAAGTGCGACGACAACAGCACGGTGCCGCCTTCGCTGGCGAACCCGCCGAGCAGGTCACGCATCCAGCGGATTCCTGCCGGATCCAGACCATTGGCCGGTTCGTCCAGGATGAGCACCTCGGGGTCTCCGATCAGGGCGCCGGCGATGCCCAGACGCTGCCGCATACCCAAGGAGTAGTTCTTGACTCGGCGGCCCGACTCCTTCTTGGACAGTCCCACCACGTCGAGCATCCGATCGACCCGCTGTCGACCCAGACCTTGGGTGAGCGCCGACAACGCCAGGATCTCGCGGCCGGTGCGGCCGCTGTGTTGCGCCGAGGCGTCGAGCAGGACACCCACGTGACGGCCGGGGTTGGTCAAGGTCGCGAACGACTGCCCTAAGACGGTGGCCGTGCCTGAGGTCGCCGGGGTCAGTCCGGACAGGATGCGCATGGTGGTCGACTTGCCGGCGCCGTTGGGGCCGAGAAAGCCGGTGACTCGTCCGGGTTCGGCTGTGAAGGTCACATCGTCGACGGCGACGAAGCCCTTGTATCGCTTGGTCAGGTTCGTGGTGGTGATCATGAGGACGACTCTGGTCGATCCGATCGGCACCCACATCGGCCGCAGGGAGGGAGCTCACCCTACTTTGGTCGCGACTTCGAGGCGGTGGACTGATCCTTTCGGCCGACGATCTCAGGGTCGACGCGGCATACGCTCGGGGTATGCGCCGCGCCATCCCTGCCACAAGCGTGCGCGGGGAGACCTGGCGCCTCGCGTTGGGCGCGGCGCTCGGAATGTTCCTGGTGTTCCTGGGCCAGACCTCGTCCCAAGGACCTCCGGCGATCGGGTGGGCCGGTGAGGTCCTGCTCGGTCTCGCCGCGGTCGGACTGTTGCTGTTTCGCCGACGGTATCCGCTTCCCGTCACCCTGGTGCTGACGTTGAGCTCGGCCGTGTCACTGGCAGCAAGCGGGCCAGCGCTGCTTGCTCTCGTCTCGATCGGCACGCGGCGTCGGTGGCGTGACGGTGTGATCCTGCTTCCGGTGTGGCTGGCCTCCGGGGTGGTCTTTGCGTTCACGTTCTCCTCGGGCGAGCCACCGGACGTGCTGGGCTCCCTCGTCACCCAGGTCCTCGCGTTCGCTGCGTGCATGGGCATTGGTGCGGCCATCGGGTCACAACGCAGCACGGTGATGGCCCTGAGAGATCGCGCGGAGAGCGCGGAGGCCGAGCAGGCCAGCCGGATCGCGCGCGCCCGGGCCAGCGAGCGGACCCGGATCGCTCGCGAGATGCACGACGTGCTGGCCCACCGGATATCGCTGATCGCGATGCACTCCGGTGCGTTGGCCTACCGCGACGACCTTCCCCGGGAGCAGATCCACCAGACCGCCGAGCTGCTCCGGGACAACGCCGACAAGGCCGTCAGTGAGCTGCGCGAGGTGCTTGGCGTGCTGCGCCAGGACGGTGAGGCCGAGCAGCCACGCGCCCCGCAGCCGGACCTGACCGACCTGGATCGGCTGCTGGCCGAGGGCACGGTCCTTGGTGCCCCACCGGTGGACGTGCAGGTGCGGTTGAGTCGGCCGTGCGATCTGAGTCACGTGCCGACCACGACCTCCAGGACGGCATACCGGGTGCTCCAAGAAGCGTTGACCAACGCCCGCAAACATGCCCCGGGTATGCCGGTCACCCTCACCCTGGACGGCGGCCCGGGGCTCGGCCTGACGTTCGTGGTCCGCAACGAGCCGATCAGCTACGGTGAGATCGCGCGCCCGGCGGAGTCGTCCGGAGTGGGGTTGGTGGGGTTGACTGAGCGGGTGAATCTGAGCGGTGGCGTGATGGCCTACGGGTTCGACCGCACCGGGGACTTCGTGGTCCACGGTCGACTCGCCTGGGACGGTCCCGGCTGATGGTGGCCATCCGTGTGGTGCTGGCCGACGACGACGCGCTGGTGCGCACCGGTCTGGCCTTGATCTTGGGTGGGGCTCCGGAGATCGAGATCGTCGGTGAGGCAGTCGATGGTCGCGAAGCCGTGACCATCATCGCGCAGGCCAAGCCCGACGTGGTGTTGATGGACATCCGGATGCCGCGGATGGACGGGGTGGAGGCCACCGCCGAGGTCCTGACACAACCCTCGCCCCCGAAGGTCATCGTGCTGACGACGTTCGACACCGACGACCTGGTGGTGTCCGCGCTGCGCGCCGGGGCCAGCGGTTTCCTGCTCAAGAGCACTCGACCAGAGCGGCTCGTGGCGTCCATCCGCGCCGTGGCGGCCGGTGAGCCCATCCTGTCGCCCAGTGTGATGGCCACCCTGATCAACCGGGTCACCGCCGCTGGCGACGCACGGCAGGGGGCTGACGCTGTGGCCTTGAAGCGGCTGGAGTCGTTGACCGACCGCGAGCGTGAGGTGGCCGTGGCCATCGGTGGCGGGCTGAGCAACGCCGACATTGCGTCCACGCTGTTCATGGGCCTGGCGACCGTCAAAGCCCACGTATCTCGGGTCCTGACCAAGCTGGACGCCGACAACCGCACCCAAGTCGCGATTCTGGTGCACGATGCCGGCCTGATCGACCCCTAGCCCCCCGTCCGGGCCGAGATGTGCCGGGGTCGCCGTCCGAGGCGAGCCGTGGCAGGTCCGACCGGGAGCCGGCGGATCGTACGGATTAACCTGAGAAGAGTTGTCGACCCCCGGAGGAGTCTCGATGAGCCACTACATAGCCAACGTGCGCGATGCCGAGTTCAACCTGTTCGAGGTGTTCGGTCGCGGCTCGGTGCTGGGCCAGCCACCGTTCGAGGACATCGACGTCGACACCGCCCGCGACATCCTGGCCGAGGTCGCGACCCTGGCCCAGGATCGTCTCGGCGCCAGCCTGTTGGACTCCGATCGGCACCCGCCGACGTTCGACCCGAGCACTGGCACGGTCGAGTTGCCGGAGTCCTTCGTCACCTCCTACCGCGAATACATCGAGTCCGGTTGGGGCAAGCTCGAGATCTCCGAGGACCTCGGCGGTGCCAGCGCACCACCCTCGCTCACCTGGGCGGTGATGGAGATGATCCTGGGCGCCAACCCAGGGTTGAAGCTCTACGCCTCCGGCTACACCTTCGCCGAGGTGCTCCTGCACCTGGGCACGCCCGATCAGCAGCGGCTCGCCGAGCTCATGGTGCAACAACCGTGGGGGGCCACGATGGTCTTGACCGAGCCCGACGCCGGATCGGACGTGGGTGCCGCGCGCACCAAGGCGGTGCAGGTCGACGACGGCACCTGGCACATCAGCGGCGTCAAGCGGTTCATCACCTCGGCCACAGCACCCTTCTACGACAACGTCATCCACTTCGTCTTGGCTCGCCCCGAGGGAGCCGGACCCGGGACCAAGGGGTTGTCGTTGTTCCTGGTGCCGCAACGGCACGTCGACCTCGAGACCGGAGCGGTCGGCGAGGCGAACGGGGTGCAGATCAGCAACGTCGAGAAGAAGATGGGCCTGAAGGTGTCGAGCACCTGCGAGGTCCGCTTCGGTGAAGACGCTCCGGCGGTCGGGACGCTGTTGGGTGACGTCCACGACGGCATCGCGCAGATGTTCCGGATCATCGAGTACGCCCGGATGCTGGTCGGCACGAAGGCCATCGCCACCTTGTCCACCGGATATCTCAACGCGCTGGACTACGCCAAGGGCCGCGTGCAGGGCAGCGACCTGACCTTGATGGCGGACAAGTCCGCACCCCGCGTGACGATCACCGCACATCCGGACGTGCGCCGGTCACTGCTGCTGCAGAAGTCGTATGCCGAGGGCCTGCGAGCGTTGATGCTGTTCACCGCGACGTTCCAAGACACGGTCCAAGCGGCGCAGACCGCATCGGGCGACGAGACCTTGCCCCCGGGGAGCGAAGAGCACATGGCTCAGCGGGTGAACGACCTGCTGCTCCCGTTGGTCAAGGGCTGCGGCTCGGAGCGCGCCTGGGTCCTGTTGGGCACCGAGTCGCTGCAGACGTTCGGCGGGTCGGGCTTTCTGGCTGACTACCCGGTGGAGCAGTACGTCCGGGACGCCAAGATCGACAGCCTCTACGAAGGCACCACGGCCATTCAGGGCCTGGACTTCTTCTTCCGCAAGATCGTGCGCGACCGCGGTGAGGCGTTGGGATATCTCAGCCAACGGGTGCTCGCGCTGGTCAAAGGCGGAGGCGCCCAGGACGCTTTCTCCCGAGAACGGGAGATCCTCGGGACGGCTTTGACCCAGTTCCAGTCAATGGTCGAGTTCCTCGTCGGTCGGGCGATGGCCGCCGATCCGCGCTCCGGTGGCGAACCCAGCGAAATCTATGCCGTCGGTCAACACACCACGCGTCTGCTGCTCGCGGCCGGAGACCTGCTGATCGGCTGGTTGTTGCTTCGCCAGGCCGAGATCGCCGAGGCCGCGCTATCGGCCCCGGTCTCGCCCGCTGACCACGACTTCTACACCGGGAAGGTGGCCGCGGCTCGCTTCTTTGCCGCCGAGGTGCTGCCGCGGTTGACCAGTGATGCCATCGTCGTGACCGCAGGCGGCTCGGGGGTGATGGACCTGCCTGAGTCGGCGTTCTGAGCCTTGCTCAGCGTTGTGAACCTTGCTCAGGTGTCACCCTGCGGCCGCGTCGCGCTGGTCGCCCGCTCCAGTGCCTGCTTCACAGCCGCCGGTCATCCAACACGGGGAAGGTCGCGCGCCAGTCGCTCACCCGGGACGGATCGATCTGCACGCTCACCACCTCTTCAGACGAGCCAGCCTCGGCGACAACCTCACCGAGGGGGTCGATAACGGCGCTGTAGCCGCCCATCTCGGTGCCGGCGTGCGTCCCCGCGGTGTTGCAGGCCACCACGAAGCACTGGTTCTCGATCGCCCGCGCACGTAGCAACGTCCGCCAGGCGTTCACGCGGGCCGCGGGCCACGCGGAGGCG
This sequence comes from Ornithinimicrobium sp., assembly GCA_049650845.1. GTDB lineage: Bacteria > Actinomycetota > Actinomycetes > Actinomycetales > Dermatophilaceae > Ornithinicoccus. The sequence continues at coordinate 22,248 of JBASAZ010000011.1, forward strand.
AGCACGAACATCTGGGCCCCTGCGTCGACCTGGCGCCGATAGAGCTCGGGAAAGCGTAGGTCGTAGCAGGTCGAAATCCCCGCGGTCAGCGCAGCGGCGGGCGGCGGTAGCCGCATCACCACGATGTCCGTGCCGGCCTCCATGATTTTGGGCTCACCGGACCCGAAGCCGAACCGGTGGACCTTGCGGTAGGTGGCGCACAGCTCCCCGTCCGGACCGAGAAGCACCGAGGTGTTCCACAGGCCCTTGCCTTCCGGGCCGGGCTCCCCGGGTGAGCGCTCCACGATCGACCCCGTGTGCACCACGGCACCGATCTCGCGAGCCACCTCGCTCAACGCGGCGGTCGTCGGACCCTGCACCTGCTGTTCGCGCTCGGGCCAACGACGGTAGTCGAACGCCCCGGCACTCCACAGCTCGGGCAGCACGACCAGGTCGTGGCCGCGTTGCTCGCGCACCAGCGACACGACTCGGGCGAGGCGCTCGTCTGGGGTTTCCGCGTCGCCGTAGGCGAGCTGGATCAGGGCGATCTTCATGAACCCGGCCCCGGTCGGGTCGTCATCGAGGCCAAACGCTCGTTGTATGCCGTCAGGGCAGCGTCCTCGTCACGCTCGGCCTGTCGATCGCCGCGCCGGGCGTCGCGCTCGTCACGCCGCAGCCAGTCCAGCGTGACCAGCATGGCCAACGCGAGCGTGGGCATCTCGCCGATGCCCCACGCGATGCCGCCGCCGAGCTGCTGATCGTCCAGCAGATCCGGGCCCCAGGACAGGTCCAGGGCCTTGAAGAAACCGGGCGCCAACAGCCAGGTGCCGGTCATCAGGGCCAGTCCGAAGAAGGCGTGCGCAGCCAGCGTGGCCAGCAGGATGAGCATCCGCAGCGGTGCAGGCCACTTCGCAGGTCCGGGGTCGGTGCCGATCAGCGACCACACGAACAGATAGCCGGCCATCAGGAAGTGCAGCACCATCAGCACGTGCCCGGTGTGCGTGGTCAGCGCGAGCTCGAACGCCCCGGTCCAGTAGAACCCGACCAGGCTGCCGAAGAAGATCACCGCAGCCACCACCGGGTTGGCCACGATCGCGGCATACCTCGAGTGGACGACCGCCAACACCACTTCGCGCGGCCCGAGGGTCTTGTCCCGCCGAGCCACCAGCGAGCGCAGCGCAAGCGTGATCGGCGCGGCGACCACCAGGAAGATCGGGATCGCCATCATCAGGGCCATGTGCATCGCCATGTGCATCGAGAACATGACCCGCCCGTAGACCCCCGGCGCCCCGTTCGTGGCGTAGACGAACACGGCCCAACCGGCCACCCAGGCCAGCGTCCGAGCCACCGGCCACCGGTCCCCGCGAACGTGGAGCCGCCACACCCCCGCCAGATACAACCCCACGGCCAGAGCCGCCACGATCAGCATCAACCAGTTGACCTCCCACACGGTCACCAGCGCCCCCGCGGACAACGGTGGCGGCTCGGGAAACCCGGTGAGCAGCTCGACCTGTGAGGAGCTGTCGATCTCCCGGACCTCCGGTGGCGGGGTGCGCGACAGGGCCACCGCCAAGCCGATGGCGACCGACATCACCAGCGTCTCGACCAGGGCAAATCGGGCGAACCCACCCGCACGGTCCACCCCCCCGGCCACCAGCCGCTGACGATGCCGATAACCGAAGAACCCCAGCACCGCCAGGACGAGCACCTTGCCCCAGATCAGCAACCAGTAGCCACTGACCAGGTCACCCAGACCGTCCACGTTCTGCAGGGCAAACAAGACCCCGGAGAAGCCGACCGCGAGATAGCACCACAACGCCATCGTCGAGAATCTGCGCACGCAGGCGGTCAGCGCCGACCCGAGCTCGTTGCGCAGCATGACCAACGCCACCAAGCCACCGAACCACGCGCTGATCGCCACCAGGTGTATGCCGAGGGCCGTGACCGCGGTTTCGTGGCCCTGGTCTCCGCTGGAGTGACCGGTGTAGGCGATCGGGATCAGAGCCACAAACGCGAGCACGGTGGCCCAGGCGAGCCCGGCACGGGTGCGCACCAGCGCGGCCATTACGGCGACCCCCGCCGCCAAGAGGACCTCGACGGCCCACAGCCGCAGCAGCTCGAGACCAACCACGTTAGCTAACAACGACTCCCAGTATCCGCTGCCCCCCAACGGGATCGCCGACACCTCACTGAAGCCGACCAGCAACGAGGCCAGCGCGCTGATCGCCCACACACTCCCGGTCAGCGCGGCGCTTCGAGCGGCCACTTCGCGGCGCCGGGACGTCTTGGACTCCGGGGTGAAGAAGCCCCCGACCAGCAGCAGACCGATCGTCACGGCCGCGGCGACATCGTGGAC
>JBASAZ010000012.1:0-4966 GCA_049650845.1 Ornithinimicrobium sp.
TACTGAGGTAAAGGCAAAGCAAAGACACGGCAAAGTCGAGGCGGGTCCCCGGGCGCGCCGGTTGCGGCATGATCGGACGAGCGTAGACATCCTCAGCGCGGCAGTTCCGGTAGGTCTTAATGTTGTCTGCCAGCGGTTGGGGTTTGACTTCGCGCAGGGTGGCAGTGCCGCAACCGCGGCCGGGTAACCCGAAGTCCCCGACGCTGGCCCTCAGATCCTCTCGCTGTATAGCCCGTCATCGGACGGAAGGACGATATGTCTCTCCGAGGGGTACACGCCGCTTCGTGACGCTGTGGACCGTTGCAGCAGACGGCGGCGGGGGCCTTTGCGGTCTCAGATGCGGCCGGTCTCGTGGGCCCACATGGCGACCTCGACGCGGTTTCGGGCGCCGAGCTTTCGCATGAGGCTGGCGAGGTGGGCTTTGACGGTGCTGGAGCTGACGAAAAGGTTGGCGGCGACCTCACTGTTGGTCCGGCCGTGAGCTACCAGTACGAGCACTTGTTCCTCGCGGGCGGTGAGCGGTTCTATCGGCTGCCTCGGTGCTGAGGTCTGCGCGTGGGCGAATGCTGCGAGCAGTCGGATGGTCACGCTGGGTGCGATTAGTGCGTCTCCGTCGGCGGCGGCGTGGATGGCTTGGGTCAGCAGGACGGGTCCGGCGTCCTTGAGCAGGAACCCGCGGGCGCCGGCTTTGAGGGCCCCGTGGACATACTCGTCGAGGTCGAAGGTGGTGATGACCACGATCGGCAAGGGGTCGGTGACGTCGGGGCCAGCGAGGCGCCGGGTGGCTTCGATGCCGTCCATCAACGGCATTCGGATGTCGAACAGGCCGACGTCGGGGCGCAGCTGGAGCGCCAGGCGGACTGCCTCGCGCCCGTCGGCGGCCGCGCCGACCACTGCTATGTCGGGTTGGGCGTCGAGCAGCATCGTCAGCCCGGTGCGCACGATGGGCTGGTCGTCGGCGATGAGGACCCTGATGCTCATCGTGGCATCCCGGTTCGGGGCAGGACCGCCTCTACCCGCCAGCCCCGCTCGGCGGTGGGGCCCGCGTCGAAGGTGCCGCCGAGCAGTGTGGCGCGTTCCCGCATGCCCACCAGACCGTAACCCGCTGGGACGCGGCCACCAGCGGGCGAGTAGCCGTCGTCGTCGATGGTCAGCCGTACCCGGTCGGCGTCGCCTGTGACGGCGACGGTGACCTGGGTAGCGTGACGGGCGTGCCGCCTAGCGTTGGTGATGGACTCCTGGGCCAGGCGGTAGATCGCGGCCCCGACCGCCGGGCTGAGGTCGTCGAACTCGCCGGAGAGCGTCACCTTGACGCAAGGACGCTCGTGGCCATCGGTGGCGAGCCGCTCGACCTCGGCCACGCCAGGCTGCGGCGCAAACTGGGTGTCCTGCGAGGCGCGGAGCACGCCGACGATGGCGCGCAGCTCGGTCAGCGTTTGAGTCGCGGCCCCTTCGATGGTGGCCAGGGCCTCGATGGCACGCTGCGGGTCGGTGGCCGCGATGGCACGTCCTGCTTGGGCCTGGATGGCGATACCCGACACGTGGTGGGCGACGGTGTCGTGGAGCTCGCGAGCGAGCTGTTCGCGTTCACGGGCTTTGGCCTGGTCGACGTCGCGCATGCGGATCCTCGCGCGATAGCGGATCGCGGCGCCGAGCGCGGCGGCGAACAGGAAGACAGCGTACCCGGCGACCTTCTCGGCCAGGCTCAGTTGGTCGGCAACGAAGGTGATGGGCAGCCAGAGCAGGATCACGGCCAGGCCGCTTGCGGCTTCCCGGCCCGAGCCCCACCGGAACAGGGCGTAGGTCAGGATCAGCACCGCGGAGGTGCTTGCCAGGAGGGCCCCTTGTGACCCGCTGAGGATTCTGAGGATGTCGATGATCGTCAAGGTGCCGAAGGTGACCGCGACCGCGACGAGCGGACGCTCGCGTCGCCACAGCAAGGGGCCCAGCACCGCGAGCACCGCGAGCACCTGCAGCGGGCGTGGCGCCAGGTTCTCACCAAGCACCGCTTCCGCCAGGGACCAGCAGATCAATGCCGCGACCAAGGCCCAGTCCCGATACCCCCTGCCTGGGGGGTCCGCAGGTCGAGGTTCGGCCCACAGTGAGCGGAGTGCGTCGGTGGCCATGCGGTCAGCCTAGGCAGCCCGCGTGCTCGGTGTATCAGCCGAAAGTACAAGAGCACGGCTGTGCCAACGGCCAAGACAGATCAGGCTCCGGGGCTGATGTACCTGCCGCCGGCATCGGTGAAGGTGGAAGCACCCACCCACCCAACCAAGGCAAGGAGCACTCTGATGAGAACCCCTCAACCCCACACTGCACGAGACAATCGGTCGTCGCGCAGCGCGCTGGAAGATCTGCGCATGCCCGTGCAGGCCAAACTCGCAGCAGCATGGACCAGCTTCATGTTCCTCGTCATCTACATCGACTACTTCCACCTCTACCAGCCCGGCGAAATCGACGTAATCCGGGGTGGCGACATCTTTGAGTTCGAAATCAGCGGGACATTGATGACCATATTCTTCGTGGTCATAGCGATACCGACCCTGATGGTGCTGCTCTCCATGACGCTACCCGCCCGGGTGAACCGCGCCACGAACCTCGCCGTGGCATCCCTCTACATCCCCATCTGCGTGTTCAACGCGGCAGGGGCGTCCTCGGACTACGCCATCTACTACGGCCTCACCATCGGAGTCGAGCTGCTGATCCTGGCCTTCATCCTGCGCTCCGCCTGGACCTGGCCACGCCGCACCGCATCACCGGCGCCCCTGGCAACCAGCCTCGACAGCGAGGTACACCGCACGCCGCAGCAGGCGTGACTGCCCGCCCCTGCGCCCGACCATCGCTCGCGCCCGCGAGCACGCTCACCTGCCTCAGCGTTCGCTGCTGAGCACTCCGTCCCAACCCTCTCCCAGAACGGTCCCGGTCATGATCGAGGCATACGAGCTCACCAAGCGCTACGGCGACACCACCGCCGTGCACTCCCTCAGCTTCACGATCGCGCCCGGGACCGTCACCGGGTTCCTCGGCCCGAACGGCGCCGGCAAGTCCACGACCATGCGCATGATCATGGGACTGGACCGGCCGACGTCGGGCACCGTCACCGTCAACGGCAAGCCCTACCGGCAGCACCGTGCCCCGCTACGCGAGGTCGGCGCCCTGCTGGAGGCAAGCGCCGTGCACCCCGGCCGCAACGCCCGCTCACACCTGCGCTCCATGGCCGCCACCCACAACATCAAGGCCTCCCGGGTCAGCGAGGTCATCGAGATGACCGGACTGGCCGGGGTCGCGACCAAGCGCGTCGGCGGGTTCTCCCTCGGCATGGGCCAGCGCCTGGGCATCGCCGCCGCCCTCCTAGGCGACCCGAGGACGCTCATCCTTGACGAGCCGGTCAACGGGCTCGACCCCGAGGGTGTGCAGTGGGTCCGCCAGCTCGTGCGTGCCCTGGCCGCCGAAGGACGAACCGTCTTCCTCTCCTCGCACCTGATGAGCGAGATGTCCCAGACCGCCGACCAGCTCCTGGTGATCGGCCGCGGTCGCATCATCGCCGCCGGCCCGGTCCAGCAGGTCATCGACTCCGTCGCCGGGAGCGCTGTGCGGGTGCGCTCCCCGCGCGCCGGTGAGCTCGCCGCCGCTCTGGCCGCCGACGGTGCCGCCGTCACCTCGCCCGAGGCCGGGATGCTCGAGGTCAGCGGGACCACCGCGGAGCACGTCGGCGAGGTCGCCTTCAGAAACGGGCTGCTGCTGCACGAGCTGTCCCCGCGCCGCGCCAGCCTCGAGGAGGCGTACATGAGCCTGACACAGGACGCGGTCGAGTACCGCGCCCCCACCACCCCACCACGTCCAGGACAGCGAAGGCCGAGAACAAACGAGCGCCCTGATGAACTACCGGCCGCGGTGGTGACCCGATGAGGGCCGCGGTCTACCCCCGGTTCGGCGGCTACCAGCCGGTCACGCAGACCACCGTCGACCTGGACGACGTCGCGGCGGCCCACCGGTTCGCCGACACCGGCCGCAAACGCGGCAACGTCGTCGTCCGCATCCCGCACACCCACCCCGAAGGACAACGGTCATGATCAAGTCACACGCACTCACCAAGCGATACGGCGACACGACCGCCGTGGACACCGGCGACCACGCCGGCGCGGGGGGTGGCCCGGTCCCCGCCTCCCGACGATCGTGGGCCCCGGACCTCGCCCGCGGCGCGGTGCTGCTCGGCATCGCCCTGGCCAACGTGGGCCTGTACCTGCACGGCACAGAGATGGGACCCGTCGGCGACAGCTGGCTGGACCGGATGCTGGACTTCGTCGTCACGCTCCTGGTCACCGACCGCTCGCGGCCGATGTTCGCCCTGCTCTTTGGCTTCGGCCTCGTCACGATGGCGCGGCGGCTGGGCGAGTCGGGCACCGAACCGCGGCGGCGACGCTCGGTCCTGCTCAAACGCCAGCTGCTGTTGATCGCCTTCGGCGGGGTCCATGCGGCGCTCCTGTTCGAGGGCGACATCCTGGGCATCTACGGCGCGACGGGACTGCTCCTGTTGCTCCTCATGAACCGTCGGCCCCGCGTGCTCGTCGCCTGGGGGACGGTCAGCCTGGTCCTGCTCGGCGCCCTCTACGCCGTGTTCGCCTCGGCTCCGGACTCCCCGGCCGCGCCGTCGGACTACCTCGCGTCGGTGGTCGAGCGCCTCTCCGTCTGGGTCCTCGGCATGGTCGTCGGCCCGGCGCTCATGATCGTGCTGGCCCCGATGCTCGTCGGGGTGGCCATGGCCCGAGCGGGGCTGCTCGACCGGCCCTGGGAGCACGTCCCCCTGCTCCGGCGCCTCGCGGTCCTGGGATCATTGGTCGGCGTCGCCGGCAGCCTGCCGTACGCGCTCGTGGTGGCCCACGTCTGGGAGCCGGGGGCCGTGACCTCGGGGGCGCTGGCCGCCGTCCACGCGGTGACGGGCACGGCCATGGGCGTGGCCTACGTC
>JBASAZ010000013.1:0-49473 GCA_049650845.1 Ornithinimicrobium sp.
ACTTCGGGACGCACGACCCGGACGCCGCCCAGGTCCATCGACGGTGGAGGGGTGCGCGGACGCGAGAGGTGCACGCCAGCGCCCGAGCGGGCTGCCCCGTTGAGGTCAGTGGCGTGCAAGATGCCCATCGGCACCCCGAACACGGCCACACCATGGAGAAGGAGTGCTGCGTGGTGGCTGATGGCGAGCCGATCGCCGTGTCGTCGAGACAAACCGTAGGCGCGCTCCAGGAGCCGGCCATCGGCATACTCCGGGAGGGCGCCCGACCCGAAGATGCCCGGTCGCAGGCGGCGGATCTCGCCGCGGCGCACCCACGCCTGGAGATCCGCGTCGGTGTGTCCGGTTGCGAGCGCCTCAGCGCGGGTGAACACCCCCGTGCCCGCGGTGAGGTGGACTGGGATTGCTGCCATGGGACCAACCATGCCAACACTGAGGCAGGGTGTGCATCGACCCCTGTGGACAACGCTGCGGTGCTGCTTCTCTGCGGTGCTGCATGGTGGGTCGAATGCTGCCTGATCGAGCACCACGCAAGGGATAAACGCGCCCACCGCGGGACGCAGACGCGCTCGGGACGCAGACGCGCTCGGGCCGGTTCAGTCGGTCGGGGGAGCCGGGACGGTGCGCAACGACGGCTGCGGTTCCATCCCGGCCAGACCGTTCCAGGCCAGATTGACCAGGTGGGCGGCCACGTCCTGCTTCTTGAACCGGCGTGAATCCAGCCACCACCCACCGGGGATCGCCACCATGCCGACCAGCATCTGGGCGTAGAGGGGGGCCGTCTTGGGATCCAGCCGGCGCCGGGTGAACTCGGCGGCCAAGATGTGCTCGACCTGGGTGGCCACGTCACTGATCAACGAGGCGAACGAACCGGTGGACTGCCCGGGAGGGGAGTCCCGCACCAGGATCCGGAAGCCGTCGGTCGAGCTGTCGATGTAGTCCAACAGCGCCAGCGCGGCGCGCTCCAATAACGCCCGGGAGTGCAGCGGAGCACTCAACGCCTCCGTGATCGCGGACAGCAGCTTCTGGATCTCCCGGTCCACCACCACGGCGTACAGCCCCTCCTTGCCGCCGAAGTGCTCATAGATCACCGGTTTGGACACCTCTGCGGTGGCGGCAATCTCCTCAACCGTCGTGCCCTCGAAGCCTTTCTCGGCAAACAGCCCTCGTCCGATCGCGATCAGCTGCTCGCGACGCTGGGCACCCGTCATCCGGTGCCGCGACGACGGACTGATCTTGCTCGAAGAGGAACTCACCTGGCCCATCATGCCAACTCCTGAGCGCCTCGACTGTGTCAGCGCAGCGCACTGGCCTAGAGTTGTCTCGCTTCCCGCTCGCCGGGACGTTCCCCGGTTGCTCTGCTGGTAGGGGCCGCCTGACTTTGAATCAGGATTAGCGACGTTGGTTCGATTCCAACCCGGGGAGCCGCGGGGGTCCGGATCGGCGGGTAGGGTCGAGCACCGTGAGTAGCCATCCCGCCGCCGTCATCATCCTCGCCGCTGGCGAGGGAACCCGGATGAAGTCCGCGACACCCAAGGTCATGCACCCAATCGCCGGGCGCACCTTGCTCGGTCACGCGGTGTATGCCGCACGCCAGTCCGCACCGCAACACGTCTCGGTTGTCGTACGCCACCAGCGAGACCTGGTTGCCGCGCACGTCGCCGAGATCGATCCGCAGGCTCTGATCGCGGACCAGGACGAGGTGAAGGGCACCGGCCGAGCGTGTGAGTGTGGCCTGGACGCGCTGCCGTCCGACCTGGACGGGACGGTGATCGTGACCATGGGGGACGTCCCGCTGCTGACCGGTGAGACCGTGGGCGCGCTGACCGAGCAGCACGAAAGCAGTGGTTCGGCGGTCACGGTGATGACCGCTGAGCTGCCGGACCCCGCCTCCTACGGTCGTATCGTGCGGGACGCCGCAGGCGAGGTCATGGCGATCATGGAATACAAGGACGCGCTGCTGGCCCGCGAGGCTGGGGGTGAGTTCAGCCACGTGCTGGACGTCAAGGAGATCAACTCCGGGATCTACGCCTTTGACCTGCGCGTCCTGCGTCAGGCGTTGGCTGAGGTCGGCACCGACAACGCGCAGGGTGAGAAGTACTTGACCGACGTGCTGGCTATCGCGCGCCGCGACGGGGGGCGCGTGTCGGCATACCTGACCGGTGACGTCTGGCAGACCGAGGGCGTCAACGATCGCGTGCAACTGGCCAACCTGGGGCGGATCATGAACGAGCGGATCGTGCACGGCTGGATGCGTTCAGGGGTGACCATCCCCGATCCGAGCACGACGTGGATCGATGTCGACGTGTCGATCGGGCCGGACAGCACGATCTTGCCGGGCACCCAGCTGCACGGCGCGACCACCGTGGGGGCCAACGTGACGATCGGTCCGGACACCACGTTGACCAGCGTGGAGATCGGTGACGGTGCCTCGGTGGTGCGGACCCACGCGGTGCTGTCCGTCATCGGTGCCGGGGCCACCGTCGGACCGTTCGCCTACCTGCGGCCGGGCACCGAGCTGGGCGCACGAGGCAAGATCGGGACCTTCGTGGAGACCAAGAACACGCAGATCGGCGCCGGCTCGAAGGTGCCCCACCTGACCTACGTCGGCGACGCGAGCATCGGTGAATACTCCAACATCGGTGCCTCCAGCGTGGTGGTCAACTACGACGGCGTGAACAAGCACCGCACCACCATCGGCGACCACTGCCGGATGGGAAGCGACACGATGTATGTCGCCCCGGTCACCATCGGCGATGGCGCAGGCAGCGGAGCAGGGACCGTGATCCGCGACGATGTGCCCGCGGGAGCATTGGCGATTACTGTGGCCAAGCAACGCAACATCGAAGGTTGGGCGCAAGCCAAGCGTCCGGGCACGGCCCAGGCTCAGGCAGCCGCGGCCGCGTCCCCGGCAGATGACGACACCCCCACCGATGGGATCACCCAGGCATGAGCGGAATCCTGCGCACCACGCAGAAGAACATGATGGTGTTCACCGGGAGGGCCCACCCCGATCTGGCTGCGGAGGTCGCCGCCAACCTGGAGACCCCGCTGGTCCCGACGCAGGCGTACGAGTTCGCCAACAGCGAAGTGTTCGTGCGCTTCGAGGAGTCAGTCCGTGGTTGCGACGCCTTCGTGATCCAGAGTCACGCGGCGCCGATCAACAAGTGGATCATGGAGCACCTGATCATGGTTGACGCGCTCAAACGCGCTTCGGCCAAACGAATCACCGTGGTCCTGCCGTTCTACGGCTATGCCCGGCAGGACAAGAAGCACCGCGGGCGGGAACCGATCTCGGCTCGGTTGATGGCCGACCTGTTCAAGACCGCCGGCGCCGACCGGTTGATGGCGATCGACCTGCATACGGCCCAGATCCAGGGGTTCTTCGACGGTCCCGTCGATCACCTGATGGCCATGCCTATCCTGTCGAAGTACGTCAAGGAGAAGTACGGGCACGAGGACCTCGCGGTCGTCTCGCCGGACGCGGGTCGGATCAAAGTCGCTGAGCAGTGGTCCTCCAGGCTGGGCGGTGTGCCGCTGGCCTTCATCCACAAGACGCGAGACACCACTGCCCCCAACAAGTCCATGGCCAACCGCGTGGTGGGCGAGGTCACCGGCCGCGCCTGCGTGTTGGTGGACGACATGATCGACTCCGGCGGGACCATCTGCCAGGCCGCAGACGCGCTGATGGCCGAGGGCGCGAGCAGTGTGATCATTGCCGCCACGCACGCCATCTTCTCCGCCCCCGCCGTCGAACGGTTGGGTGCCTCGGTGGCCCGCGAAGTCGTCGTCACCGACACGCTGCCGCTGAGCGACGAAGCGCGGGCACTACCCAAGATCACGGAGCTGTCGATCGCGCCACTGATCTCACAGGCCATCCGCCAGGTCTTCGAGGATGGGTCCGTGACCAGCATGTTCGACGGTCAAGCCTGATCGACGAAGCGCCGTTCGTCGACTTTCTCCCCGCGGGTTGGGTTGGACCGCCATCCCTGCCGTAGACTCCAGCAGGTTGCCTCGGCGAGGGATGCCACACGGTCACGTCGGACCGACATGGTGGCTCCGTGATTCGACGCGGTGGCGGTGTGAAACGGTTTTCGCATCTGCCTCCCAGTCGCTTCGCTGTCCCGCGTTGTGTCCCGCGTCGAGGCCCACCAGTCGTTAACCCCTGAACGCAAAGAGAGTCTCGCTATGGCTGATCAAACACGAATCGTCGCTACGAAGCGCACCGAGTTCGGCAAGGGCGCCGCCCGTCGCGTCCGTCGCGCCGACAAGGTCCCCGCCGTGCTCTATGGGCACGGCACCCCGCCGCTGCACCTGACCCTTCCCGGACACGACACGATGATGGCGTTGAAGCACACGAACGCGGTGCTCACCCTCGATGTCGACAGCGACGAGCACCTGGCTCTGGTCAAGGACGTCCAGCGTGACCCGATCAAGCGCCTCATCGAGCACGTGGACCTCGTCATCATCCGCAAGGGCGAGAAAGTCCAGGTCGATGTGTCCGTCCACCTCGAGGGTGACGCTGCCCCGGAGACCGTGGTCAGCATGGACTACTCGGAGCTGACCGTGGAGACGGACGCCACCAGCATCCCGGAGAACTTCGTGGTCTCGGTCGAGGGTATGCAGGCCGGCACCCAGGTGTTGGCCGGCCAGGTCACGATGCCGGCAGGCGTCGAGCTGATCACCGACCCCGACGCCCTCGTGGTGAACGTCTCGCAGGCCATCTCCGAAGAGGCGCTGGAGGCCGAGCTGGCCGAGGCTGAGGCCGAAGCGGGCATCGAGCAGGACGAGTCCGAAGACACTGCCGAGGACGCAGCAGCCCCCGATGCCGAGGCCGGCGACGCAGCAGCAGAGGGTTCGTCCAACGACGAGTCCTGATCAACGTTGTCCAGCCCGGCGCCACACGTGTGGTGCCGGGCTGGACTCTTGTGCGGTGCTACCGAGGTATCGGGCGCCTCGTGCACGGCGCGGGAAGCCCACGGCGTCCGCGAGGTATCAGGTGAAGGGAGTGAGTGCGGATGGAGCCATGGCTCGTGATCGGCTTGGGCAACCCTGGCCCGACCTACGCCGGCCACCGTCACAACGTCGGAGCCATGGTGATCGCCCGAATGGCCCAGGAGGCCGGAACGACGCTCACCACTCACAAGGCGCGCGCGCTGGCGGCCCGGATCCGTGTGGGCACCCTGCCTGGTGGGCTACCAGGACCCCCGGTGATCGTGGCTCAGCCGCAGACCTTCATGAACCTGTCCGGGGGACCGGTGGCGGGGTTGGCGACATTCTTCTCGATCCCGCTTGAGCGCATCGTCGTCGTGCACGACGAGCTCGACATCGACTTCGGCACGGTGCGGTTGAAGAGGGGCGGCGGTGAGGGGGGGCACAACGGCCTTCGCTCCATCAGCGCTTCCCTGGGCAGCAAAGACTACGTCCGTGTCCGGTTGGGCATCGGCCGCCCACCGGGTCGACAGGATCCAGCCGACTACGTGCTGTCGAACTTCCCGGCTCGCGAGCGCGAAGAACGCGACCTCCTGATCGGGGACGGCTGCGATGCCGTGTCGGACCTGGTGCATTCTGGGCTCGAGTCGGCGCAACAACGCTTCCACTCGCGATAGGTCATTTGCCCTGCTGGCGCAGCGTGTCGCCAGGACCTACTATCCGGGCATGAGTGAGCCGTACCCGCAGTATCCGCCGGGGCCCTATGCGCCTCAACCGCCGCCCCCGCGCAACGCGATGGCCGGGTGGGCGTTGGGGTTGGCGATCACGGCATTGGTGGTCGCGATCGCCGCCTTGCTCTTTGCGGCGATGGCTGCCTTTGGTCCCCTTCTCGTGGGACCAAGTGACTACGCCACCGAGGGACGGGTCAGTGACCTCAACGATCTCGCCGAAGGTGAGTGCTTCACCGCAGTGACGTTGCGGCCCGAGACCACCGAGGCGATGAGCTGCCAAGGCTCACACGACGGCGAGGTGTATCTGAAGGAGTTGCTTGGGGATGAGTTCGGCGGCGAGTACCCGGGCAGGGAGGAACTGTTCTGGGCGGTCGACGACGCGTGCTACAGCGAGTTCGAGCGCTACACCGGTGAGGCCTTTGAGGACTCGACCATCGGGTACGCCCTCTACGGTCCCGATCAAGAGTCTTGGTCCCAGGGTGATCGCGAGATCGCGTGTGCGCTCTCGCCGTACCGGATCGGATCCCTGCAGGGCAGTGCGCACGGGGGCTGAGCCTGCCTAGGCGTTGCCCGACTTCAGTGCGGCCAGGCGGGCTTCGATCTCGGTGTCGTGGGTGTGGTCATCCAGCTCGTCGAACTGGTCCTCCAACCGGGTTGACTGAGCTTCGGCCCGACCTTGCATCAAGGCTTCTTCGCGGTTGATCTTGTCTTCGAAGCGCGCCAGCTCACTGTTCGGATCGAGCACGTCCAGGGAGGACATGGCCTCGTTGACCGTGCTTTGGGCCTCGACCGACCGAGCGCGTGCGATGAGCTGAGAACGCCTGCTCTTCAGGTCTTCCAGTTTGGTCTTCATCGTGGATAGACCGCTCTTGAGCTGCTCGACGGTCGTGTTCTGCGACTCGATGGCCGGTCGGGCCTTCGCAACGTCATCCTCGTGCTGAATCTGCCGACCGAGAGCCAACTTGGCGAGATTGTCGAACTTTTCTGCGCCTGCGGAATCACCCTGTCCGCGCATCGACTCGGCCTTGGCGGAGGCTGCCGAGGCCTTGCGACCCCATTCTTGTGCCGCCTCTTCGTCGTTGCGGAGGTCTGCCTCGGCCATCCGCACGTTGGCGATCGTCTGGGCGACGGCCTCTTCGGCCTCAGCGATCGAGTGGGTGTAGTCGCGAACCAACTGGTCCAACATCTTCTCGGGGTCTTCGGCCCGATCCAGCATGGCGTTGACGTTGGCTCGTGCCAACTGGCCCATCCGGCCGAGAATGCTCTGCTTTTGCGTCATGGTGCGTCATGTCCCTTCGTTGACCTGCTGATTGGTGATATCGATCGTGCAACGGAGCGCTCGCAATGTCGATGGTGGCTTGCACAGGTCCGACGTCGGCAACCCCGACATGGTTGCCTGCACCGCCGGTTCAAAAACGCCCGCCGCTGCTGATGCCACCGCCCCCACCTCCGAAGCCGCCGCCACTCCCGAAACCGCCCCCACCTCCGAAGCCGCCGCCGCCACCCCATCCGCCGGAATGCCGAGAGCCACCGCGTCCACCCCCGGCCAGAATGCCGCCGAGCACCAACGATCCGATGTCCAGGCCGCCGGACCGGTGGCGACGGCCACGCCCACCCGGACCGCGCATACCCGAGCCTGGGGTGTCGTCCCACCGGTCGACGTCGTTGCCGGCCTCGGCCAGCGCCCGCTCACCGAGTTGCTCGGCCCGGTTGAGCAGCGAGGCGCCCTGGGTCGGATCCTCGTCGAACACCCGTTGCGCCTCGTCGAAGAGTCGTAGCGCCTCAGAGATCCGCGTGCGAGCCCCGCTGTCCACGGCCCCGCGCCGCGTCGAGATCGTGTCATCGATACTCCGAAGGCGTGCCCCCACCCGCTCCACGCGCGTCTGGAATCCGCTGCGAGCCTTGTCGCGCTGCGCTTCAGCGGCACGGAACGACTCCAGCACGGTGTCAAGATCGTGCTCGGCGTTGTCCAGAGTGGCCAACGCCGCCAACGGGTCGCCGTCCGTGCGCGCGGTCTGACCCGACTGGACGGCATCCCTGGCCCGCTGCACTGCGTTGCGCACCGACGGGTCCTGCGGGGCCAGTCGCTGCGCGTCGGTGATGTCGGATGTGATGGACGTGATGGCCGCGGCAAGCGCCTGGGTCGAGCGCTCCAGGTCATCATCCGCGCCCTCGATCTGGTCCAACAGCCGGCTCGCCTGGCTCAGCGACTCCTCGCAGGCTCGGGCCGCGGCCACCGCAGAGCTGCGGTCGTTGCGCGTGAGGGACAACTCGCCCGCCTCGACGAATCCGTCCGCGCTGTCCAGCAGGGACTCGGCCTGCTCACGGTGGGCTATCACCGTGTGCAGGGCCGCGGCCGGGTATCGAGCCTGCAACCCACGAATCTGCTGATCAGCGGCGGGCAGTCGGCGAGTCACCTCCGGTATGCGGTCGGCCAGCTCAGCGAGGAACTGTGGCACCCGTGCCTCCAGCGAACGGAGCTCGGCAAACTCTGTGGTGTGCGCCTGCAGGGCCTGGTTGGCCTGGGTGGCGACGTCGACGATCTGAGCGAGCATTGTGCGCTGCACGGGCTCAGGCTCGGGGTCCGCATCGTCCAGTTCCGCGCGGATTCGGAAGGCCTCCTGGGCCTGCGCGCGGGTGTCCTTCAACACGGTCTGAAACCTCTGCGTCCGCTGCTCGCCGAACTGGGCCTGGGCGAAGCTCAGCTCTTCGTCGGCCGATCGGATGGCGTTGTCCAGCCGGACCAATGCGGCAGCGGCGTCCTCTTGCAACTGCTGCGTGGGGATGCCGGCGACGGACTGCGGCTCGGTGGCATCCGTACCGGCCCGACGTGCCGCCTTGTTGCCGCGCCAGTTGAAGAACAGCGCCAGCCCGAAACAGATGACCGGCACGGCGAAGAACCAGGGCAAGCCGAAACTCAGACCACCGCCCAGGCCGCCTTCCCCGCCGGGATACGACGACTCCTCGCCGGTGTCGGTGCCGGTCGAGGCGGTGTCGGTCTGCCCGTAACCCTGGGCTGCCGCGATCGCCGCGCCGGCCCAGTCGTCCTCACGCAGCGCCGGAATGACGAAGGAGTTCTCGACCTCGAGGACCTGGTCACGGGTGAGTCCGCTGTCCGGGCTGGTGTAGCTGCCGTACTTGCGGTCCTGGACCGACACGACGAGCAGGACGTCGTCACCGCCCATGCCCGAGGCGGCGTAGGTCTGCTCAGCCCACTGCGCGCCGCTGTTGTCGCCCGCCCCTTCCAGGGTGTCCACGAAGGCGACGAAGAGCTGTAGTCCGCGCTCATCCTGCAGTTCGTCCAAGGCAGTTTGGACGTCGCTTTCTGAGCCCTCGAGGACCCCCGCGGAGTCGTAAATCTGCCCCGGCAGGTCTAGCGGCTCCTCGGCCATAGCCGCCGACGGCGTCAGCAGGCAGGTCGCGAGCGCGAAGAGGACAGCGGTCATCAGGCGCCGGAACAAGATGAGGTGCCTCACGTCATGATCTTGGTCTGGGCGGTGGGCAGATGCAACCGGCACGGGCGCATTAGGCTGGCTGGCGATGAACTTCACCCCTGTCCTGGCCGCGGTGCGCGCCGAAGAGTCGATATCCACGATCCTGCGTTCCTGGGGCGAGGCCGACGGCGCTGCGCACGTCTCGGCGCCGCTCGGTTCCTGGCCGATGCTCAGTGCCACGATGGCCAGTGACCGCCCCGTGCTGATCGTGACGGCCACGGGGCGCGAAGCCGACGATGTGGCTGGGCGCCTGTCGGATTTCATGGACCCCGAACACATCGCGACCTTCCCGAGCTGGGAAACGCTGCCGCACGAGCGGCTCAGTCCTCGTAGCGACACCGTGGCCCGCCGCCTCGCGGTGCTACGGCGTCTGGCTCACCCCGACAGCGAAGGCACCGGCCACGGCCCGCTGCGAGCGGTAGTCGTCTCGGTGCGGGCGCTCATCCAGCCGATCGCCGTGGGGCTGGGCGACTGTGCGCCGGTGCAGCTGCGCGTTGGTGAGGAGCGGCCGCTGGAAACGATCGTGGAGGACCTGGTGGCGGCGGCCTACACCCGCACCGACCTGGTCGAGCGCCGCGGGGAGTTCGCGGTCCGAGGCGGCATACTCGACATCTTCTCGCCCACCGACGACCACCCGCTGCGGGTCGAGTTCTGGGGGGACACGGTCGAGGAGATCCGGTGGTTCAAGGTGGCCGACCAACGCTCACTGGAGGTGGCCGAGGACGGAGTCTGGGCGCCCCCGTGCCGTGAGGTCCTGCTCACCGACGACGTGCGAGCACGAGCCAGGGCGCTGATCCAGGACCTGCCCGGAGTCGCCGACATGCTGACCCAGGTGGCCGACGGCATCGCCGTGGAGGGCATGGAGTCCCTTGCCCCCGCCCTGGTCGAGGGCATGGAGACCGTGATCGACGTGCTGCCCGCCGACGCCGGCGTCATCGTCCTGGACCCGGAGCGAGTCCGCACCAGAGCGCACGATCTGGTCGCTACCAGCCAGGAGTTCCTGGACGCGAGCTGGTCCAACGCCGTGGCCGGCAACGTGGTGCCGGTGGACTTGGAGCGGATGCTCGGCTCCGCGTCCTACCTGAGTCTGGACGCCGTCGCGGAACTCGCCACTGCCTCGGGACGGCCGTGGTGGGCGCTGACCCCGTTCGCGGCCGACGCCGAGCTCGCGCAGTTCGACGCTGCCGAGCCCGACACGTCCATGAGCATCCTCTCCAGCGCGCAGACCTGGACGGTTGCCGCGCAGTCCACGCCCCGTTACCGCAGCGACGTCGAGGCCCTCACCGCTGACGTGCGGGGATGGCTCGCCGACGAGGTGAGCGTCCTGATGGTGCTCGAGGGCGCCGGTATGGCGCAGCGGGTGGCCGAGGTCCTCGCCGAGCACGAGGTGGCCCATCGCATCCAGGCCCCGCTGGAAGAGTTGACCCCGGGCATGGTGACCTTGACCACCGGTCGGATCGGTGCCGGCTTCGCGTTGCCAGGGGCGGGGTTGGTGGTCCTCGGTGAAGCGGACCTGACGGGTCAGGAAGCCGCGGCGGGGCCAGCTCACGACGCGCGCAGCATGCCGTCGCGGCGTCGCAAACAGATCGACCCCCTGCAGCTTCGTCCGGGCGACCTCGTCGTCCACGAGCAGCATGGCGTGGGCCGGTTCGTGGAGATGGCCCAGCGGACCGTGGCCGGGGCGACCCGCGAATACTTGCTGCTGGAGTATGCGGCGGGCAGGCAACGAGGGCAGAGTCAGCCGGACCGCCTCTTTGTCCCCACTGACCAACTCGACCAGATCACGAGGTATGTCGGCGGCGAGGCTCCGACACTGAACCGCCTCGGCGGCTCGGACTGGCAGAAGACCAAGTCCCGCGCCCGCAAACACGTGCGACAGATTGCCGGTGAGCTGATCCGGTTGTATAGCGCCCGGATGGCCACGGTGGGTCACGCCTTCGGCCCGGACACGCCATGGCAGCGCGAGCTCGAAGACGCCTTCGCGTTCGTGGAGACCCCCGACCAGGTGTCCAGCATCGACGAGGTCAAGGCAGACATGGAGAAGTCGGTCCCGATGGACCGGTTGATCTGCGGCGACGTCGGCTACGGCAAGACCGAGATTGCCGTGCGCGCAGCGTTCAAGGCGGTCCAGGACGGCAAGCAGGTGGCGGTGCTCGTGCCCACGACGCTGCTGGTGCAACAACATTTCCAGACGTTCAGTGAGCGATACGCGCAGTTCCCCGTGGTGGTCAAGGCGCTGTCGAGGTTCCAGAGCGACGCCGAGGCCAAGGCCACCATCGCCGGCCTGGCCGACGGATCGGTCGACGTGGTGCTCGGCACCCACCGGTTGCTCTCTGCCACCGTGCGCTTCAAGGATCTCGGGCTGGTCATCGTCGATGAGGAGCAGCGCTTCGGGGTCGAGCACAAGGAACAGCTCAAGGCGATGCGCACCAACGTCGACGTGCTGGCCATGTCCGCCACGCCTATCCCGCGGACGCTGGAGATGGCCGTGACCGGCATACGCGAAATGTCCACCCTGGCCACCCCGCCGGAGGAGCGGCACCCGGTGTTGACCTTCGTCGGGGCCTATGACGACAAACAGATCACGGCGGCGATCCGGCGTGAGCTGCTGCGTGAAGGTCAGGTCTTCTACGTGCACAACAAGGTGAGCTCGATCGACAAGGCCGCCAGCCGGATCAGGGACCTCGTGCCGCAGGCTCGGGTGGCGGTGGCGCACGGTCAGATGGGTGAGCACCAGCTCGAACAGGTCGTCGTGGACTTCTGGGAAGGTCGCTCCGACGTGCTGGTCTGCACCACCATCGTGGAGACCGGCTTGGACATCTCCAACGCGAACACGTTGATCCTGGAGCGTTCGGACCAGATGGGCTTGTCCCAGTTGCACCAGCTCCGCGGCAGGGTGGGACGCAGTCGCGAACGGGCCTACGCCTACTTCCTCTATCCGCCGGAGAAGCCGCTGACCGAGACCGCGGTCGACCGGCTGCAGACGATCGCCGCCAACACCGACCTCGGCGCGGGAATGGCGGTGGCGATGAAGGACCTGGAGATCCGCGGCGCGGGCAACTTGCTCGGTGGTGAACAGTCGGGCCACATCGCCGGTGTCGGTTTCGACCTGTATGTCCGTCTGGTCGGCGAAGCGGTAGCCGAGTTCAAGGGGGAGGGCGAGGCGGGTCCGGTCGAGGTCAAGATCGAGCTGCCGGTCGACGCGCATCTGCCGCACGACTACATCCCGGGCGAGCGGTTGCGGCTGGAGGCCTATCGCAAGCTGGCCCAGGTCAAGGACGAGGCCGAGCTTGCCGAGATCAAGGCCGAGCTGGTCGACCGCTACGGCCAACCGCCCGAGCCGGTGCTGACGCTGTTGGAGGTGGCCAGGTTGCGCACGGTCGCTCGCGAGGCGGGCATCGGCGACGTGGCGATGCAAGGCACCCGGGTGCGCTTTGCCCCGGTCGGCAACCTACGGGAGTCACAGCAGCTGCGGCTCAACCGGCTCTATCCGGGCACGCTGCTCAAACCCGCCACCCGGACGGCGCTGGTCCCGGCGCCGAAGTCGGGCGGCATCGGCGGAAAGCCCCTGCGTGACACGGCCGTGCTGGACTGGGCAGCGAGCCTGATCAAGGGTGTGCTCCTGGACGACATCTCGGCCGCGGCACACGCGGGGGAGCGCCCCGTTGCGACGGCAGAGCGTGTTGCTCCTCCGGCGGCGGCGCAGCGCAGGTGAGTGGCACGCGGGTGATGACCCCGGCGAGTCGAGGATGACATGATGGGCGACGTGAAGGCAGTGATGCGGACCAAGAACACGGCTCGGCCCCGACGAGCGATGGCCGGAACACTCGCTGCAGGAATGCTCGGCATGGCCCTGATCAGCGGATGTTCCGGGGTTTCGGCCGACGAAGCGGCGGTGATCGACGGTCGCAGCATCGGCGAATCCCAGCTGCAGGACACCGTGGAGGAGCTCAACTCCATCTCGGCTCAACCGGCCACCCCGAGCACGGTGTTGAGTCAGCTGGCCCTGACGCCCATCGTGGACGGGATCATGGCCGGGACATCCGCAGAGCTGACCGATCAGCAGGTGGTGGACGTGCTCGAGCAGAACGGGCTGAGCAACCCCTCCTCGCTGACGATCGACGTAGGCCGGACGATCCTCTACAGCGCGGCGCTGCAAGACCCGGCGCAGCTGAGCAACCCCGACGTCGCCGAGGCGCTCAGCCAGCTGCAGGAGGTCACCGGGGAGGACATCGCGGCCGTGGTCCAAGACGTCAACCCCCGCTACGGCTCGTTCGACGCCGAGACCCGCACCATTGTTCCTCGTGTCCCGGAATGGATCACCCCCGCCGGCTGAGCCTGCTGGTCACCTCACCCCGGGTAGCGCCCGGGTTGTTGTCGCACCAGGCGTGGCAGGCCCTCAGCGCAGCTGACCGTGTCCTCGCCCGTGGACCAGCAGAGCACCCCCCGGGCCCAGGACCGGCGCGGACGTCGGACAACCCCGTGGTCGACGTCATCGCCGACTGCGGGATCGAGGTCGAAATGCGGGCGGCGACGACGGGTGAAGACGCCGGGGTCAACGCGTTGGCGGACAGCCTGATCGAGGAGGCCCAGCACCGTTGGGTCATCTGGATCGGTTCTCCGGATGCCGACCCCGGCCTGTCCGACGCCTTGGCTCACCGACTCACCGGGCTGCCCGATCCCCCCGAGCTGGAGATGCTGATCGGCTCCTGGGACGTGCCCGGTTCGAGGTTGCTCGATGCCGTGGCCGTCATGGATCGGCTGCGCTCCCCGGGCGGCTGCCCCTGGGACGCGACCCAGACCCATCGCTCGCTCACCCCGTACCTGATCGAGGAAACCTACGAATGCGTGGAGGCCCTCGACTCCGGCGATCGTGAGCACCTGCTCGAAGAACTCGGTGATGTGCTGCTCCAGGTCCTGTTCCATGCGCGGGTCGCAGCCGAGCATGAGGATGAGGACGCCTTCGACGTGGATGACGTGGCAGCCGGGCTGGTCGAGAAGCTCATCCGGCGTCACCCGCACGTCTTCGCCGGTGGGGATGCGAGCACGCCGGTGGAAGTCGAGGCATCGTGGCACCAGGTGAAGGCCGCCGAAAAGCCAGAACGCGAGCACCTGCTGGACGGCATACCCGCCGGTATGCCGGAGCTCGCGCGGGCCACCAAGGTCACCGGGCGGATGCTGCGGGCGGGCCACGGCGCCTGGCTGGCGCAGGCCATCGCGGCGAGCGCCGCTACCGGCATCGAAGGCGAGTACGCTTCGCAGTTGCTCGACATCGTCGTCGATGCGCACGGTCACCAGGTGGATCCGTCCGCGGCACTGCGGACGGCGTTGCGCCTGATCGAAGCACGTAGCCACACCGACCCGCTCGCCTAGGTGCGTTGCTCCCGGTCCGTGCAGAGGTGAACAGCTAGGCTGACCCGAGCGAGCACAATCACGCCCACACCCGTTCTTGAGGAGTGTTTTCATGGCCGTCATCGACGCCATCATTGCCCGCGAAATCCTGGACTCCCGTGGCAACCCCACGGTGGAGGTCGAAGTCGGTCTGGACGACGGCACCGTGGGTCGAGCCGCCGTGCCCTCCGGGGCCTCCACCGGCGCGTTCGAAGCCGTCGAGCGGCGGGACGGCGACACGGGCCGATACCTCGGCAAGGGTGTGCAAGAAGCGGTTCAGGCGGTGATGGACGACCTCGAGCCTCGGCTCCTGGGTTACGACGCGAGCGAGCAGCGTTTGGTCGACCACGAGATGTTGGCCACCGACGGCACGGACAACAAGGGCAAGCTCGGCGCGAACGCGATCCTCGGGGTCTCGCTCGCCGTGGCCAAGGCCGGAGCCGAGTCGGCGGGCCTGCCGCTGTTCCGTTACGTCGGCGGGCCGAACGCCCACGTGCTGCCGGTGCCGATGATGAACATCCTGAACGGTGGATCGCACGCCGACTCCAACGTCGACATCCAGGAGTTCATGATCGCGCCGATCGGGGCGGGTTCGTTCCGCGAGGCGCTGCGCTGGGGCGCGGAGGTCTACCACGCGCTGAAGAGTGTGCTGAAGGACCGTGGCCTGGCGACCGGGTTGGGCGACGAGGGCGGTTTCGCCCCCGATCTGGAGTCCAACCGCGCTGCCCTGGACCTGATCCTGGAAGCAATCGAGAAGGCCGGATACACCCCGGGCAGCGACATTGCCTTGGCGCTGGACGTGGCCGCCACCGAGTTCTGTGAGGACAACGTCTACAGCTTCGAAGGCGGCTCGAAGAGCGCGGCCGAAATGACGGACTACTACGCGAAGCTCGTCGATGACTACCCGCTGGTCTCGATCGAGGACCCACTGGACGAGGACGACTGGGCCGGGTGGGCCACCATCACGCAGCAGCTCGGTGATCGGGTGCAACTGGTCGGCGATGACCTGTTCGTCACCAACCCCACGCGGTTGCAGCGCGGCATCGACGAAAAATCCGCCAATGCACTGCTGGTCAAGGTCAACCAGATCGGCTCGCTGACCGAGACGCTGGACGCCGTGGCCCTGGCGCAGAGCAACGGGTTCCGCTGCATGATGAGTCACCGCTCAGGGGAGACCGAGGACGTGACGATCGCGGACCTGGCGGTTGCCACGAACTGCGGCCAGATCAAGACAGGCGCGCCGGCACGGTCCGAGCGCGTCGCGAAGTACAACCAGCTTCTGCGGATCGAAGAGGAGCTCGACGACGCCGCGGTGTATGCCGGAGCCGGCGCCTTCCCGCGCTTCTCCGGCTGATCGCACGGGAAGCAGGCACGAAAGCGGCATGGGAGTAGGTGCGCAGAGGGCGTGAGCAGTCCGAAACGAGGTGAGGGCCGACGCGCCGCGTCGGTGACCCCCCGCGCCTCAGGTGCGAAGCCCCCTCGTGCCGCAGGCGCGAAGACCCCTCGTGCCGCCGGTCCGAAGAGGCCTCCGTCCGGTGCCACCTCAATGGCCGCCCGGGGTCGCGCCCGGACGGGGCCGGCCAACGCGCGGCCCGGCCGTCCCGATCCCCGGCTGCGGACGCTCTCGCCGACGTTGAGACGTCCTGGGTCCCCGCAGGTGTGGCGTCTGGGGGCCCTGGCGCTGGTTGTGGTGTTGCTGGGGGTCTTCCTCTTTCCCACGGTCTCGGGCTACGTCGATCAGCGCCGTGAGGTCAACCAGCTCGAGCAGCAGATCGGAGCGGATCGGGCTGATATCGCCGAGCTCGAGGGCGAGGTCAGACAGTGGAACAACCCAGACTTCATCGAGCGCAACGCCAGGGACCGGTTGCGCTTCGTGCGGCCGGGGGAAACCGCGTTCACGGTGCTCGATGACACCGGCGAGGTGCTGGTCGAGCCGTTGCCCGGGATGGCCGCGGTGAGCAATGACATCCACGAGTCCCGTCCCTGGTACGGCGAGGTGTGGGAGTCGGTCAAGACTGCAAACGAGGGATTGCCGGAGACTGCGCCCGATGGCGGTTGAGTCCACCGCGGAGCACGACCTGATCGTGGTCGAGCGCCAGCTTGGACGACCACCGCGGGGGGTCGTGGACATCGCCGCGCGCTGTCCCTGTGGATGTCCTGCGGTGGTGCGCACCGAGCCGCAACTGCCGGACGGCAGCCCTTTCCCGACCCTCTTCTACGCCACGTGCCCAGCGCTGACCGGTGCCATCTCGACGCTGGAGAGCGAGGGGATGATGCGCGAGATGAGCCAGCGGTTGCTGCAGGATCCCGAGGGTGCCACCGCCCAGGCGTATGCCGCGGCCCACGACGACTACCTGGCGCGTCGAGCCGAGTTGGGCACACCCCCGCAGATCGAGGGCATCTCGGCCGGGGGGATGCCGACGAGAGTGAAATGTCTGCACGTGCTGGTGGCTCACGCGTTGGCGGTCGGGCCGGGGATCAACCCGTTGGGCGACGAAGCGCTCGCCGCGTTGCCGCGCTGGTGGGAAGGGGGCTGTTGCTCGACCCATCTGACGGAGGACCAGGCACCATGAGCGAACGCAGCAGGGTTGCTGCCATTGACTGCGGCACCAACTCGATCAGGCTGCTGGTGGCCGATCGCGGCCCGCAGGGGGCGTTGGTGGACGTGCACCGAGAGATGCGGGTAGTTCGGCTGGGCCGAGGGGTCGATGCCACCGGCCGGTTCGACGAGCAGGCCTTGCAGGACACTTTGGCTGCGGCCGCCGATTACGCCCGGATATGCGCGGAGAACTCGGTGGACTCGATCCGCTTCATCGCCACGTCGGCCACCCGGGATGCCGCGAACGCGCACGACTTCCTCACCGGCGTCCACGAGATCTTCGGGGAGTTCGACGTCACTGCCGAGGTCATCACCGGCCTTGAGGAAGCGCAGCTGTCCTTTACCGGCGCGACCGCAGAGCTGGTCGCTACCGCTGACGACGACGGCCACGACGCGGATGCCCCCTACCTGGTGGTCGATATCGGCGGGGGATCGACCGAGTTCGTCCGCGGCACCCGTGAGGTGGAGCAGTCGATGTCGGTCGATGTCGGTTGCGTGCGGATGACCGAGCGTCATCTGCGCGACGACCCGCCCACCGAGGATCAGGTATGGGCGGCGCTGAGCGACATCACCGCAGCGATCGACCAGGTGGCTGCCAGCGTCGACCTCACCGGTGTCACGACGTTGATCGGACTTGCCGGGTCGGTCACCACGACCACGGCCCACGCGCTGAACCTGCCAGCATACGAACCCGCCCGGATCCACGGCTCGTCATTGGCGCCCGTCGACGTGGTTGCCGCCGCCAACGAGCTGTTGCGGATGGGGCGCGGTGAACGCGAAGCGCTGCCCTATATGCACCCGGGACGAGTTGACGTCATCGGGGCCGGCGCGCTGATCTGGCGCACCGTGGTGCAACGACTGGTGCGCGACTCCGGGATCGCCACGGTGCGTACGTCCGAGCACGACATTCTCGACGGCATCGCGTGGTCGCAGATCCAGCGATGACAGCGTCGTGATGACCCCACGCCCACACGACGACGACCGCCTCGCCCGGCATCGCAACTGGGGTGGCAACGTGACGTTCGCCGCCGCCGTGCAGCATCCCACCAGCATCGGTGACCTGCAGCGGCTGGTAGCCGGTTCGACCTCCGCCCACGCGGTCGGCACCGGTCATTCGTTCACCCCGGTGGCCGACAGCCGGGGCGCGTTGATCTCCGTGGCGAGCTTGCCGTCGCGGTTCGAGATGCACGAGGATCCGGCGACGGGAGGGCGCCGCGCCACGCTGAGCGCGGGCCTCACGTTCGCGGAGGCGGGGCCGCTGTTGGATGCTGCCGGCTGCGCGCTGCATAACCTCGGTTCGTTGCCGCACATCTCGGTGGCCGGAGCGTGCTCGACCGGGACCCACGGCTCCGGGGACCGGGCTCGGTGCTTGGCCGCCGCCGTGTCCGCGGTCGAGATCGTCACCGCCGACGGCGACCTCGTGCGGATGGACCGCAGTCACGCCGATTTCCCCGGGGTCGTCCCGAGCCTAGGATCCCTGGGCATCATGACGGCGCTGACCTTTGACGTCGAGGCATCGTTCGACGTGGCCCAGACGGTGTGGCAGGGGATACCCGCCGAAACCGGCGTTGAGCACCTGGACGCCATCGTGGCCAGCGCCTACAGCGTGAGCGTGTTCACGACGCTCACCGGTCAGGCGTTCGGCGACGTCTGGGTCAAACGCCGGATGGACGAGCCGGACGCGGACCTGCGGCCCTGGGGGGCGACGCCGGCGAGCCGACCGTTGCGGCCCGTGCCCGGAGAAGCGAGCGAGGGGTGCACGGTGCAGGGCGGCATACCGGGTCGCTGGTTCGAGCGGTTGCCCCACTTCACTCCCGATGTGCCCCCGAGCAGCAGCGGCGCCGAGGTGCAATCGGAGTACTACGTCGCCCGTGAGCACGGACCCGCGGCGCTGCAGGCGCTGTGGGGCATCGGCGAATCCCTACGCGACGTCATGCAGATCTGTGAGCTGCGCACCGTGGCCCGAGACGGTCTGTGGCTGAGCCCGGCGTGCGACGCCGACCTGATGGGTATTCACTTCACCTGGCGCCCGGACGATGAGGCGGTGCAGACGGCGTGTAGGGCGGTCGAGTCCCTCTTGGAGCCGTTCGCACCGGTGCCCCACTGGGGCAAAGTGGCCTTCCTCGAACCGGCGGTGGTGGCGAGTCGCTACACGCGGATGGACTCCGCCCGCCGCCTGGTGGCACGACTGGACCCCGACGGTGTGTTCGGCAACGACTTCAACGACCCCTACCTGCGGGCCGGCCGATGAGTCTCAGCGCGCCCGCCCCCCACCCGGTGACCGGCCAGATGTTCACCTCGCCGGTGCCCGCGGGGACCGGCTGGCCGGCTGACCCCGCCGATCGGCATACCCCGGTGGCCCACACCGACGTCGAGGTGAGCGAACTCGCCGGCGCAGCCCGAACCGTCGCCGAACTCGATGCCCGCATCTCGGTATGCCGGGCGTGCGAGCGATTGGTGACCTGGCGCGAAGGGGTCGCCCGCAGTGGCCGCCGCGCATCCTTCGCCGACCAGCCCTACTGGGGTCGGCCCGGACCCGGCTTCGGTGACGAGGCGCCCTCGGTGTTGGTGGTCGGCTTGGCGCCCGCCGCGAACGGCACCAACCGCACGGGCAGGATGTTCACCGGAGACCGCAGTGGGGACTGGATCTACGCCGCCCTGCACCGCGGGGGGTATGCCGATCAGCCCACCAGTGAGCACGCCGGTGACGGCCAACGGCTGCACGGGGTGCGGATCGTCGCCGCCGTGCGCTGTGCCCCGCCCGCCAACACCCCGACGACGGCCGAGAAGGCCTGCTGTCGACCATGGCTCGAGCAGGACCTGCGGTTGGCCGAGCCCACACTGCGCTCGATGTTGGCGTTGGGGGCGATCGGCTGGGACGCGGCGCTGGCGGCGGCGCGTGCGGTGGGCTGGGGGGTTCCGAGACCGAAGCCGAGGTTCGGTCACGGTGCCCAGGCCGACCTCGTGGGCTCCCGCGGTCAGCCGATCCGGCTGCTCGGGAGCTATCACGTCAGTCAGCAGAACACCTTCACCGGCCGGTTGACCGAGCCCATGCTCGATGCGGTGATAGCCCGACTGTGACCGGTAACCTGAGGGTCGACAGCTAGCCCCCGTAGCCCAATCGGCAGAGGCAGCCCACTTAAAATGGGTCCAGTGCGGGTTCGAGTCCCGCCGGGGGTACTCCACGACATGACGTGACACCGGCTGGGCGTGGGCGTGCCACCGGCTCGGGGAAGCACGGGCGGAGGGTCAAGGCTTCGTGCTGGTCCACAACAGGGCTTGCGCCACCAGTGCGTACTGCCCCTTGGGGTGGGCCCGGAAGAGCGGGTCGCTGCCGAACAGGACGACCGCGGCACCCTGCGTCGGGCCGTCCGGGTCCGTTCCGTGGACCAGCAGCGCCTGCCCGGAAGCCTCCCGCGGGCCGTCACCGGCGCCGGCGGAGGTCCTCCAGTGACCGCTGACCAGGGGGTCGGCGTCGGCATACCGTTGATCCACGATGACACCTTCGCCAAGGTCGGTGAACCAGTACGGACGGTTGACGAAGGTCTCGGCACTAGCGCCTGCGGCTAACCCGGTAGGCGAACTGGTCACGGTGACGACTCCGTTGGCGTCGCCGCGCCCAGAGTGTGGGAGGGCCGGAAGCAGGTCGAGGGCTTCGTTGAACTGCAGCCCAGCACGACCACGGGCCACGAGTCCACCCCCAGCGGCAAAAAAGTCCACGAGGTCCTCGCGGGCGCGAGGCGTGAGGTCGGCGACGTTCAGGTCGGCCGAGACCATCAGGGTGTCGATCGCGGAGTAGTCGAACCCCTCGTTCATCACCTCGGCGCTGATCGGGGTGACCGTGAAGCCCATCTCCTGCAGCGCAAAGGTCTCGTCGTCCCTCGTTGCTGCCGCCACCCGGATACGGGTCATCGGCAGACCGTCGGGAGACGCTCCGGCGGGCTGCATCGGTATGCCGAAGGCCTCAGTGACGTCCTCGACCTGCGACCGGGCGTCGGCCGGGACGATCACCGATCCGGACTTGGGGAGGTATCGCAACGCGACTGAGTCCTCGAGCAGCGCGTTCAACGCGGCGACCGCCCCGGGGTCCTGCAGCCTCAGTCGCCAGGGCCCGGGGCCGCGGGGCAGTGGTGCCGGGGCCAGATCATCGGCTGTGAGCGGCTCAAGCGGAGGAAGGGCCCACCGCACGGTCGACGCCGGTGCCGTGCGGTCAACGGTTCCCGCCGGCGGGATCGTGATCACGTCGGCCCCCCACAGCGCCCCCAGACTCCACGCGGAGATGTCGTACATCGAATCGGCGAGTGGCGAGGCGTCGGCGCCGGAGCTGAGCAGCGCGTCAGCCACGCCACGTCGCGGCTGACGCATGTCGACCACGTACGACCCGGCCGGAAAGGTCGTGCCGTCGAGCCGCACCGGGTCGGTGGCGATCTCGACGGTGACTCCGTGTGCGGACAGCGCGCGGACCAGACGAGTCGCCGACGGAACGGAGCGCTGCTGCGCTCCGCTGGGAATGACGTAGGCCTGCGGATAGGTGAACCGCTCCACGTCCACCTCGGACTGTGGGTTGCTCCCGTCGATGAGCTCCGGGGAGGGTGCTGCCTTGCCCCAGGGTGCGGCCCGTCCTGGTTCGCCGCGTTGGGCCCGGCGCTCTGCCTCTTCGCGGTCGGCGATGAGGCTGCTTCGGTGCGAGCCCGCATACGTCACGGTGGCGTCCATGGCGGCGCGGGCCACCTGTCGGTTGATGCCCGTCCGCCGACGGAGCTCCTTTGGCGGCAGCGTGTAGGAACCGTTGTTGACCGCTAGCGGCAACTCGACCGTCTGCCCGGTAGCGCCCTGCAAGGTCGCGTACTGCGCGGTGAACACCGGTGCCCACCCGTCCCAGCCCCGCGCCCAATCGCGCAGCGGGATCTGCGGGGGCCGCACCTCATCGTCGGTGTCGTAGCCCAGATCGTTGATCGCGCGTTCGATCCCGAGGGCGTTGGGCAGGGCGTGTCGCATGGCCAGATCGAACTCGATGTTCTGTCCGAACGGGGCCGTGGTCGGCTCGATCAAGGTGCCGTTGGCGTAGCCGTGCACGTCCAGCACCATCGCCGGCGCGAGGCTCACGATCGTGTCGCGTACCGCCCGGGATTCGGGTTGGCTGGCGGTGAGCAGGTCGCGATTGAGGTCGAACCCGGCCGCGTTGTCCCGGGTGCCCGCGACCCGTCCGTCGGGGTTGGCGCAGATCACGATGTGCACGCGTGTCCTGCCCAGGGTCGCCTCGATGGCCGGATCCTGCGAGGTGGCGTAGTCCTGCACCAGCTCCAGCGCGGCGTCGGTGCCCTCCCACTCGTCTCCGTGCAGGTTGGTGTTGATCAGCACCGGCACCTTTGGTGGGCTCGGTGCGCCGTTCTCGGGGGCGGTGAGTGTCACCAGGTAGAGATCACGCCCTTCCGCGCTGCGACCCACCACCTCGACACTGACTCGATCCGAGGATTGTTGGGCCTCGTTGAGCGCAGGCGCGATCCGATGGAACGGCGTGAGCCCGATCGCCTCGGCCGCGTCGTTGTCGTTGGCGTCCGGCTCGCGCAGATCGGTGGTTCGTGGGTATGCCGCATCCTGGGTACGGTGCGTGGCGGTTGGTGCAGCACCCACGGGCGAGGCGGAGCTCACGGGCGAGGCGAATGCCGGGCCGATGCTCACCGCGGGCGCGCAGCATACGGCCACCGTGAGCACGAAGGCACCGACGCGGTGCTTCATCGACGGTGCACTGATAGCGCTCACGGCAGGCCTCCTTACGTCGGTCGGGGTGGTGGCCAGGTGTCACAGGCAAGCAGAATAGCCGGGGGGCCTGCCCGGGGCGCAGCGCGCCCGTTGGCGTGCTGCAGCCGGAATCTCAGCGTCGTCCGGCGCGCGGGAACATTGCGATCTCGTCAAACGCTCTAATATGTACGCACACACGAGTCATTCCGCAACCGCGGTGTGACCCAGACTTTCGGAGGGCACATGGCCACCAACCCGGTTTTCAACCGGATCGACCGTGAAACCAGTGGGTATGCCGGCTTCGGCAAATCCCCCCAACAGGGCGGCGGCCAGTACGCGCCACCGCGAGGAGCGCCTCAGCAGGGCCCAGGCGCTCCCGTCGGGTATTCCGGCCCGTCCGGATCCATGTCCAACGACGACCTCGAGCAGATGTACGGGCAGGCTCCGGCCGGCCCCGCGCAGACCGGTCGGGTGACCCTCGACGACGTCATCATGAAGTCGCTCATGCTGTTCGGCATCGTGCTCGCGACGGCGGGCGCCACGTGGTTCTTCGTGCAGCCCGCGGCCGGCGAAGCCGGTCTGAACCCGCTGGCGCAGCCGATCTGGTTGTTCGGCATGTTCGGCTCGCTCGGCCTCTCGTTCGCCATCGCCTTCTCCAAGAAGGTGAACGTGCCGCTGATCGTGGCCCACGCGGTGCTGCAGGGTGCCTTCATCGGCGCGGTGAGCGCGGTCTTCAACACCGCCTTCGAGGGGGTTGTGCCGGCCGCGGTGACGGCTACGCTCGGCACCTTCGCCGGGATGTTCCTGGCCTGGAAGGTCGGTTTCATCAAGGTCACCAGCAAGTCGCGCCGGATCTTCGGCATGATGGCGATGGGCTATCTGGTGTTTGCGCTGGTCAACGTGGCAGCGAGCATGCTCGGGATCGGCAGTGTGTATGCCGGCGGAGGAATGCTCGCGATCGTGATCTCGCTGCTGGGGGTCGCGTTGGCTTCGTACTCTCTCGCGATCAACTTCGACTCGATCGACCGAGCCGTCGGCGCTGGTGCGCCGGAGAAGTACTCCTGGCTGTTGGGTCACGGTCTGGTGGCCAGCTTGGTGTGGCTCTACATCGAGTTCCTCCGCCTGTTCGCGATCTTGCAGAGCGACTGACGTGAGCGGGTCCGAGTCGGCCGACCTCGCGAAGGTCGCCTCGGGCGTTCAGGACTCGGTTTCCACAGAGATGGAGCGCGTGGTCCGACGGTGGCACCAACTACCGTTGGACCGCGCGCTTTCTGCTGCCCCGGGGGTGCACGTGGTGGTTCAGAGCATCGCAGACGAGGTTGCGGACAGCTGCGGTGCGCCGCGGCGGCCGGTGCCCGACCTCGGGCCCGCAATCCTGATGGATCAGCTGAGGGTCATGGTCTTCGATCATCACCTCGAAGGGCTCGACTCGGGAGTTCTAGCGCGTCGCCTCGCGGATCTCCGGCGCTCCTTGCCCTAGTGGCTGGCTCAGGACGCCCACGTGGCTGCCAGGACACGCGAGGCGACTAGAGACGCTCGACCACCATCGCCATACCTTGGCCTCCGCCAACGCACATCGTCTCCAACCCGAACTGTCCGTCCCGCACCTTCAGCGCGTTGAGCAGCGTGGTCGAAATGCGGGCGCCGGTTGCCCCGAACGGGTGACCGAGGGCGATCGCCCCACCGTGGACGTTGAGCTTGTCCGGATCCATCCCCAGGTCGTCGGCACTGGCCAGCACCTGGACCGCGAAGGCCTCGTTGATCTCGTAGAGGTCCATGTCAGCAATGGACATGCCCGCTCGTGCCAAGGCCAGGCGTGAGGCCTCGACCGGTCCTAACCCCATGATCTCCGGCGACAGGGCGGTAGCGGCGGTCGAGACGATTCGAGCCAGCGGCTGCACACCCAGCTCGGCGGCTCGGGCCTCACTCATCACGATCACCGCGGCTGCGCCGTCGTTCAACGGGCAGCAGTTGCCCGCCGTGACGGTGCCGTCCTCTCGGAACACCGGGTTGAGCGCGGAAACCGACTCGTAGGTCACCCCCGCCCGCGGACCGTCGTCAGTGCTCACGACGCTACCGTCCGGCAACGTCACGGGGGCGATCTCGGCTTCGAAGATGCCGGCGGAGATCGCGGCTTCGGCGCGATTCTGGCTGAGCACGCCCCATTCGTCCTGGCGCCGGCGACTGATGCCGCGCATCGTGGCGACGTTCTCGGCGGTCTGGCCCATGGCGATGTAGGCATCGGGCAGGAGGCCGTCTGCCCGCGGGTCGGACCAGGTTGCGTTGCTGGCTGCGGTCGCGACGGTGCGCTCGGCGGCCTCGTCGAAAAGCGGGTTGCGGTGTGCCGCCCTGGACCCCCCGGCGCCGGCGAACTCCGGATAGCGAGAGACGCATTCGACGCCTGCACTGATGAACGCCGATCCCTCACCGGCCCTGATGGCGTGAAAGGCCATCCTCGTGGTCTGCAGCGATGACGCACAGAACCGGTTGACTGTGCTCCCGGGCAAGGCATCGTGGCCCAGCAACACGGCCACGATGCGGGCCATGTTGCTGCCGTGCTCTGCCGACGGCTCGGCGCAACCCAGATAGAGATCCTCCATCACCGCGGCGTCGATCCCCGGCAGGTCGGCCAGGGCGGCCTCGATAGCGACCGCGCTCAGGTCGTCCGGGCGCATCGACCGCAGCGATCCCTTGAAAGCACGACCGATGGGGGTCCGTCGGGCCGCGACGATGACTGCTTGCACCATGATTCCTCTTCGTTGACGCCGGTAGACGAGACGAGCACTGCACTGATCACGATCGCAGCGCTGGACTCTTCACCGATTCTATGACCGTCCAGCACAGGACCATGTGACTGCACTGGTCTCGGCCCCGGAGGGAAGGCCTGGCTGTACGCGCCCGGCCGCAGGTGCCACCATAGGCAGGCCCCCAAGTGCTCACCACCGCGTGAGCTGAATCGAGGAAACCGTGCGTATAGGCGTGCCCACCGAGATCAAGAACCATGAGTACCGCGTGGCCATCACCCCGGCCGGCGTGAACGAACTGGTGGAGCACGGGCACACCGTGCTGGTGCAGGAGGGCGCCGGTCTGGGGTCCTCCATCGAAGACGCCGAATACGTCTCTGCGGGGGCCACCATCCGCCCTGACGCCCAGAGCACGTGGGGGGAGGCCGAGATGGTGATGAAGGTCAAGGAGCCGATCGAGAGCGAGTATGGCCTGCTTCGTGAGGACTTGACGCTGTTCACGTATCTGCACCTCGCCGCCTCGCGGCCCTGCACGGAAGCCCTGGTCAACGCAGGCACGACCTCGATCGCCTACGAGACGGTGCAGCTTCCTTCGGGGGGACTGCCGTTGCTCTATCCGATGAGCGAGGTCGCCGGGTGCCTGGCACCGCAGGCCGGAGCGCAGGCCATGATGCGCGTCAACGGGGGCCGCGGGCTCCTGATGGGCGGGGTGTCCGGAGTCGATCCGGCCAAGGTTGTCGTCCTGGGCGGCGGGGTGTCTGGGTCTCACGCGGCCACGATGGCCCTTGGCCTGTGGGCCGATGTCACCGTGCTGGACACCGACGTCGACAAGCTGCGTGTGCTCGACCGTCGCTGGAACGGCCGGATCAAGACGGCCACCAGCAACAAGCTGGAGCTGGAGCAGCACGTCCTGGCGGCCGACATGGTGATCGGCGCGGTGCTGATCCCCGGCGCCAAGGCGCCCTCGCTGGTGAGCAACGCCATGGTCAGCCGGATGAAGCCAGGCAGCGTGCTGGTCGATATCGCGATCGACCAGGGCGGCTGCTTCGAAGACTCCCGCCCCACGACCCACGCCGACCCCATCTACACCGTGCACAAGTCAGTGTTCTACTGCGTCGCCAACATTCCGGGTGCCGTTCCGCGCACGTCGACCTACGCGCTGACCAACGTCACCCTCCCGTATGCCGTGGCCATCGCCGATCTTGGGTGGGCGCAGGCACTGCGCCGCGACCCCATCCTGGCGCCGGGGCTCAACACGGTGGGGGGACGAGTGACTAACCCCGGGGTGGCAGAAGCGCACCAGATGGAGCTGCTCCCGGTGAGCCAGGCCCTGGAGAACTAGTCGCCGGAGTCGGCGTGCACCGTCGTGCGCGGAACCGCGTCGGCCGTCGACGGGAGGTCGACCTCGGCCGGCAGCGAAGGTCGGTGTCGACGCAACAGTTGGGCCCAGCGGCCACGCTCGCTACGGGCGCTGCCGTCGACGTGGGTGCCGCTGACCTCACTGCCCGGGTCGGCGACGGCGCGTTCGGCCGCAGCGGGTAGCGGCTCCACCCATTCTCCGCGTCGATAGTCCGGCGAGCGTCCCGAGTCCGCTGTGGACTCGCCCAGGGCGTCGAGCACGCTAGGCAACATGGCTGCCGCGGCCCGGGCGTATCCGGCCGACGAAGGATGGAACTGGTCGGCGCTGAACAACTCGGCCGGCGACTCCCGAAAGTCGGGTCCGATCAGGTCGCCGATGGAGACCGTGCGCCCACCGGCCTCGACGACGGCCACGGTTTGGGCGGCGGCCAGACCGCGACTCCACCGCTGCCCCAGGGCGCGCAACGGCTGCGGCACGGGACGGATCGTGCCCAGGTCCGGACACGTCCCGACCACGACGCGGACACCGGACTCGCTCAACGTGGTGACCGCCTCGGCCAGGTGCTGCACCGACGTCGTGTGCTCGACGCGGTCTTTGACGTCGTTGCTGCCGATCATGATCACGGCCACTGCGGCGTCCGGAACCTCGCGCAGTCCGGTCGCGACCTGAGCGGGGAGGTTGAGCGAGGTCGCCCCGCTGCGACTGACGTTGTGCAACTGGACCGGTCGTCCGGTGATCGCGGCCACACCGATCGCAATGGTCGCTCCCAGAGTGGTCGAGGCGCTGCTGGCGCCTACCCCGGCCGCCGTGCTGTCCCCGAGCATCAGGAGGCGATGCGGTTCACCGGCCCCGGCGCCATACGTCCCGGTGTCGTCTTGGCTCAAGCCGGGACCATCGCCGATGACCCGGCGCGCGATGCTGGCCTCAGCCTTGAGCAGTCCGACGCCGAGCAGTCCGGCCGCGGCCAGTCCGCCGCCGCCGAATGCCGCCCGTGCGGCGATCGCTCGCGCGGTGCTCATCGCTGCTCAGGCCCCCTTCGGTGGCGGTTCACCGGCCCACCGTAGCCGGACCGGATGAGTGCGCCCTCAGAATATCCAGCCCCCGGGAAATGCTCACCTCGGGAGTCCACCGCAGCACCTCGCGGGTATGTCGTTGGTCGAACCAGTGGGCCGTGGCCAGTTGCCTGGCCAGGAAGCGGGTCAGTGGGGGCTGTTCGATCGAGGGCACCACCGACCACCGATGACTCAGTGCCGTGACCCCTTCGATCACCCCGCCCGCGCCCCACGCGAGGGGATAGGGCACACGCCAGCGCGGTGGGGGAGCGCCGCTGGCCCGGCAGATGTCGGCGACGAGCTCGCCGATGGGGCGGGGTTCGCCGTTCGTGACCACGAGGGGTTGTCCCCCCGCATCGTCGATGCGATCCACGGCGGCGAGGATCGCCTGCGCCGCATTGTCGACGTACGTGGTGTCCACCAAGGCTGTGCCGGAGCCGACCATGGCGAGGCGCCCCGCATGGGCCCGGGCGACGATCCGGCCCACGAGCTGGGTATCTCCGGGGCCCCAGACCAGATGGGGTCGGATGGCGCTGACGGCGAGTGTGTCACCGTGCGCCGCCAGAGCAATCTGCTCGGCCATGGCCTTGCTGCGGGCGTAATGACCGCGGACGCCCGGATCCGCCGGTGCCGCGCCTGCTCCGATGAGCGAATGCCCGACGTGCGCGACCGACGGCGAGGAGATGTGCACCAGTGTCCTCACGTCGTGTTCTCGGGCGGCGGCGATGACGTTACGGGTCCCCTCGACGTTAGTGGCGACATAGTCCTCCCAGCGACCCACCACGTCGACCTTGGCCGCCAGATGAATGATGGCCTCGACCCCTTCGGCGGCGGCATGCACCGCGGCCGGGTCGGTGATGTCACCCAAGACTTCGGTATGCCGTCGCCCGGCCGTGCGGCGCTGCATCACCGTGACATCGTCGCCTCGGCGCGAGAGGCGATCGGCAACGACGCCACCCAGCATGCCGCTGGCTCCGGTGACCAGGACGCGCATCAGCGGCTCCGCGTGCTCGGTTGGGCTACGCCTCGACCGAGTACGAACGCTCCCATCGCGGTAACACGCGAGAAGGCGGGTCGGCCGTGCAGTACCTGCCCGGCCCAGCGACCCAGGCCCGTGCGGTCGACCTTGGAGGCGTGACGAATATCCACCGGCAACCAGTCCTTGCGCAGCACGGCTGCGATCGGAACGCCGGCGGCCTCGCGCACCCTGGCCGCCAGCTCACCGTCGGTCAGCGCCGAGTCGCCGCGACGCATCCGCCCGGTCGGGACCACCACGGCCACGGCCTGTTCCGTTCCGGTCGGCCCTACCCCGACCACGGCGACGTCGGCCACCCCTTCGACGGCAGCGATGCGGTGCTCGATGGGATACGGCGCCAGCGGGCCGGCGTCGGTGTGCACCAGGTGGACTCTGCGCCCCTCGACCCACAGCCGCCCCTGCCGGTCGAGGTGTCCGACGTCACCGGTGCGGTGCCACCCTCGGGGACGCTCGGTGGCGTGCTGAGCGGCCCAAGCCCGGTGATAGCGAAGCTTGGCGTGGGCTGCACGCACCACGATCTCACCGAGCAACCCCGGGTGGTCGGTGAGGGCACCATCCTCCAGGTCGGCGATCCGGACGTCCACCCCGTCCAGCGGCACCCCGACACACACCCCGCCCTGCACGTCGTCGCCGAGCGTGGTCGGGTCGATGGTTGCGACCGGAAGGATCTCGGTCATGCCGTAGGGGGTCTGCGTCGAGGCCCGCGGCATCAGCTCCTTGACCTGGCGCAGCAGCGAGCGGGGCACAGGGGCGCCCGCGGACATCACCAGTCGGGGGATGCTCAGCGCCGCGCGCTGGGCGAGCGTGAGATCGGCGGCCGTATGCACGACGTTGCGCAGCGCGGCGGGGGAGGCGAAGACGGCGGTGGCCTGCACGGCGGCCACGGCGTCGGCCAGCGCCGTTGCCGTCAGGGTGTGCGGCGCCGTGACGTCCATGTCCGGTACTGCGCAGGGCAAACCCAACGGCGGGCCGTACAGGGCGAATGGCGCAAAGGCTGCGACGAACCCTTCCCCGTCCCGAAGTTGGAAGGCATCGCGCAGCATGGCGATCTGCGCGCTCAGCTGTCCCCGGGTGTAGACGACGCCTTTAGGCGGCCCCGTCGCCCCGGAGGTGAACAGGATCGCGGCCTCACGATCATCGCCCGCGCCGGGCGGATCGCCCCCCTGCGGCCCCGGTGGACATGCGGCCCCCTCGGCGATCAGGTCGCGCACCGAGCCCGGATCCGCGTTGATCCGAGTGCCCGGCACTCGGGTGGCTCGAACCAGAACGAGTGCGGTCCTGATGCCGATGACGTGATTGGGAGAGGTGCTGCGCAGGGCTGCGCCCAGACGCGCCAAGCCCAGCCCGGCATCCGCGACGACCACGATCGCCCCCAGCTGCCACAGCGCATACACCACGCTGTTCAGGTCGATTCCCGGCGGGATGAGCACCGCTACCCGCTGCCCGGGGCCTACTCCACGGGCTCGAAGGGCCCGAGCGATGGCGTCGACGCGCTGCCTCAGCTCTGCGCGGGTGATCTGGTTGCCGGCCGAGCCGAGCTCGACGATGGCCAGCCGGTCCGGATCGCTCTGCATGACCTGCAGTGGCACCTGGCGGGGCGGACGGTGGTCCACCGCAGGCTGGCCCACGGGCTCCGCGGGGTGCAGGGGTGTGGCGTTGCTCCCGAACTGATCCACGATCCAGGACCAGATGACCTCGACGCCCTCGGGATGGTCTTCCAGCACCAAGTGCGAGGCGCTCGGATAGACCTGAACGTCGGCGTGCGGCAGGCGGGTCTGCAGGTCCACCAGATAACGCTGCGAGAAGACCGGGTCGCTGGTGCCCCAGACCAGCAGGGCCGGCACCTGGAGCGCGCTCACGCCGGTAGCGATCTGCTGCAATGTCGAAGAGCTTCGGTGGTCCGCTTCGAACGGAATATCAGCTACGAAGTCCCGCACCGAGGTCCGCCGCGGTGACGTGCGGTACGGAGCGGCGAAGGCCCGCCGGACGTCCTTGGGCAAAGGAGGCCGGCACAAGGCCGTGGTGGCGGCCACGAACGCCGGAGTGCGCAGCGTGAGCAGATTGATCAGGGGGCGCGTGCGAGTGATGGTGATCACCCGGGGTTTGGGCTCGTCCTCGTCTTGATGCACCGCCGTGTTGGTGAGGACGAGCGCCGCGACGTCGTCGATGTGGCGCAGGGTCCAACCGAGCGCAATAGGTCCACCCCAGTCGTGCGCCAGCGGCACGATCGGTCCCGTCAACTGCAGGGCCTTCGTCAGGTGACCAAGATCGTCGATGCGCTCGGCCAGGCTCCGGGGCGCGTCCAGTCGGTCCGAGAAGCCCATCCCGAGGTGGTCCACCGCCACGACTCGCCACCCAGGAGCGGCCTGGGCCAGCACGCGGCGCCACAGGTAGGACCAGGTGGGGTTGCCGTGCACGCACAGCACCGTGCCCACGACGTCCTCGCCGCGATCGGCCATCTGCGGACCGTTGTCCAGCACATGCCAGCGGCGCGGAGTCCCCGCGCCGTCCACCGCTTCGATCTCTCGCGACCACTCCGGGTCCAGGCCCGGTAGGTCCGCGGGAATCACCAGGCGAGTTCCAGGCAGGTCATGTTCAGACCGGAGCCGATCCCCATCATGAGCACCCGGTCGCCCGTCTCGAGCTTCTCGACCTCTTTGGCCAGGGTGATCGCCACTGCGGCCGGACCCACGTTGCCCAGGGTGGGGAACGTCAGTGGGATGCGATCCGCCGGCAGGTCCAGTGCCTGAGCAGTCTTCGACGTGTGCACCTGAGAGACCTGGTGCATGACATAGCAATCCATGTCGCTCCAGTCGAAGTCTGCTTTGGCGTCGGCCCACAAGTCGCTGGCCAGTCCCAGTCCGGCCACCAGGAGCCCGGTGGTGTCGGTGCGCATCCTGTCGAAATCGCCGACGCAGAGGTCGTGGTGCTGGGTCGCCGCGCGCGATGCGCCGCCGACCACGCGATGTGCCCCGGGGTGGTCACTGGCCCGACCCAGGACCATGGCCGCGGCACCGGAACCCAGGGTGAGCGTGGCGAACTCACGCTGGATGTCCTCGGCGGTGGCCTCGGGGCTGGACAACCGAGCCAAGGTGTTTTCTTGCGGGGTCCGGGAGCCTTCGCCGTCGACGACCAACGCGTAGTCGATCTGACCGGCGTCGATCATGGTCGCCGCCAGTTGCATGCCGTTGACGAAGCCGAGACAGGCGTTGGCGAGGTCGAAGTTCAGGCAGCTGGACGGCATACCCAGCTGGTGGTGGATGCTGACCGCTACCGACGGCTCGAGATGCTCGCGGCTGACCGAGGTGTTGATCATCATCCCGATGCGCGCCGGGTCCACGCCGGACTCGGCGATCGCCTTGGCCCCCGCTTCGACAGCGCCGTCGACGAAGCTGGTCCCCGCGGGCCACCAGCGACGCTCGACGATGCCGGCCAGCTTCGCCAACATCCCGGGCCTCAGGCCGTTACGCTCGTAAGAGTCACCGATGATGCGATCGAACTCCTGTGATGTCATCACCACCGGAGCGTCGACTGCGGTGATGGACAACACCGCAGTGTCGTGGTGACGGAAGGTGATGTTGCCGCTCAAAGGAACCTCGATAGGGGTGCAGACGTCTAATCAGAACCGGACTATGACACCACAGCCCATTCGCGTATCAACATATTCCCAGGGTTCTAGCCCAGGCTAGGGCAGCACCGCAAGAACAGGAGCCATCATGGCACGAACCGTTCGAACCCGCTCAGGAGTCGCAGTGGCAGGTGTGGTCCTGCTGACCGGGATAGCCGCCTGTGGCAGCGACCCGGAAGTCACCGAGGCCGGTGACGCGGCCGCCCCCACGAGCACGGCCCCATCCACGAGCGCGCCCGAGGTGGCCGTCGCAGAACCGGGCGGTGATGTCCCAGCCGCTGAGCTTGTGCAGCGGCTCAGCTCCCCGGGCATCGCGGAACTGAGCTCCTTCGAGTTCACCGTGGACCTCAGCGACCAGCAGGAACAGTTCGCAGTGTCCGGCGCCGTCGACCTGAGTCAAGGGTCGCCAACGGCGCAGGTGAGCATGGATCTGCCCCCCATGGGCAATATCGAGCTGCTACTGGTGGACGGCACGGCCTACGTCAACATCCCCGAGCTCACCCCGGCCGGTAAGTACTACGAGGTTCCGGCGCAGGAGCTGGCGAACTTCGGCGTGGCCGACGTGAGCGAGGCCCTGGACCTGAACACACTGATGCAGGAGTGGGACGCGGAGGCCACCCAGGTCACCTTCGTTGGCGCCGAAGAGGTCAACGGCGCGATGACCGACCATTACCAGATCACCCTGGACCCGCAAGCCGCCTTGGACGCCGTGGGCCAGACAGCGCCACCGGACACGGATCTGTCGAAGTCGGGGACCTACGGCATCTGGGTCGGCGAGGATGACCTGATCGCCCAGATGGTCCTGGACATCGAGGGTGCCTCGGCGACCGTCACGATGGATAACTGGGGTCAGGACCAAGAGGTGCAGGCTCCGGATCCGGCTGACGTGGTGCAGCTGCCCAACTTCTAGTCGGGAGGCGCCACGGACTGCTGCGACGGGACTTCGTCCTGGCGCAGGATGCCGACCGGGCAGGTGAGGCCATTCGGGCCATGGTTGCAGTAGCCACCCGGGTGCTTGTACAGGTATTGCTGGTGCTCGGCTTCGGCGTAGTAGAA
The DNA here is from genome assembly GCA_049650845.1 of Ornithinimicrobium sp. GTDB lineage: Bacteria > Actinomycetota > Actinomycetes > Actinomycetales > Dermatophilaceae > Ornithinicoccus. Next base: position 33,763 of record JBASAZ010000013.1, read on the forward strand.
CTCGCCAACCGAGGCAGCCGGGGCGAGCTCAGTCGTGATCGTCCCGTGCCCGTGTTCCGAGAGCACCTGCTGGAAGGCGCTTGCAGTGTCGTGGGCCGCATGCTCCTGCTCGGGGCTGGTCCAGTAGATCGCGGACCGATACTGCGTGCCGACGTCGTTGCCCTGCCGGTTCGCCGTGGTGGGGTCGTGGTTCTCCCAGAAGACCTTCAGCAGCTCGGCGGGGTCGACCTTCGCCGGGTCGTAGACCACTTGCGCGGCCTCGGCGTGGCCGGTGCGCCCGGTGCACACGTCCCGATAGGTCGGGTGCGTCGTGCTGCCGCCCATATATCCCACGGCGGTGCTGATGACCCCCGGGATGCTCCAATACATGCGCTCAGCGCCCCAGAAGCAGCCCATCGCGACGTACAGCACGGCTGCGCCCTCGCCCCAGGGGCCCTGCAACGGAGCCTCGAGCACCTCGTGTCGACGAGGAATCGACGTCGGTGGGGTTGCGCGGTCGGTCGGCTGTTTGGCGGAGAAGATGCTCACGATGCTGCAAACGCGGCGTGATGGTGGGGCATTCCATCGTGCGCGGACGTGCCTGCGTGTCCAGGTAGCGTGGGACCCATGGGCACAGCACTGATGACGGCAACCTGGGGCACGGCCAGCACCACGGCCGGATCGTGGTCCGGCAGTGACTTCGCGGTGCGATTCGGTATGCCGACCGTCGTCGTCCTGATCGGGTTGACGTTCTTCTTGGCCGGTCGGACCGAACGGCGCGCAGTGCGGTCCGAGGTGGCGGAACGGGGCGGCTTCGGCGGGCCTCCGGGGACCGGGGATGTCGGGGATGCGCAGGGGTTCGGGGTCGAGCAGACCGCCGCGCAGATCCGGGCTGCCACCCGCAAGGTGCTGATCGGCCTGATCGTCATGCTGGTCGGGTCGCTGACGTTGCTGGGCGTCACGTTCTGGGGGATCTTCTCCTGAACGTGCTGTGCCTCGATGTCGGATCGACCTACACCAAGGGCGCGCTGATCGATCCGGATACTGCAGGCTTGATCGACACGTGCAGCGTGCCGACAACGCTGGCCTCCGACGTCTGGGACGGCGTCACCCAGGTCCGCGAGGAGATGGCTCAGCGGTGGAGGCATACCCCGCACCTTCACGACGCGGCGGCGGTGCGGATCTGTTCCAGTGCCGGTGGCGGTTTGCGTTTGGCGGTCGTCGGGTTCGAGCACGACGTCACGGCTCTTGCCGGCCGTGCGGTGGCGTTGTCGGCGGGGGCAGTGGTGGTGCACACCACGAGCGGGAAGCTGGGTGCCAGCGACGTCACCGCGCTCAGCGCGGCCCGACCGGACGTGATCCTGCTGGTCGGCGGAACGGACGGAGGCAACGCGGACACGGTGCTGCGTAACGCCGGGGTCTTGGCCCTCGCGCGTCTGCCCGCAGCGGTGGTGGTGGCAGGCAACCGCGATGCCCAAGAGCAGGCGTGCCAGATCATCGCCGACGCCGGCTGCCCGGTGATCGCAGCCGAGAACGTGCTGCCCCGGATCGGGACGTTGTCGCCGACCTCGGCGCGGGCGGCCATTAGGACGGCGTTCCTTCAGCACGTGATCGGCGGCAAGCACCTGTCCGCCGGACCGCACTTCGCCGGCGCAGTGCGCGCCGCGACCCCGGACGCCGTGTTGGACGGAATCCAGGTCCTGCGTGACGTCAGTGAGCACGACGTGATGATGATCGACATCGGGGGCGCTACCACGGACGTCTATTCGGCGGTGCAGCCCCAGGGCGAGGACGCCACGCTCCGCAAAGACGTGGTGGGGACGTTGTGGACAGCGCGCACTGTCGAAGGTGACCTGGGTATGCGGCACAGTGCACCGGGAGTGCTGAGTGCCGCGCACGCGGAAGGCATCACGGGGACGGATGACCCGCACGTGCGGGCTTGGGCCGAGGAGGTCAGTCGCGCACCCCATCGCATCGCCACCACCGAGCGAGAACGCCGAAACGACCTTCGGATCGCGACCATGGCTGCCGTGGTTGCGGCCCGTCGACACGCTCGACCGGCTCAGCCGAGCGCCACCCCCCGACCTTTGATGGACGTCACCAGCCTCATCGGCTCCGGGGGAGTCCTTCGCTACGCCGACCCTCCGCAGGCGCTGCAGGTCCTGGCTCAGGTCACCGGCGATGTCGGTGGCGGCTGGCGACCACCAGAGAGGGCCCGCACGCGCGTCGACACGGCCTACCTGTTGTGCGCGATCGGACTTCTTGCCGGTGAATGGCCAGAGGTCGCGAGGGGTTTGGCTCGGCGCTTAGTTCCCGATGTTCACGCGTGATAGGGCTTTGCGGACAGCACCTTCACGTCGACCGATGAGCCGTTGGGGGCCTCATAGGTGGCTGAGTCACCGGCATTGAGACCGAGAATTGCCTGGCCCAACGGGGAGTTTTCGCTGTACACGTCGAGGTCTTCCCCGTTACCGAGGATTTCGCGACTGCCCAACAAGAATGTCGCGGTATCGCCGAACATTTCGACGGTGATCACCATGCCACCTTCCACCACGTTGTCGTCCGGTGGGGCCGCGCCGACGACGGCATCGTCCAACAGGTGCTGAAGCTGGCGGATGCGGGCTTCCATCTTGCCCTGCTCTTCCTTAGCAGCGTGATAGCCCCCGTTTTCCTTCAGGTCCCCCTCTTCGCGCGCCGCCTCGATTCGCTTGGAGATCTCCGTGCGCCCCGGCCCGGACAATTGCTTCAGCTCGCCCTGCAGACGGTCATAGGCCCCTTGCGTCAAGAAACTCGACGTGGCTTTCTCGGTCTCGGTCACGGTGCTAACTCCTCTGTCTAAACACGACGCAAGGTCCGGGCCGACGACTCAGGAAGTGGTCATCTCGGCATGCCCGGACCGAATCGCACGAGTTTATCAAGCGGGGGCCGTTAGGCCCAAAGTCCGCCGGAAGCGGGTGCACTGCCGTCGGGGAAGGACAGGCCTGGCTAGCCGGGATCCACGTAGTCGCAACGGTCGACATATCCCGACACGGCTGGACCCGCAGTGCGCACCGTCGCCACGTGGCGGGATCGTGAGGAGTCAGCAGGGTCGACGACGGTTGTCGTACGTCCCACGACGAAATGACTCTCATCTTGGGCTTCGAGCACGCATTGCACAGCACGGCTCGGGTCTCGGCTGAGGTCGAAACGCACCTGAACCTCTTGGCTCGAGGTCACCTCGAACCCGGTGTTGGTCCAGTTCACCTTGCCCGTCGCGGAGGCCACACCGAACCAGATAGCCAAGGCGGTCATCACCGACACCCCGGCGGCCCCGACGATCCACCAGCGGCGTTTGGCGGTCCGGTCACGCGGTTCTGTCGTCACGAGCTCTCCAGGGGGTGGGTCACCCACGATCGTGGGTGAGAGGATAGCTACCATCATTCCGCATCACGAAGACACGAGGAGCACCGGTGGAGCAGGGCCTGAGGCTGATGGCTATCCATGCCCATCCTGACGACGAGTCGTCCAAGGGAGCAGCAACGTCAGCGAAGTACGTAGCCGAGGGCGTACGGGTCAGGGTGGTGTCCTGCACCGGGGGCGAGCGCGGCGACATCCTGAACCCGAAGCTGGCCCACCAGGCCGACATCATCCGCGACGTGGCGCAGGTGCGTCGCAACGAGATGGCCGCCGCCGCGGCGGCTCTGGGCGTGGAGCACACCTGGCTGGGCTTCGTCGACTCCGGACTCCCTGAGGGCGACCCGCTGCCGCCACTGCCCGACGGGTGCTTCGCGTTGGAGCCGGTGGAGGTGACCACCGAGGCCTTGGTGCGCGTCATTCGCGAGTTCCGACCGCACGTGATCACCACGTACGACGAGAACGGCGGTTACCCGCATCCCGATCACGTGATGACCCACACCGTGAGCATGGCTGCGTTCCAGGCTGCGGGCGACGCTAAGGCCTATCCGCATACCGGCCCGCCCTGGCAGCCGCAGAAGGTCTACTACACGATGTTCTCGCCCACTCGGCTGCATAATCTGCACCAAGCCATGCTGGACGAGGGTTTGGAGTCACCCTTCGCCGAGTGGATCGAGCGAATGGGGGAGCGCCCCGAACGAGCCATCCACACTCACGTACCGTGCGCCGACTATTTCGTCGATCGGGACGCGGCCCTGCTGGCGCACGCGACCCAGGTCGATCCGGACGGAATGTGGTTCGCGATCCCGATGGACCTTCAACGGCGCGTCCACCCGGTCGAGGACTTCGAGCTGGCGGTGTCCTTGGTGCCGGCTGACCTACCCGAGGACGACTTGTTCGCGGGCTTGACCGCTGGCGCTGAGCTCGACCAGCGGTGCGCCAGCAGCCCGCAGCGGGCTGGCGACGGCACGCTGGTGTCGGCATACACGGCCCCCGTGCCCGAGCCGCAGCAGGAAGTGACCGAGGCGGCCCACCGCACGGAGGGCGAGGACGAGCTGCGCGGCAGCGAGGGTCACGCCGCCGGCGAAAGCAGTGATGGCTCTGCAACCGACGAACCGCACGAGCGTGCGTCGTGAACGTCAGCAACGTCCAGTACACCGCCGGTCTCGGCGGCTTCCTGGTGCTGTTCGGGCTGGGCCTGGTGCTGTGGTTCCTGGGCCGGGACCTGACCCGACGGCTGCGTCGGATGAGGCAGCGCGAGGCGCTGCGTCAGCAGGCTGTCGCGCCTGCCGCGCCGCCGGAGGTGGGAAGGCCGAATCGTGCGTCAGCGTCGGAGCCATCAGGGTCGACGGGCCCGGCCGAGCACACCGCCGGCTCGGACAGCGGAGAGCAGGACGGGCTCACGCCACCCCGGGAATAGCCCCGTAGACGGCCAGCGAGACCGCGATGTAGTGCGTGGTGAACGCCGCGATGGTGAAGGCGTGGAAGATCTCGTGAAAGCCGAACCAGCGAGGTGAGGGGTTGGGGCGTTTCAGGCCGTAGACCACGGCACCCAGGGTGTAGAGCAGGCCCCCGGTCGCGATCAACGCGACCACCGCAGCGCCCCCGGCCTCATAGAACGGCACGATGTAGAAGACCGCCACCCACCCCAGGGCTACGTAGACCGGGGTGTACAGCCAGCGCGGAGCTCCGACCCAAAAGACGCGGAACAGTATGCCGGCGATCGCGCCGGACCAGACCAGGATCAGCAGGGTTCGGGCCGAGTCTGGGCGCAGCAGCATCAACGCCAGCGGCGTGTAGCTCCCGGCGATGATCAGGAAGATGTTGGCGTGGTCCATCCGCTTGAGCAGCTTGCTGGTCGTCGGACGCCAGTGTCCGCGATGATACGTCGCTGAGGTCGCGAACAGCATGACCGCCGAAAAGCCGAAGACCACCGAGGAGATCCGGCCGAGTGTGGTGGGCGCAAGCACGATGAGCACGATCGCAGCGACCAGGGCCAACGGCGCCATGCCCAGGTGTAGCCAGCCGCGCAGCTTCGGTTTGATCGTGGCCGCGACCTCTGCGGCGGCGTGGGACAGCTCGCCCTTCAGATCCTGGGCGGCCCGAGAAACCCCTCCATCCTTGGGGTCCTGCTCGGGGCGCGAGATCATAGGCGTCACGCTAACCTACGCAACCGTAAGTTGGTATCAGCTTCCGTCATGACGGGGATTCGTAGGTGCATACCGTTGCGGATGGCCGAGTAGGTTGATCTCTATGCCCACACTGCGTGATCTCATCTATCGCGCGTACAACGCCTCCCTGACCAAGCAGCTGCCCGCCGCCGGTGTCCCGCGCCACGTCGGGGTGATGTTGGACGGCAACCGGCGATGGGCTAAGCAGCGAGGCGCAGCCACGGCCGACGGCCACCGGGCGGGAGCGGAGAACATCAAGCCTCTCCTGGGGTGGTGTGAGGAAGCCGGGGTCGAAGTGGTCACCCTGTGGCTGCTATCGACGGACAACCTGAACCGTGAGCCTGCCGAGCTGGACCCGCTGCTGCAGATCATCACCGATGTCGTCTCGGACCTATCGGCCAGCGGACGGTGGAAGCTGCACGTGGTGGGAGCCCGGGACCTGTTGCCCGAGGCGACCCGCGCCGAGCTCGATGCGTCAGCCTTGGCGACGCAGGATCTGCCTGGGATGCTGGTCAACGTCGCGATCGGCTACGGCGGGCGTCAAGAGATCGCCGACGCGGTGCGATCGCTGTTGAACGAGCACGCCCGTAAGGGGACCTCGCTGGAGGAGCTGTCGGCCACGCTGGAGATCGATCACATCGCCGAGCACCTGTACACCAAAGGGCAACCCGATCCCGACCTCGTCATTCGCACCAGTGGAGAGCAACGACTCGGCGGATTTCTGCTCTGGCAGAGCGCGCACAGCGAGTTCTACTTCTGTGAGGCGTTCTGGCCCGATTTTCGCAAGGTCGACTTTCTCCGCGCGTTGCGCGCTTACGCCGAGCGTGAGCGACGCTACGGGTCCTGACGCGCAGGCTGCCGAGGAGTAGGGCGCCGCGACAGATCTCAAACCGGGCCGAGATGCCGCACACTGCGGCGTGCCTTGACGCGCTAGTCGCCTCGGGATGTCATACCGTCGAGGTAGCGATGGCGCCCGCTGTCGCCACGGGAGGCTCACCACATGGAGCACATGCTCTGGGCGGAGGGCCGGGGACGGCACTGCGCTCGGCGCAGCCACGAACCCGGAACCCGCACCGCTGCGACCCAGGTGTCGTAGCGCCTCTTCAGGGAGTCGCATGACTACTTCCAGCATGAGTTCTGCACCGGCCCAGCACGCGCGCGTCGACGAGCCCGAGGCCGGCAGGTCCGCCGGTTCACGCACCGTGACGTCTGAGAAGACGTATGTCGTGGACACTTCCGTCCTATTGTCCGATCCGCGGGCGATGCTCCGCTTCGCCGAGCACGAAGTCGTGCTCCCGGTCGTCGTCATCACCGAGCTGGAAGCCAAGCGACACCACCCGGAGCTGGGATACTTCGCCCGCGAGTCGTTGCGGTTGTTGGACGACATGCGGGTGCAGCACGGCGGGCTGAGTCTGCCGGTGCCGGCTAACGACCAGGGCGGCACGGTGCGGGTGGAACTGAATCACACCGACGCGACGTCGTTGCCCGTCGGCTTCCGGCTCGGTGACAACGACACGCGCATCCTTGCCGTGGCCACCAACCTGGCCGCTGAAGGTCGAGACGTCACCGTGGTCAGCAAGGACCTACCGATGCGGGTCAAGGCTTCCGCGGTCGGTCTGGACGCCGAGGAATACCGGGCCGAGTGCTCGGTGGACACCGGATGGGTCGGCATGAGCCAACTCGACGTCAACGACGAGCAGATGGCCACCCTCTACGACACCGGCCGACTGGCTCACCCCGACGCGGTCGAGATGCCGTGTCACACCGGCCTGACGATCTTCGGCACCTCGGGCAGCGCCCTGGGCCGGGTGGGGCCGGACGGCACGGTGAGGCTGGTGCGTGGGGATCGTGACGCCTTCGGCCTGCACGGGCGATCCGCTGAGCAGCGGATCGCCCTTGATCTGCTGCTGGACCCCGACGTGGGGATTGTCAGCCTGGGTGGACGGGCGGGCACCGGCAAGAGCGCACTGGCCCTGTGCGCCGGTCTGGAGGCGGTCATGGAGCGACGGCAGCACCGCAAAGTCATTGTGTTCCGCCCGTTGTATGCCGTGGGAGGTCAGGAGCTGGGCTATCTGCCGGGCTCGGAGAACGACAAGATGGGACCGTGGGCCCAGGCTGTCTTCGACACCCTTGGCGCCGTCGTCAGCAAGGAGGTCGTCGAGGAAATCGTGGCTCGAGACCTGCTCGAGGTTCTGCCGCTGACCCACATCCGGGGACGGTCTCTGCACGACGCCTTCGTCATCGTCGATGAGGCGCAGTCGCTGGAGCGCAACGTGCTGTTGACGGTGCTGTCACGGATCGGGCAGAGCTCACGCGTGGTGCTCACGCACGATGTCGCGCAACGGGACAACCTGCGCGTCGGTCGCCACGACGGGGTCGCCGCCATCATTGAGACGCTGAAGGGCCGTCCGCTCTTCGCTCATGTCACGCTGCACCGCAGCGAACGGAGCCCCATAGCCGCCTTGGTGACTGAGCTGCTGGAGGTCTAACACCCTCAGGGGTGAGTCTGTGACCTTGCCCACGATCACCCCTGTCAGCTTGCTGAAGGCGGTGTGTTACTGGCACGGTGTAATCACTTGGTCACGAGATGGTAACGCTCTCGCCGACTTCGTCTCTGAAACCCGTGGCTCAACACACTGCTTCACACCGGAGGTACTATGCCGAACGATACGCGCCCTGAAAACGTTTTCACCGACACCACGCCCGCTGATTCCAGCGCCGACTCCGTGTCGTTTGACCGCGCGCAGTCGGGACGTCACCGCGGAACGGCCTTTGCCAAGCACCCGGCCACCATGGTCACCGCAGTGATTGCCGCTGGATCGGTGGCCCTCGCCGGCTATGCGGCATACGGGTCCTCGCAGGGATGGGAGGCCGAGCAGCTCCGAGCCAGTATCGATCAGAGCGCTCCGATGGTGGCCGACTCCGTGATGGCGGGTGTTCAGAACGGGCAGCCGCTGGCAGGCGTCGTGGCCGACTCCGCGCGGGTGGATGACGCGGTGTTGAGCGTGGCCTCGGTGCAGTCCTCGCAGGAAGCCGGCGCCGCCGGGGCGAAGGTCGCTGCCCAGCAGGCTGAAAAGATCGCCGCCGAGAAGAAGGCCGAAGCCGAGGCGAAGGCCGCCGCCGAAGCCCAGGCTAAGGCGGAAGCACGAGCTGAGGCACAGGCAGCCGCGAAGGCCCAAGAGCAGGCCGAGGCCGAGGCGGCGGCGCGCGCCGACCGTGAACAGCAGAGCCAGGCGGCCTCCCGCTCTCAAGAGCGTGCCGAGTCGGCTTCCGAGCCCTCGTCCGCCGCAGCGCCCAAGCCTGCGGCAACACCCAAGCCCGAGGCCAAGCCTGAGGCCGCCGCGCAGCCCGAGCCCAAGCCGGAGCCGGCACCCGCCCCGGTCTCCTCCGGCAACCCGCGGTCGATCGCTCGCTCCATGCTCAGCAGCTACGGTTGGGGCGCCGACCAGTTCAGCTGCCTGGATTCGCTGTGGGCCAAGGAAAGCGGCTGGAACGTCACGATCGCCAACTCATCGTCCGGCGCCTACGGCATTCCGCAGGCGTTGCCGGGATCGAAGATGGCCTCGGCAGGCGCAGACTGGCGCACCAACCCGGCCACCCAGATCAAATGGGGCCTGGGTTACATCGACGGCCGCTACGGCAGCCCGTGCGGCGCGTGGTCGCACAGCCAGGCCAACAACTGGTACTGAGTTCGCCCACACGGTGATCCGTCGAAACCCCCGGTGATGATTCACCGGGGGTTTCGCCGTGCGCGGCAGGACCCCTCACACCCCGATGTTGCGCGGCCCCCGGGGCGCACCGAGACTATGCGCATGACCAGCAAAGCTGAACGCACAGCCGAGGATGTCAGCGAGCATCCGGCACTGGAGAAGGCCGCCCGCGGCGGATACGCGATGAACGGCGTCCTCCACGTGGTGATCGCCTGGATCATCATGCAGGTCGCCGTCGGGTCGGGGGGGCAGGCCAGCTCCTCGGGGGCGCTGAGCCAGATCGCCCAAGCCCCGTTCGGTCAGACCCTGCTGTGGATCGGCGCCGTGGGGTATGCCGGCTTGTGCCTCTGGCAGCTCCTGGAGGCTGCGGTGGGGCCGCACTCGCGGGACAAGTCAGGCTGGGCGGACCGAGCCAAGGAGGTGGGCAAGGGGGTGACCTACGGCTTTCTTGCCTTCACGACATGGAAGTTCGCGACCGGCAGTGGGTCCAGCGGCGGAGGCAAGACGGCAGACTTCACCCGCACGGTGATGCAGGCCCCCCTCGGGCAGGCCGTGGTCTTTGCGGCCGGGTTGGGAGTGCTGATCGTGGGTGGATACCACATCTATAAGGGCGCGACCCGCGGCTTCTTGGACGACCTGGCCGGCAACGAGAATGGAGATCTGGGGAGGGCGGTCATCGTGTCCGGCATGGTCGGTTACATCGGCAAGGGGGTGGCCCTCGGCGCGATCGGCGTGCTGTTCGTCGTGGCCGCCTGGACCACTGATCCTGACCAGGCCAAAGGGTTGGACGGCGCGTTGAAGACGTTGGCCGACAATGCCGGGGGTGTGGCCGCGTTGGTGGCCATCGCGGTGGGTTTCCTCGGCTTCGGGTTGTACTCCTTCGCCCGGGCTAAGCACGCTGACCTCTGAGTCGCAGTCGCGGCTCAGCCCTTCTCGTGCGGGTGGGCCATCTCGAGCAGATCGAGCGCCTCGTCCAACTGGGCTTCGGTGAGATCGCCGCGCTCGACGTGGCCGCGGTCGATGACTGCTTCCCGGATGGTCTGTTCCTGCTCCAAGGACTGTTTGGCCACCTTGGCTGCGCTGTCGTAGCCGATGTAGGCGTTCAGCGGGGTCACGATCGATGACGAGCTTTGCGCCATCTCGCGGCACCGGGCTTCGTTGGCCTCGATGCCCTCCACGACGGAGTCGGCCAGAAGTCTGGACGTGGTCGCCAGCAGCGTGAGCGACTCCACCACGCAGGCGCCCATCACCGGCAGCATCACGTTGAGCTCGAACACACCCGAGGCACCGGCCACGGTCATCGTGGTGTCGTTGCCCATCACCGTGGCGCACGCCATGAGGGTGGCCTCGGGCACCACCGGATTGACCTTGCCGGGCATGATGCTGGATCCCGGTTGCAGATCGGGAAGCCGAATCTCCCCGAGCCCGGCGCGAGGCCCCGAGCCCATCCAGCGCAGGTCGTTGCAGATCTTGGTCATGGACACGGCGACCACCTTGGCCGCTGCCGACACCTCGACCAGTGCGTCCTGGGCCGACTGAGCCTCGAAATGGTCATCGGCCTCACGGATCGGCAGATCGACGTCCTGCGAGATCACGGCAATGACGCGCTCGGCGAACTCTGGATGCGCGTTCAACCCTGTCCCGGCCGCCGTGCCCCCCAGCGGCACTTCACTGGCATGAGCGACGGCAGCGAGCAACCGCTCCTGTCCCAGCTCGATTTGCCGTGCGTAGCCTGCGAACTCTTGTCCCAGGGTGACCGGAACGGCGTCCATCAGATGGGTTCGACCGGCCTTGACCACATCGGCGAACTGGGTCGACTTGGCGCGCAACGCAGATTCCAGGTGCGCCAGGGCCGGACTCAGCTTCTCGTGCACCAGCTGGACGGCAACGATGCGCAGTGCGGTCGGGAAGGTGTCGTTGCTCGACTGACCGGCGTTGACGTGGTCATTCGGATGCACGGATAGGCCTGACTGGGTGCTGGCCAACCGTGCGATGACCTCGTTGACGTTCATGTTGGTCGAGGTGCCGGAGCCCGTTTGATAGAGGTCGATGGGGAAGTGGTCGTCGTGCTCACCGTCGATGACCTGGGTGGCCGCGACCGTGATGGCCTCGGCGATGTCGGCGTCGATCGCACCCAGGTCGGCGTTGACTCCGGCGGCCGCACGCTTGATCCGGGCCAGTGCGTGCACGATCGCCATCGGCACGGGTTGACCCGAGATCGGGAAGTTCTGCACGGCTCGTGCGGTCTGGGCACCGTAGAGCGCCGTGAGGGGCACCTGCACCTCGCCCATCGAGTCGTGCTCGGTCCGAGTTTCGCCGGTGTGAGGTTCTCCGGGGTGGGCAGCGGTGGGGGGCGAGGAGTTCATGCCTCCAGTTCTACCGCAGGCTCGGGGTCGCGCAAGCCAAGAACCGCTACAGGCGGCGCAACCGGACACGGCGAACGGAGTGATCTTCGCCTTTGGACAGCACCAGGGTCGCCAAGCTGCGCGTGGGCAGGATGTTCTGCCGCAGATTCGGCGCGTTGATGGCCTCCCAGATGTTGTCGGCCAGGTCCCTCGCTGCGTCGTCCGACAAGTTGGCGTAGCGGTGGAAGTGCGACTCCGGCTGGGCGAACGCGGTCTCCCGCAGGCGCAAGAACCTGCGGGTGAACCACTCCTTGATGTCATCGACGTGAGCATCGACGTAGACCGAGAAGTCGAAGAAGTCGCTGACGGCCATGTGGGTTTGCCCGCCGGCCTTCGGCTGCGGGCGCTGCAACACGTTCAGGCCTTCGACGATGAGCACGTCGGGAGCCCGCACGACGATCTGCTCCTGCGGCACGATGTCGTAGGTCAGGTGCGAGTAGACCGGTGCCGCGACCTCGGCCTTGCCCGCCTTGACCTCGGCCACGAAACGCAGCAGGGCTCGGCGGTCATAGGACTCCGGGAAGCCTTTACGGGTCATCAGGTTCTGCTCCTCCAACACCTCGTTGGGGAACAGGAAGCCGTCGGTGGTGACCAACTCGACGGTCGGCGCCGAGTCCCAGCGTGAGATGAGCTCCTTCAGGATGCGCGCGGTGGTGGACTTGCCCACGGCCACCGAGCCCGCGACCCCGATCACGAAGGGGGTGCGCTCCTTGCGCTCGCCCAGGAAGTCGGTGGTGACCTGGTGCAGGTCGGCGGTGGCCTGCTCGTAGAACTGCAGCAGCCGGGACAACGGCAGGTAGACCTGCTCGACCTCGCCGAGGTCGAGTCGATCTTCCAAACCCTGTAAACGCGCGACGTCGCTGGCGTCCAACTCCATCGGGTAGTGCTCGCGCAGTCGTGCCCAGGCGGAGCGGTCCAGCTCGACGTACGGCGAAGGCAGGCTGTCGGGCGTCGTCGGCATGAGCGTCATTGTGCCCGTGATGGTCACAGATACGGATTAAGGTGGCCGTCATGTGCGGAATCGTCGGATACGTGGGACCTGTCGCAAGCGAGAAAGCCCTGGAAGTGGTGATGGAGGGGCTGGGCCGGATGGAATACCGGGGATACGACTCCGCAGGGGTGGCCTTGGTGGCCGAGGGCGAGGTCGTGACACGTAAGCGGGCCGGCAAGCTGACCAACCTGAAGTCCGCCCTGTCCGACCAGGCCTTGCCGGTGGCGGCGACGGGGATCGGGCACACCAGGTGGGCGACGCACGGGGGGCCCACCGACGCCAACGCCCACCCGCATCGCGGAGGTGCGGACGGCAAGCTCGCGTTGGTGCACAACGGCATCATCGAGAACTTCCATGGCTTGCGCACCAGCTTGTCTCAGGACGGTGTCCAGTTCACCTCCGAAACCGACACCGAGGTGGTCGCGCACCTGCTCAGCCGGGCCTACGACAGCACCGGGGAGCTCACCGAGGCGATGCGCTCGGTGGTCAGTGAGCTGCACGGAGCCTTCACCCTGTTGGCGGTGCATGCCGATGCCCCCGACACCGTAGTGGCCGCCCGCCGCAACTCACCGCTGGTGGTGGGCCTCGGCAACGGGGAGAACTTCCTCGGGTCCGACGTCGCCGCCTTCATCGGGCACACCAGGCAGGCGTTGGAGCTGCGACAGGACCAGATCGTGACGATCACGGCCGACTCCTACTCGGTGATCGACTTCGACGGCACACCTAGTGACGGCAAGGCTTACGAGGTCACCTGGGATGCGGCAGCGGCGGAGAAGGGTGGCTTCGCCACCTTCATGGAGAAGGAGATCCACGAGCAGCCGCATGCGGTGCGGGACACACTGCTCGGTCGCACCGACGAGGACGGTCGCCTGGTCCTGGACGACGTCAGCATCTCCGAGGAGGAGCTGGCCAACGTCACCAAGATCGTGATCGTCGCCTGTGGCACCGCCGCGTATGCCGGAATGGTGGCGAAGTACGCGATCGAACGGTGGACGCGAATCCCGGTGGAGGTGGAACTGGCGCATGAGTTCAGATACCGCGATCCGGTCATCGATGAGCGCACCCTGGTGGTCTCGATCTCGCAGTCCGGCGAGACCATGGACACCCTGATGGCCGTGCGGCACGCCGTCGAGCTGGGCGCCAAGACCGTATCGATCTGCAACACCCACGGCTCGACCATTCCCCGCGAGTCCGACGCCGTCCTCTACACCCACGCCGGCCCCGAGATCGCGGTCGCGTCCACGAAGGCCTTCTTGGCTCAGATCACCGCCAGTTACGTGCTGGGTCTGTACCTCGCTCAGCTGCGCGGGGAGTCGTGGGGTCGGGCCGCGGCCGATGTCATGCGCGACCTGCACGAGATCCCGGACAAGATCCAGACCGTGCTCGACGGCATGGACCGGGTCCAGGAGATTGCGCACTTCATGGCGGATACCCGCGCGGTGCTCTTCCTTGGCCGGCATGTGGGCTTCCCGGTGGCCATGGAGGGCGCTCTCAAGCTCAAGGAGCTGGCCTATATTCACGCCGAGGGATTCGCCGCCGGGGAGCTGAAGCACGGACCGATCGCACTGATCGAGCCCGGCCAACCGGTGTTCATCGTGGTCCCCTCGCCGAGCGCCGAGCACGGGTTGCACGGCAAGGTGGTGTCCAACATCCAGGAAATCCGGGCCCGTGGGGCCCGCACCTTGGTGATCGCCGAGGAAGGCGATGAGGATGTGGTCCCCTTTGCCGACGAGGTCATCCGGGTGCCGCGGAGTCCGGCGCTGCTGGCGCCTCTGTTGACCGTGGTGCCGCTGCAGGTGTTCGCTCTGCACCTGTCCACCGCCAAGGGTTTGGATGTCGATCAGCCGCGCAACCTGGCGAAGTCGGTCACGGTCGAGTGAGACGTCCGGTCGCATGATCATCGGTGTCGGAATCGATGTGGTCGATATCGCCCGCTTCGGGCGTCGCCTGGAGCACACCCCGCGGCTGATGGAGCGGTTGTTCACCGAGCCCGAGCGTGAGCTGCGACTGGACTCGTTGGCGGCCCGGTTCGCCGCGAAGGAAGCACTGGCCAAAGCTCTCGGCGCGCCGGTCGGACTCCACTGGGGGCACGCAACGGTCGTCCGCAACGACGACGGGCGGCCCGAGCTGCACGTCACCGGAACCGTTGCCGCCCGTGCCGAGGCCCTCGGGGTCCACTCCCTGCACGTCTCGTTGTCCCACGACGCCGGGATCGCCTCGGCCGTCGTCATCGCAGAAGGGCCCTGATATGGCGTCACCGACACCTGGTGAACCCCGATGATCTGCGCGTATGCCGTGGCGGACGTGCGCGCGGCCGAAGCAGAGCTGATGGTTGACCTGCCCGAGGGAGAGCTGATGCAGCGGGCCGCCCGCGGCCTGGCCGGCGTGGTCCGCGCCCGCGCGCAGCAGTTCGAGGCCGACACAGTGGTCGTCCTGGTCGGGCCCGGCCACAACGGTGGGGACGGACTCTTTGCGGCCGTCGACCTGGCGGTCGATCATCGCGTGCAGGTGATCTGCGTGGGTGCGGATGTTGACCGCGAGGGCCGCGAAGCCGTGGAAACGGCCGATATCCCGTTGATCAGCGTGGACCGCTCCGGCGGGGACCTTTCCGGCGAGGCGCAGGAGGCCCTCCGGGACGCCGATATCGTGCTCGACGCCCTCGTGGGCATCGGGGGACGCGCGGGCCTGTCCGGGGCCATGGCCGCTCTGGTCGGCGCCATCAGCGACGACAGCTACGTCGTGGCGGTCGATCTGCCCAGCGGGGTGGATCCCGCTGGGCACAGGATCGGCCGATCGGCGGTTTTCGCGGATGAGACCGTCACCTTCGGGGTGCCCAAGCCGATTCATCTGCTGCCCAACACGGAGCCCGCCGTCGGGCTGCTCACCGTGGTCGACATCGGCCTCGATGTGAGTGCGAGTCCGGCCGTGGAACGGATGGAGCACGACGACACGGCCGACCTGTGGCCCGTGCCGACGGCCCGGGACCACAAGTACTCCCGCGGCGTGGTCGGCATCATCGCCGGCAGTGAGTCATTCCCTGGGGCGGCGGTGCTGGCCAGCAC
>JBASAZ010000014.1:0-76329 GCA_049650845.1 Ornithinimicrobium sp.
GGCACTTGGCGTTGAACGCTTCGATGCCGAGCTCGAGGATCTCGTCTTTGGTCTTGATTCCGAGCTGGCTCATCGCTTCGAGCTCGGCCGGCAGACCGTGGGTGTCCCAGCCGAACCGTCGCTCCACCCGGTGTCCGCGCATGCTCTGGTAGCGCGGCACCACATCTTTGACGTAACCGGTGAGCAGGTGTCCGTAGTGCGGTAGGCCATTGGCGAACGGCGGCCCGTCGTAGAAGACGAACTCGTTCGCCCCATCGGCCCCGGCCGCGCGCTGATCGACGCTCTTGAAGAAGGTTCCGTGCTGCGCCCAATAGGCCAGCACCTCGCGCTCGAGTTCGGGAAAGCGAGGGGATGGGGTCATCCCGTGTCCGGCGGTGTCGACCCTGGGGTAGGTCATAGCGAAGAACTCCTGTGGTGGTCGCGGCTCGTCGTGGCCACGAGGACGACGCTGGCGCCGCGGTACCACCTCGCTTGTCGGCATACCTCAGGAGGTGTGCCGACCACTCTGGTCAGGGGCGTAACGGGCCCGGACGTCCGGTTCTAGTGACGCTCGGACAGTCACCGTAAAGCTGTCTGGTGCGTTGCCCGAGCGGGTTCTTCCGGAGGCTCACCGGTGATTGCCGGATCACTGCCTGTATCTGGAAACGATACATCTCTGCGGGCCTGTGGGGTGCCTCGTGGGACCCCCGGACACACCGAAGGGGCTGGCGCCGCCTTGCGGCGGCTCCAGCCCCAACCGATGTTGACCGTAGGAAACCCTGACGGACTAGCGCTTACAGGTTGTCAGCAGCGACGTCCTTGTCCTGGTCTTCCTTGCCCAGCTCGTAGAGCACACCGCTCTTGCGGTCGGCGAGGTATTCGTTCATCTCGCGCTTGATGCTCGGCAGGAGGAAGTAGACACCCAGCAGGTTGATGAAACCGCAGACGAACAAGAAGGAGTCGGCCAGGCCCAGCACCTCGCTGAATCCGAGGACACAACCGGTGACCGTGAGGAACAGGAAGATGATCCGGTAGACCGTGGTGATCGTCTTGCTCTCACCGAAGAGGTAGTTCCAGGCCTTGTTGCCGTAGTAGGACCACGTGATCAACGTGGAGATGGCGAACAACGCCACGGCCACGGCCAGCACGTACGGGAACCAGGAGATGACGCTCTCGAACGCGTTCGAGGTCACGGCCACGCCGCCGCCGTATTCGAAGGCCGGATCCGCTGAGATGCCTTCGCGAGTCTCGGTGTAGAACGCGGTGTCGGCGATGATGATGGCCAATGCGGTCATCGTGCAGATCACCACGGTGTCGATGAACGGCTCGAACAGGGCCACGAAGCCTTCGGAGACGGGGCGGCGAGTCTTGACCGCCGAGTGCGCGATCGGGGCCGAGCCCAGGCCGGCTTCGTTGGAGAACGCCGCACGCTGCAGACCGGTGATGAGCACACCGATGAATCCGCCGGTCAACGCATCCGGACTGAATGCTCCACCCACGATGGAGCTGATGGCGGGCCCGAGGTTGCTGATGTCCGCGATGATCACGAAGAGACACGTCAACACGTAGATCCCGCCCATGAAGGGCACCAGGGTCGAGGTGACCTTACCGATGGACTTGATGCCGCCCAGGATGACCAAGCCAATGATCGTGGCCAGGACCAAGCCGAAGATGATGCTGCCGGCCGAGTTCGCGAGGAAACTGTCGTCGGGGCCGCCGGTGACCTCCACGGCCTGGGAGTAGGTCTGGTTGGCCTGGAACATGTTGCCGCCGGCCACACCGAAGAAGAGGATGGAGATGGCGAAGATGCCGGTCAGTCCCGTAGCCACGAACTTCGGCATCCTGTTGAAGGCAACGGGAAGATACTTGAAGGGACCGCCGGATACCGAGCCGTCCTCGTAGACCGTCCGGTACTTCACGCCCAGTGTGCACTCGGCGAACTTGGTAGCCATGCCGAAGATCCCGGCCAAGATCATCCAGAACGTCGCGCCCGGACCACCGATGACCATGGCGGCGCCTACACCGGCGATGTTACCGAGGCCGACGGTGCCCGAGACGGCCGACGTGAGGGCCTGGTAGTGGGGGATCTCACCGGGGTCGTCGGGTGAGGAGAACTTGCCGCGGATCACTTCGGTAGCGGTTTTGATACCGCGGATCTGGATGAAGCCCAAGTAGACGGTGATGATGATGGCCGCTGCGAGCAGCCACATGACGATCCACGGCATCGGGAAGAAACCCGGGGACCAGAAGACGACGTCGGCCATGAATGTGTTGAACGGGCCGAACACGTCGTTAACAGTAGAATCGATGGTAGCGAAGAAGCCCTCAGGCTCGACCGCCTGCGTGGGGAGGATCAGGGTTGGAGTCAACATTCCGCAATGGCACAACGTGCGGGACGTATCGGCAAGCGTTTACACGGAGTCTTGACCAAACCGTGACCTTCTCGCAGGAACAAGTCACGCCGCTCACGCGTCAAGTGTGGGTCTGTTGACGCACTCGGTGCCCATGCGGGAGGGGGTGTCCCCGCCGTCTGGGACACTACTGGTCATGACTACATCTGTCTCATCCAGCCCGTCGCTGCGCCCGATCTCTCTGCCGGAGCGTCCCAGCGTCGAGGGTCTGGAGCAGAAGTGGTCATCGGTGTGGCACGAGCGTCAGACGTTCGCTTTCGACCGTGACCAAGCGCTCGCCGCGCCGCGCGAACGCCTCTTCGTGATCGACACCCCCCCACCCACCGCCAGCGGATCACTGCACGTCGGGCACGTGTTCTCCTACACCCACACGGACTGCCTGGCGCGCTACAAACGAATGACCGGCTCGATCGTGTTCTATCCGATGGGCTGGGATGACAACGGTTTGCCGACCGAGCGTCGAGTGCAGAACTTCTACGGCGTGCGCGGGGACGCCTCGCTCCCCTATGCGCCGGACTTCGAGCCCCCGATGCGCGGCACCGAAGACGGTGGGGCGGCACCGAAGTTGCGAGACCAGCAACCGATCTCCCGGACCAACTTCATCGAGCTCTGTAACGAGCTGACCGTCCTGGACGAGCAGAAGTTCGAAGACTTGTGGCGCAAACTCGGGTTGTCAGTGGACTGGTCGCTGACCTATCGCACGATCGACGAGCGCTCCCGGGCCGTCTCCCAGCAAGCCTTCCTGGGCAACCTCGAGCGGGGTGAGGCATACCAGTCGCAGGCCCCGGGTCTGTGGGATGTCACCTTCCAAACCGCCGTGGCTCAGGCCGAGCTCGAGGCCCGCGACTATCCCGGTGCCTACCACCGGGTCGCGTTCGGCTCCAGCGACGGCCAGGGCCCGACGTACATCGAGACCACGCGACCCGAGCTCATCCCCGCCGCGGTCGCCCTCATCGCTCATCCCGACGACGAGCGCTACCAGCCGCTGTTCGGCAGTACGGTCACCTCGCCGTTGTTCGGGGTGGCTATCCCGGTGCTGGCCCACCCCTTGGCCGAAAAGGACAAAGGCGCCGGCATTGCGATGTGCTGCACCTTCGGTGACCTCACCGACGTCACCTGGTGGCGCGAGCTCGACTTGTTGACCCGATCGGTGATCACCCGCAGTGGGCGGATGCAGGCCGAAACTCCGGCGTGGATCGTGGGCGGTCCCGGAGAGCAGCTGTATGCCGAGCAGCTGGCCGGCAAGACCACGTTCAGCGCCCGCGAGGCCGTAGTGGCGGCCCTGCATGAGTCGGGCGACCTCGACGGCGAGCCCGTCAAGGCCCAGCGCAAGGCCAACTTCTTCGAAAAGGGGGACAAGCCGCTGGAGATCGTCACCACCCGTCAGTGGTACATCCGTAACGGCGGGCGTGATGTGAACCTGCGCGAGGAGCTGCTGGAACGCGGTGACGAGCTCGAGTTTCATCCGTCCTTCATGCGCACGCGCTATCGCAACTGGGTCGGCGGGCTGAACGGTGACTGGCTGATCAGCCGTCAGCGCTTCTTCGGCGTGCCGATCCCGTTGTGGTACGCGTTGGACAGCGACGGAGAGGTCGACTACGAGCGCCGTCTGGTCCCGGCCCTGGACACACTGCCGGTGGATCCGAGCGGCCAGGCGCCCGAGGGCTACACGCCGGACCAGCGGGACCAACCTGGTGGTTTCACGGCCGATCCCGACATCATGGACACCTGGGCCACCTCCTCGCTGTCCCCCCAGATCGCCTCGGGCTGGCCGGTCGGCGACCTACCCGACGGCACGCTCGGCAACGACCGGGCGCTGTTCGCGGCGACCTTCCCGATGGATCTGCGGCCTCAAGGTCAGGACATCATCCGTACCTGGTTGTTCGCTTCGGTGGTGCGTGCCCATCACGAGCAGCACACGCTGCCGTTCGCCCACGCGGCGATCAGCGGCTGGATCCTGGATCCGGACCGCAAGAAGATGAGCAAATCCAAGGGCAACGCACAGACTCCCGAAGGCATGTTGGACAACCATGGGTCCGACGGCGTGCGCTACTGGGCCGCGTCCGGTCGCCTGGGCACCGACGCCGCGTTCGACGAGGGGCAAATGAAAGTTGGCCGGCGGTTGGCCATCAAAGCGCTCAACGCCAGCAGGTTCGCGCTGAGCATGGGGGGCGACCCCGACGGAGCGCTGCCCGCCCCGGAGCCCCTGGACGTCCTGGTCACGCGGATCACCGAGCCGTTGGACCGGGCGATGATCGCCGGGCTCTCCCAGGTCGTGACCGCCGCGACGTCGGCATACGAGGCGTTTGACCACACCAAGGCCTTGGAGGTGACCGAGACCTCCTTCTGGACGTTCTGTGACGACTACCTGGAGCTGGTCAAGGAGCGTGCCTACGGCAACGCAGAAGACATCAGTGCCGAGGCGAGCGGGTCCGCCGTGGCGGCGCTGCAGGTGGCCCTCGACGTCTACATGCGCCTCCTGGCCCCGGTGTTGGTTTTTGCCTGCGAAGAGGTCTGGTCGTGGTGGCACACCGACTCGGTGCACACCCAGTCTTGGCCGACTATTGATGAGTTGGCCCCCGCAGCCCAAGGAGCGGACGCACGCATGTTGGGCATCGTCGGTCGAGCGTTGACCGGCCTGCGCAAAGCCAAGTCCGAGGCCAAGGTCAAGATGCGCACCGAAGTCGCGTCCGCAACCGTCTTGGCGACCGCAGACGACCTCGACCTGCTGCGGTCCGCCCAGTGGGATCTCGCCGCCGCCGGCAAGGTGAGCGGCGCCCTCGACATGCAGGTGGGGCAGGAGTTCGATGTCCGCGATGTGCACCTCGTGACGGCTTAGTCTCGGCCCATGGTCGGGGGTCGCACTCAAGGCGCATTCGCGGCGACCATGACCGCCGTCGCCGTGTTGGCGGCCGTGTTGATGCTCTGGGGCTCGACGTCCGGCGACTCGTTGATCAGTGCGCCGAACACGACCTTCGACATCCCCCAAGAGAGCCGAGACGCATCCGCACCGTCGCCTGCGCTGCCGACCCTGGTGCCGGGAGCCCCCTCCGACCCCGACTCCGGATCGCTGATCAACGGGTGGCTCGTCCTGCAGATCTTGGTGGGGGCGTTGATCGCCTGGTTCGTGGTGCGCTTCTTTCGCAATCGTGAGCCCGCCGAGCCACCGGACCTGAGCGAGGCACCGGATCCGTTGACGGAGCTCCTCGAAGCCACCGCCGTCGACCATCGCCGCAAGACCGCCTTCGGCGGTGAACCGCGCAATGCGGTGGTGGCGTGTTGGGTCGCCCTGGAGGACGGACTCAGCGCCGCGGGGTTGACGGCCTCGCCGTCAGAGACCTCGTTGGATCTGACGCTGCGTGTCCTGCATCAGTGGCAGGTGCCGGCCGAAGCGCTGAACGACCTTGCTCTGCTCTATCGCGAGGCACGGTTCTCCAGACATCCCATCACCGAGGCGCAGCGCGATCAGGCGGTGGACGCTCTGCGCGTGATTCACACCTCGCTCATGGACGCTTCGCAGGCGAGGTCCGGGGAAGGCGCGTCCACCACGGTGGGTTCGCTGGACGGGGCGAGCACCAGCGAACGCGAGCGTCCATGACACGCAGGAGCTCCTGGGTCGCTCGCCTCCTCACCGTCGTCGTCGTGGCCGCAGCGGTCGGCGCCCTGCTGTGGTTCGTCGGTTCACTACCGCGTGACCCCGCGGTCGCGGCCGTGGTGGTGGTGGTGCTGGCGGCGAGCTTCGGCTTGTTGTGGTGGTCGACCAGCGATCTGCCCCCGCCGGCCGAAGCCGCGTCCTGGTATTCCGTGCGCCGCGACGATGCAACCGTGCCACCGGCGTTGGACTACCGTCTGGTCCGACTTCGCCGTGACCTGCGAGATACGCTGGAACGCTCGGACCGCGAGGATCTGGTCCACCCGTTGATCGCCTCCCTGACGCGTGAGCGACTGCTGGAGCGTCACGGGATCGACCTGCATACCCACCCGCAGGACGCTCGTCAGCACCTCACGCCGGAGCTGCTTCGCTATCTTGCGCACCCTCCGAAGAGCACCGCCAAAGGCAGCTTCAGGCAGATATCCGATGCATTGACCGGGATCGAGGAACTATGACCAGTCCTGACACCACCCTCACTCTTGCCCAGGTGAGTGATCAGGCTCAGGCCGTGATAGATCGAGTCGAGCTCGCGGTGGTGGGCAAACGCGAAGCCCTCACGCTCGTGCTGACCGCGATCCTGGCCCGGGGGCACGTCCTGCTAGAGGACTTTCCCGGCTTGGGTAAGACGCTGGCCGCTCGCTCGTTCGCCCAAGCGCTCGGCTTGGATTTCACCCGAGCCCAGTTCACCCCCGACCTACTGCCCGCGGACCTGACCGGGGCCTACGTGTTCGACCAACGGACCTCAGAGTTCGACTTCCGGGCCGGGCCACTGTTCACCGGCCTGTTGCTGGCCGATGAGATCAACCGGACCCCGCCGAAGACCCAATCGGCGCTGCTGGAAGCGATGCAGGAGCACCAGGTCACCGTCGAGGGCCGCACCTTCGCGCTACCCCAACCGTTCCACGTCCTGGCTACCGCCAACCCCGTCGAATACGAGGGCACCTATCCGCTGCCGGAGGCTCAGCTCGACCGATTCCTGATGCGGGTCTCCTTTGGTTATCCCACGGAGGAGGAGGAGGTCGACGTGTTGCGCCGCCGCGTCACCCGGCGCACCGAGGACCAACACCTCGAACCGGTCACCGACGCCAATGGCCTGTTGGCGATCCAGCAGGTCATCGAGACCGTGCCCATCGAGGACGACATCAGCACCTACTGCGTGCAGCTGGCTAGGGCCACACGACGCCACCCCTCGGTGCAGGTTGGCTCGTCACCACGCGGGTCACTGGCGCTGATGCTCACGGCGCGGGCCTACGCCGTCGTCAGCGGGCGGGACTACGTGACCCCCGAGGACGTCAAAGCCGTTGCTCACGCCGCCCTGGACCACCGGATCTCGATCAAGCCCGAGCTGTGGATGTCCGCCGACGGTGGCCCCAGCGTGGTCCAGGCCGCCCTTGCTCACGTGGCCGTGCCGCCGGCCCGCGACCGACAGCCTGCGTCACCATCGCCGTGAGTGAACGGACGTCAACGCACGGTCAGTGGATCATGACCTATGCCCACGCTCGCGCGTTCTCGCTCAGCGGGCTGGGCCTGCTCGGCGCTGTTCTCCTGCAGCGGCCAGACCTCCTGGTGCTCGTGTTTCCGCTCGCGTTAGTGGCGGGATGGGGCGCTGTGACCCGACCACGAGACCGTCCCCAGGCCCGGCTGCGGCAGTCACACACCATGCTGCGAGAGGGTGACACCGCCCACCTCGGGATCGAGGTGGTGCCGGTGCCGGGCCAAGATGCGAGTGCCGCCTCGGTCGCCACCTCGGTGTACGTGGAAGCACCCGGTGGTCGCAACGCTCGCGTTACGCCGACGCCGGAGGCAGGCATCACCGTGACCGCAGCGGTGGCGCTGCGCGCGACCCGATGGGGTCGGCGCCGGCTGGGTCCGGCGGTCATCGGTGGCAGCAGTGCGTGGGGGGCCTTCCGATACGGTCCGATACCGATGGATGCGCTGGTGGTCACCGTCATCCCGCAGCCCTCGGTCTTCGACTCTTCTGCCGCGGCACCCGCGCCCCGTGGGCTCATCGGTCGCCACCGATCGTCCAGACCCGGAGACGGCAGTGAGTTCGCCAGCATCCGCCCCTTCCAGTGGGGCGATCGCCTCAAGCGGATCCACTGGGCGCGCTCGCTGCGGTCGGGCACCCTGCACGTCAGCACCACGTATGCCGATCAAGACACCCACGTGGCCGTGGTCCTCGACGCACACTATGACCTCGGCCGCTCCGAAGGCGTCGACGGTCGCCCGTCAAGTCTGGATCAGTCGGTGCGCGCCGCCGCAGCCGTGTCCGAGCACTTTTTGCATCACGGCGACCGGGTGAGCTTGCGAGTCCTCTCGCATCGCTCGCCGATGATGGTTCCGCCTGGTGCGGGACGCCGCCACGGCGTGCGCATCATGGACACCCTCGCCCACGTGGTCCCCGGCCCACCGCTGGATTCGCGGGCGACCCCGCTGCGGCTACGTCCAGGTGCCTTGGTGGTGGTGGTCTCGGCAATGGTCTCCCCGGACCCCGCCACATCGGCGGCGATGCTGGCCGGCGCCGGATTCTCCGTGGTGATGGTCGACACCTTGCAGGACCGGGTGCAGCCCGAGGACGACGAAAGGCTTGCCCTCCTGGCCTGGCGGCTACGGATGATCGAACGCGATCACGAAATCGCTCAGATCATGAAGCGCGGGGTCCCCGTCGTCCCCTGGGTTGGGCCCGGCAGCTTGGACGGGGTGCTGCGGCAGATGGGCAGACAACGCCGATGAGCCGCTTCGCACCGCTCAACCGCGATGTCGTCACGATGAGCCGCACCCACCTGGGTGCCCGCGTGGCGACGTTCGCGGCCGGTGCGACCTTCGTTGCGCTGTTGGGTGCTTCGTCCGACCTCGACCTGTGGCCTGCCGTTGCCATGCTCGCCCTGGTGCTGCTCGCGACGTGGCACCCACACACGCTGATGCCTCTTCTGGCCATCGCCTATCTGTTGGTGAACTGGATCGCTATCGCGCCGGCCACCTGGACCGGGTGGGTGCTGCCTGCGGCCGTGAGCCTGGTGACCTTCCACACGGGAGCGGCGCTGTGTGCGGCGGTGCCGGCGCAAGCCCCGCTCACCGCGCCGTTGTGGCGACTGACCGGGCGGCGCCTGGCCATCGTCAGCGCAGTCACCGCCATGGTCTGGGTAGCTGCCGCAGTCATCGAACGGGCTGAGTTTGGGACGGGTATCCTGCCCGGGCTAGTCGGCTTAAGTGTCCTCGGCGTGGCGTTGGCCGCGCACTACCGGGTGTTCGCCAGACCTGCGGATGGTTCCGTGCGGTGAGCGAGCTTCGGCGGTGGGAGATCAGGCCGCCGACAGCAACGCGATCGCCGTCGAGCTCACCCCGACCACCAGGCTGGCCGCACCCAGCCACACCAGGGCGATCAGCACGTTCGGGCGCTGCGGTGCACGCCCGGTGACGGACAGAAAGAAGCCCGCTGGCATCAGCACGGCGGCCCACAGCACCCCGCCCGAGAAGAACGCTCCCCACCCTGTTACACCGCCCAGATCGACATACAGGTTCACGACGAGACCCAAGATCACCAGCACTCCTGCGTGGGCATGACCGGCGCGGTAGAACCGCTGCTGCAGGTCGTTGGCTGGCACATCGCCTCGGGTGACCTTCAACACGAAGGTTCCGCCATAGGCGATGAAGATCACACTCAGCAGCACGATCGCTGCGGTCGTCGAGGTGGATTCGCTGAGCACGGTGGTCATGAGTTCGCCCTTGTTTGCCGGCTATCTGATGCGAATAACTTACCGCTGGAAAGTTGCCACTGGCCAGATGACAGATGTCATGAGTATCGTCCGGTGGTGACCTACCACCACGGCGGCCTACCCGAAGCGATCCTCGATGCCGCCGAACGCGCCGTCCGCCGAGGAGGTCCTGAGGCGGTCAGTCTGCGCGCCCTAGCCCGCGAGGTCGGGGTGACCCACACGGCACCACGTCACCACTTCGGCGACAAGCGAGGAGTGCTCACGGCGCTGGCTGTGCAGGGCTACGCCGAGTTGGCGTCCCGACTGGCTTCAGCAGCCGCGGCGGGATTCTTGGAGGTCGGGGTGGCATACGTGGCGTTCGCTCTCGATCGCCCCGCGCACTTCCAGCTTCTGTTCCGGTCCGATCTGGTTGATCCGGACAACCCGGATCTCCAGCTCGCCCGGAGCACCCTGTCGCGTCACCTGATCGAGGCCTCCCAACGGTTCGCTCCCAGCTCGCCTCCACACCAGAGGTTGCTTACCGATGCCGACGTGTCGGCTGTCGGACTCGCGGCCTGGAGCATGGCCCACGGCTTCTCGACCTTGGCGTTGGCGGGCAACCTCACTCCCGCCGAGGGCGAGGACATGCTCGATCTGGCCCGCTCGACGCTGCGCCACCTTCGATCCGACTGACCGGAGGACTGAGCAGTGCAGCTGAACGACACCTCATGCCGTACCCCGGCGGACCCATCACACCCAGCGCGGAATCCACGCTGGTCCGGCGTCCTAGGCTGATTCCTTGCGCTGCGGCCGTTTGCGCGGTCGGGCCTCTACCTCGCGGCGCACGATCGTGGGGTTGACGTTGTCCAGGACGACTTCGCGGGTGATGACCACACGGGCGATGTCCTCCTCCGAAGGCACGTCGAACATCACCGGCAGGAGCACCTCCTCCAGGATGGCCCGCAGACCGCGAGCACCGGTTGCCCGCAGCAGCGCTTGGTCGGCGATGGCGCCGACCGCATCGTCGCTGAACTCCAGCTCGACGCCGTCGATGTCGAACATCCGCTGATATTGCTTGACGAGAGCGTTGCGCGGCTCGGTCAGAATGCTAACCAGGGCATCGCGATCCAGCGGGGACACGGTGGTGATCACCGGTAGCCGCCCGATGAACTCCGGAATGAGGCCGAACTTCATGAGGTCCTCAGGCAGCACGTTCTCGTACTGCTCGTTCGTGTCTTTGGCGGTATGCAGCTCCGCACCGAAACCGAGACCCTGCTTGCCGGCCCGCGCTTCGATGATCTTCTCGAGCCCGGCGAAAGCCCCGCCGAGAATGAACAGCACGTTGCCGGTGTCGATCTGGATGAACTCTTGGTGCGGATGCTTGCGACCGCCCTGCGGTGGGACGGAGGCGGTGGTCCCTTCCAGGATCTTGAGCAAGGCCTGCTGCACGCCTTCACCGGAGACATCGCGGGTGATCGAAGGGTTCTCGCTCTTGCGAGCAATCTTGTCGATCTCGTCGATGTAGATGATGCCGCTCTCGGCCTTCTTGACATCGAAGTCGGCGGCCTGGATCAACTTCAGGAGGATGTTCTCCACGTCCTCGCCGACGTAGCCGGCCTCCGTCAACGCCGTGGCGTCCGCGATCGCGAAAGGCACATTGAGCATCCTCGCCAGCGTTTGCGCCAGGTAGGTCTTGCCGCACCCGGTGGGACCGATCAAGAGGATGTTCGACTTGGCGATCTCGACGGTGTCATCGCCCTTGCGACCCTCACCGGCCTGGATCCGCTTGTAGTGGTTGTAGACCGCGACCGCCAGCGCCTTCTTGGCCGGGTCCTGCCCCACGACGTACTGCTGCAGAAACTCGTTGATCTCACGTGGCTTGGGCAACTGGCCCAGCCCGAGGTCGGTGGACTCAGCCAGTTCCTCCTCGATGATCTCGTTGCAGAGGTCGATGCACTCGTCGCAGATGTAGACCCCTGGCCCGGCGATGAGCTTCTTGACCTGCTTCTGGCTCTTGCCACAAAAAGAGCACTTCAGCAGCTCACTGCTTTCACCCATGCGTGCCACGCCGCATCCTCTCGCTTGGACCGAAGCCGCCGTGCATCGGCGCCTGCGCTAGACGCTACCCCGCGGGTCGAGCCGATAACAGTCTTTACCCCCTGATCGGGGCGTGTTCGAGGTGCGGATTCGCTGTCGGCGCAACGCCCCGGGCGCGCGACCAGCCCCGTGAGGAGGCACGACGGCCTCACGGTCGGTGATAACCACCACGCTAGGACGCATCAGGTCAGGTGAGCTTCACGCAGGCTGAGCCAGAGCCTGGCGGCCACGTCGGGATCGTCCACGTCCACGTCGAGAACCTGCGCGGCGGTCGCGATGCGATGTCGAAGCGTATTGCGGTGGACACCGAGATCCCGCGAGGCCTGCTCCCAATGCCCTCTGACCCGCAGGTAGGCCACGACGGCGGAGACCAGGTCGCTGCGCGTGTAGTCCCGCAGCGGGCCGAGGTCGATGGGGGCACTGCCCTCCCACGGCGGCGTGGCCGTCGGCATCGACACGACCCCGGGCCGCATCGCTGCGACCTCCGCGGCCAGACCGCGATAAGCCTGCTTGATATCCCGCCCGTCCACCGGCGCGGAGACCCGAACGCGGATCGAGGGATCCTCGTGGGTGAGCCACGCGTGGAAGCGCTGAACGTCGGCCGCACCGATCCCTGCGGGGAGCACCACAACAGCAGACCGGCCCCGCTGCACGATCAGCCAGGGCTGGCCGGCGGGCACGAGGAGTCGTCGCACGGCCTCGTCCACAACCTCCTGCTCAGATGGCCCCGGATGGACGACGAGGAGCCGGACCGGTGAGGCAAATCCGGTGACGTCGAACTCCTGCATCAGCCGATGAGCCAGGTCGATCTCGCCGTCGAGCAACACGCTGGCGATGACGGCCCGGATCCCGCGACGCTCGGCCATCGTCTGGCTGGCACCTGGAGCCCTCGGCGCCAGCAGCGCCGCTGCCGTCACGATCAGGTGTCGATCGGCTGGCCGCATCGGGCGTGGGCACCCCGCAGCGATGAAGCCGGTCAGACGACTTCCCACACTCAACGGATAGACCACCACATCGTCGTGCTCCAACGGGAACGTTGCCGAGGAATGAGGACCCGCCATCCTCAGCCGCGCGATCTCGGTGCTGGCGGCCTGGGCCGCGGGTTCGCGTCCACGCGGACGCACCGTGCGGACCTCACCGGAGGGAGACAACAGCGCCGCCCAGCCGTCGATCGCTCCCGCTAAGCGGTGCACCGTGGTTTCCCCTGGACGTGGCCCAGCGGAGGCTTGCACCAACGACTGCTGAGCTCCGAGTGCTGCGTTGAGCTGTTCGCGACCCGAGCGGGCTAACAGGCCCCAGTAGGCGCGGGAGATCGTCAGAAAGGGCGTGGGCGGGGGAACCGTCAACAGCGCCAGTCCACGATCGAGACACGCCGTGCGGAGCACCGGTGGAACCTCGGCGTACACCGGCCCCAGACCCAGCGCGAGCCCGAGCACGCCTCGCTGCACAAGGCGCGATACGTATGCCGTCGTGTCCAGACCGGTCAGAGCCCACGGCATACCGGTGGTCAGCAGCAGCTCGCCCCCCTCCAGGAAGGGGGTGGGGTCGCTGAGCTCGCTGACGTGAACGGCCGTAAGCGGCTCAGCCGGCAACCCAGCGCCCGGCTCCGGCTGCAGGTCGTCGCCCAGCACTGCGCACATCTCCGTCAGATTCGGCACGGCTACCTCCCGTTAGGACGGTTCGGCCAATCACGTCCACGTATGTGTGTTTTATCCTACGGTGAGCTGCGGTGGGGGCCTTATCGTGAGAAGCGCACGCCCACCCGTTGTGAAGGAGTCCCATGTCGGTCCTCGACCTCGTTGCCCGTGCGCCCGTTCAGCAGCGCCGCATTCTGCGCACTGCTATTCCTGGACCCGTGTCCACGCAGTTGCAGGAGCGCCGTGCTGCCGCAGTGCCACCAGGCATGGGCACGGTCCTGCCCGTCTGGGTCGACCGCAGCGAGGGTGGAGTCATCGTCGATGTCGACGGCAACCAGCTGATCGACCTCGGTTCGGGGATCGCGGTCACGAGTGTCGGCGCCAGCGCCCCCCAGGTGGTCGGCCGCGTGCAGGAGCAGGCCGCCCGGTTCACCCACACGTGCTTCATGGTCACCGAATACGACGGTTACCTCGAGGTAGCCGAGCGGCTCAACAGGCTCGCTCCCGGAGAGCATCTCAAGCGCACGGCGCTCTTCACCACCGGAGCCGAGGCCGTGGAGAACGCGGTGAAGATCGCTCGCTCTGCGACGGGACGCTCGGACGTGGTGGTCTTTGACCATGCCTATCACGGTCGCACCATGATGACGATGGCCATGACGGCGAAGGACATGCCGTACAAG
This sequence comes from Ornithinimicrobium sp., assembly GCA_049650845.1. GTDB lineage: Bacteria > Actinomycetota > Actinomycetes > Actinomycetales > Dermatophilaceae > Ornithinicoccus. The sequence goes on from JBASAZ010000014.1 coordinate 14,152, forward strand.
CACGGTTTCGGCCCCTTCCCTGGCCATATTCATCGCGCGCCGTTCGCCTATCCCCTGCGCTGGCCCAGCGGTCCGCAGAACTGCACGGCCGAAGCCCTGGATGCGCTCGAGGATCTGCTCGCGTCCGTGGGTCCTGAGCAGGTGGCTGCCATCGTGGTAGAACCGGTTCAAGGCGAAGGCGGCTTCGTGGTGCCATCGCCCGGCTTCCTGTCCGGGGTGCAGGACATCGCCCGCAGGCACGGCATCGTGTTGGTCGCCGACGAAGTGCAGGCGGGCACCGGCCGCACGGGCACCTTCTACGCCAGCGAGCACGAGGGGATCGTGCCCGACCTCGTCTGTTCGGCGAAGGCGCTCGGCGGCGGCCTGCCGCTGTCTGCCGTCACCGGACGCGCAGAGCTGATGGATGCGGTGCATCCCGGCGGCCTCGGCGGCACCTACGCCGGCAATCCGTTGGCCTGCGCCGCGGCCCTGGGGGTGCTGGACATGCTGGAGGACGGCTCCCTGCTCGAAGCCGCCCGCCGGATCGAGGCCGACGTGCGGGGCGTGCTGGAGCCCCTCGCCGATGAGGTGGGCACGATCGCCGAAGTACGCGGCCGCGGGGCCATGATGGCGGTGGAGTTCGTGAAACGCGGCACCCTGGACCCAGATCCCGACCTGACCAAGGCGGTCGCAGCGGCATGTCACGCCGCGGGCGTGCTGGTGTTGACCTGCGGAACGCACGGAAACGTCATCCGACTCCTCCCTCCCCTGGTCATCGAGCCTGGATTGCTCGTCGAAGGCTTGCAGGTCCTCGCCGGGGCCATCCGGGAGTCGTCCCCATCGTGACGCCGGACCTCAGCAACCAGCCGCGTCCACGGCGAGCGCGTTGGCGAGCCGGGAGAGCGCGCTCCTCGACGAGCGATTGAGCCGAGGCTTCCCGATGACCCCTGCGTTGGACGGCGTGCTCGTTGCCGACTTCAGCCGAGTCCTGGCCGGACCGTTGTGCACGATGAACCTGGCCGACCTCGGCGCCACCGTGGTCAAGGTCGAACGGCCCGGGACCGGAGACGACACTCGCGGCTGGGGCCCGCCCTGGGCCACGATGGGTGCGGACTCCACCGCACCGAGTTCGACCTACTTCGAAAGCGTCAATCGAGGAAAGCGCAGTGTTGCCCTGGACCTGGGCGACCCGGACGATCACCCTGCAGCGGTCGAGCTGGCCCGGCGTGCCGATGTGTTCGTGGAGAACTTTCGCCCCGGCGCCCTCGATCGGTTCGGCCTGGGCTACGACCAGGTGCGAGCGATCAATCCCGGCGTGGTCTACGTCTCGATCACCGGATTCGGCCGCGCCGGTGGAGCCGACCTGATGGGCTACGACTTCCTCGTCCAAGCCGTCGGTGGCTTGATGAGCGTCACCGGACAACCCGACGGGCCACCCACGAAGGTCGGGGTGGCTCTGGTCGACGTGTTGACCGGCAAGGACGCCACCACCGGCGTCCTGGCCGCGTTGATCTCCCGTGGGCGCACCGGCCAGGGTTGCCGAGTCGAGGTCGACCTCCTGTCCAGCCTTCTCTCCGCGATGGTCAACCAAGGTCAGACCACCCTGGACACCGGCGTCGCTCCGGACCGGATGGGCAACCGGCACCCCTCCATCACCCCGTACGAGACGTTGCGCTGCCGCGACGGTCTCCTCGCGATCGCCTGCGGCAACGACCGACAGTTCGCCCGTCTGGCCGCCGCGCTCGGGCGCCCCTCATTGGCCCACGACGTCCGGTTTGCGACCAACGCCGTGCGCGTGGCCCATCGCGGCGCCCTGGTCGAGGAGCTCGAGGGGCTACTCGCCGCTGACGATGCTCGCTCGTGGCAGGAACGGTTGACCCGGGCGCAGGTGGCCGCCGGCCGGGTCGGCGATGTCGCCGACGGTTTCGCCCTCGCCAGTCACCTGGGGCTCGACCCCTGGAGCGATGCGGGCACACCCGAGCAGCCGTGCCCGCAGGTGCGTCATCCCGCGCGTTACGACACCGACCTGACCGTGCCCGCGAGCCGGCCACCCCGGCTCGGCGAACACGACGACGAAGTCCGCGACTGGCTCGCTGATCCGGCCGCTCCGCACCTGCCCCACCGCAACCCCCGCATACCGACGGAAGAGACGCACCCATGACCGCCGCCCCCGCCCGCAAGACTGCCCTCGACCCGATGGACCTCGCCGGAATCGACGACGTGCTGACCGACGAGGAGAAGGCCATCCGCGGGGCGGTGCGCCACTTGTGTGCCGAACGCGTCGATCCCTTCGTGGCCGGCTGGTTCGAATCCGGCGAGGTGCCGCAGATTCGGGAACTGGCCAAGGAGATGGGGGCCCTGGGACTGCTGGGAATGCATCTGGACGGTTACGGCTGCGCCGGGATGAGCGCTGTGGACTACGGCCTGGCGTGTCTGGAGTTGGAGGCCAGCGACTCGGGCGTGCGCTCGCTGGTCAGCGTCCAGGGTTCGTTGGCGATGTTCGCGCTGTGGCGCCACGGCAGCGAAGAGCAGAAGCAGCGCTGGCTGCCGCCGATGGCCACCGGCGACTCGATCGGCTGCTTCGGCCTGACCGAGGCCGATCACGGGTCAGACCCGGCCACGATGCGCACCCGCGCCCGCCGCGATGGCGACGACTGGGTCCTGGACGGCGCCAAGATGTGGATCACCAACGGCTCGATCGCCGACGTGGCGATCGTGTGGGCCCAGACCGACGAGGGCATCCGCGGCTTCGTGGTGCCGACCGATAGCCCCGGGTTCTCCGCGCCGCTGATCAAACACAAGATGTCGCTGCGCGCCTCGGTCACCAGCGAGCTCGTGCTCGAGGGGGTTCGGGTGCCAGGAGACGCTGTTTTCCCCGAGGTGCACGGGCTGAAAGGACCGTTGTCCTGCCTGAACGAAGCGCGGTACGGCATCGTGTGGGGGTCCATGGGCGCCGCGCGCAGCTCGTTTCGTACCGCCCTGGAGTATGCCGGGCAGCGCATCCAGTTCGACCGCCCGATCAGCGGCTTCCAGTTGACGCAGGCCAAGCTCGCCCAGATGTCGATCGAGTTGACGAACGGAACGCTGCTCGCGTTGCACCTCGGTCGGCGCAAGGATTCCGGGACGCTACGCCCCGAGCAGGTCAGCCTCGGCAAGCTCAACAACGTGACCAAGGCCCTCGAAATATGCCGTAACGCGCGCACCATTCTGGGTGCCAACGGGATCTCGCTGGAGTACCCAGTGATCCGGCACATGAACAACCTAGAGTCGGTCCTGACGTATGAGGGCACGCCGGAGATGCACACCTTGGTGGTCGGCCAAGCACTGACCGGTCAGGCCGCCTTCCGGTGACCGCCTTCCGCTGACCGGTTTCCATGTCGGTGCGCGTCCACGCGCACCGTCGGCCAGCACTCGACTACTGGGGCTCGCCTTGGTCTTCGGGCATACCTCGCTGGGCGGCCACGCGAATCATCTCGTCGTGTGAGTCCGGACCTGGGCCCACGTGCGGGATCCGCGTGATCAGGTAGGCACCGGCCACGCCCCACCCTCCGAAGATGATCCACTCGTACGGCCAGATCAGTGCCGCGGGCATCCCGGGTAGGAACAGCACCCCCACGGCGGTGGCCAACACCACGGCCACAATGCCGGTGCCCACCCCGCCGGGGGTGCGGAACGGGCGCTCCATGTCGGGCTCCCGGCGGCGTAGCATCACAAAACTGAAGGCCACCATGACGAAGGCGATGATGAGGCTGACGCTGCCCGCATCGACCAACCAGACGAGCATCTGACGGCCGAAGATCGGCGCAAAGATCGACAGCCCACCGATGAAGATCAGGGCGTTCTTCGGCGTCCGATATTTCGGGTGCAGCACGCCGAACCACGCGGGCAGCATGCCCGATTCCGCCATGGCGTAGACCAAGCGACTGGCGCCGATCAAGAACCCGTTCCAGGAGGTCAGGATCCCGGCGATGCCACCCAGGACGAGAATGGTGCCCATGGTGTCGCTGCCCCACAGTGCCGCCATCCCGTCTGCTACAGCCAAGTTGGAATCGGCCAACTGCATCGCGGGCAAGGACGATCCCACGGTGAGCATGATCATGATGTACCAGCTGACCGCGGCCACGAGGGACACCAAAATCATCACCCCGATCTTGCGATAGGGCAGATTGATCTCTTCGGCGGACTGCGGAATGACGTCGAAGCCGACGAACAGGAATGGCGTCGCCACAAGCACACCGATGATCCCTGCTGCGCCACCGGTGAACCAGGGGTCCATCTGCTGGACGCTGCCCCCGACAAAGGCGCCGAAGATCAAAGCTGCTCCCACTGCCATCAGGAACAGCACGGCAATGGTCTGGAACACGGCCGCTGCGCGGACACCTCGGTAGTTGAGGTAGGTCATCACGATGGCTGCGACGACCCCCACAGCCACCCACGAGAGATACACCTCATACCCGGCGATCGTCCACAGCTTGACCGCCAACATGTCCGGAAAGATGAACAGCATGGTCTGCGGCAAGGCGACTGCCTCAAAGGCCACCACCGAGATGTAGCCGAACACCAGGAACCAGGAACACACAAAGGCTGCACGGGAACCGACTGCCCGCAGAACGTACTGATGCTCTCCCCCGACTTGTGGCATAGCTGCGACCAGCTCGGCATACGTCATCGCCACGAAGCCCATGACGATGCCGCCCAGCACGAAGGCCAGGGCGGCCCCCATCGTGCCGGCCTCCTCGAGAAATCCTCCGGTGAGCACGATCCAGCCGAAGCCGATCATGGCGCCAAAGGCGATGGCCAGGACGTCCCACTGTCCTAGAACGCGGGTGAACTCTGCTTCGGACTTGGTGTTGCCGGGGGTGGCCATAACCGAAGCATAGGGCCGCTTCACCAGGGGCGATAGGCCCTAGACGAGGTCCCGTGAATGGTGATAGGGACGAGAAAACCGTGGCCGGCTTCTGCAGCACGAATGGATGGTCACGCCCATGAGAAAAGTCACGGCGGAGTGTTCCTTCCGCCGTGACTTTCCACCCAGACTTAGTCCTGCAGGCTTAGTCCTGCAGGGATGCCTTACGGCTGTCCAAGACCTCGTCGACGAGTCCATACTCCTTGGCCTCTGCCGCGATCAGGATCTTGTCGCGCTCGATGTCCTTCCGGACCTGCTCGACATCCCGGTTGGAGTGCTTGGCCCACGTCTCCTCCAACCAGGTGCGCATCCGAAGCACCTCGTTGGCCTGGATCTCGATGTCGGACGCCTGACCGTAGTCGCCGCCGGCCAGGGCGGGCTGATGGATCAACACGCGCGCGTTGGGAAGAGCGAACCGCTTGCCAGGGGCTCCGGCAGCCAGGATCACCGCGGCCGCCGAGGCCGCTTGACCGATGACGAAGGTCTGCACGTCGGGCCGGATATACATCATCGTGTCGTAGATCGCCGTCAGCGCGGTGAACGAGCCGCCCGGTGAGTTGATGTACATCAGGATGTCCCGGTCGGGATCCTGACTCTCCAGCACGATGAGCTGGGCGATGATGTCGTCGGCCGAAGCGTCGTCGACCTGGACACCGAGGAAGATGATCCGGTCCTCGAACAACTTGGTGTAAGGGTCCTGACGCTTCATGCCGTAGGCAGTGCGCTCTTCGTACTGCGGCAGGATGTAGCGGCTCGACGGGGTCAGCTGTCCGGCGGAAGGACCACCGGCATACGGGAACGTGGGCTGGTTCATGATCTCTGTCTCTCGTCTCGTCGGCGGGTCAGGAAGTGGAGTCGTCGGACTCGGAGGCGTTAGCGCCCTGCGCAGGCGTGTCGGCACCCGCCGCTGCCGCGTGCTCGTAGACGTGATCGACGAAGCCGTACTCCTTGGCGTCGGCCGCGGTGAACCACCGGTCACGATCGGAGTCGACCTCGATCTGCTCGGGGGTCTGGCCGGTGTGCTCGGCAATCAGGTGCGCCATCTCCCGCTTGATGTGCAACATCTGCTCGGCCTGAATCTTGATGTCGCTCGCCGTGCCACCGATGCCGCCGGAGGGCTGGTGCATCATCACCCGAGCGTGCGGGGTCGCGTAGCGCTTGCCTTTCTGGCCGGCCGAGAGCAGGAACTGACCCATCGAGGCCGCCAGCCCCATCGCCACGGTGGCGACGTCGTTGGGCACCCACTGCATGGTGTCGAAGATGGCCATCCCCGCGGTGACCGAGCCACCTGGTGAGTTGATGTAGAGCCAGATGTCGGCTTCGGGGTCTTCGGCGGCCAGGAGAAGCAACTGCGCGCAGATTGCGTTGGCGTTGTCGTCGCGCACGTCCGAGCCGAGGAAGATGATGCGTTCCTTCAGCAGACGGTTGTAGATCTGGTCGTCCAGACCCGCGAGCGGGCGATCCCCGGCCGCGACGATTTCAGAGTTGGTCATCGTTGCTCCTTGCTTTCAGGTCAGTGGTGTCACAGGTCTGTGCAGTCACAAGCCGCGTTGTCACTGCTTGACGGCAGGTCGACCGCTCCTCGTTGGTGACACTAACGTCCGCGGTGCCGCACGCACTCCCGCAGCCGTGCCGTGTTCGCCGTCAGCGCACAACCTGGCCGGCCGGCGCCCCACCAGCAGGCACCACTGGTATGCCGTCCGCTCAGCTAGCGGACGGCATACCGGTGGCCGTGACGGGAGCCGCGCTCTGCGGTGCTGCATCCTGCCTCGCGTGCTGCCCGATCAGGCATCACCGGGCCAAAGAGGCGTCACCGGAGCACAGCAGTGAGGCTCAGTCGTCCTTCGGTGCGCCGGATTCGAGGTCGGCTTCGACCGGTTCCTGGGACACGGCCTCGTCAGGGCCCTGTGCGTCGTCAGTGCCCTGCGCGCCATCCGTATCCTGCGCGTCGTCAGGGCTCTGCGCCTCGTCGGTGTCCTGCGCGTCGTCAGTGTCCTGCGCGTCGTCCGTGTCGACGACGTCCTCGGGCTGGTCCTCTTCCAGGTCGCTGAGGTCAACGGTGTTGCCGTCGGTGTCGGTGACCGTCGCGGACTCCAACACCCCGGCCAGCGCCTTGCGGCGGCCCACCTCGGTGACCATGGCGGGGACCTGGTTGTCCTGGTCGATCCGCTGCGCGAACTCGTTGGGGTTCATTCCGTACTGCTGTGCGGTCATCATGATGTATTCGATGAGCTCACCCTGCTCGACGTTGACTTCATCCCGCTCGACCAACGCGTCCAGCAGGAACTGGGTCTTCATGGCCTTGCGCGTCGACTCGTCCACCTCGGCCCGGTGCGCGTCGTCCTCGCTGCGGCTCTCCTTCTCCAGGTGCGCATCGACTTCCTGCTTCACCAGGGCGTCCGGCAGCGGGATCTGTGTCATCTCGAGCATTGCGTCCAGCACGCGATCACGAGCCTGCACGCCTTGCTCGAACTTCACGCCCTGCTCGGACTGCTTGACCAGGTCCGCCTGCAGCTCCTCGACCGTGTCGAACTCCGAGGCGAGCTGGGCGAACTCGTCGTCGACCTCGGGCAGCTCGCGTTCCTTCAGCGAGATCAGCCGCACAGTGACGTCGGCGTCTCGGCCGGCGTGGTCACCGCCGGCCAGTGGGCTGACAAAGTCGATCGTGCTGCCTGCCGACGCACCGATGAGGGCCTCATCGAGTCCGTCGAGCATGGTGGCCGAGCCGATCTCGTAGGAGACCCCGGTGACCGTGTCGATCTCTTCCCCGTCGATGGTCGCCGTCAGGTCGATGGAGGTGAAGTCACCGTGCTGGGCGGCACGATCGACGCCGACCAGCGTGCCGAAGCGGGCTCGCAGGTTCTCCAGGCGTTCGGCAACGTCCGCCTCGTCGACGGACACCGGGTCCACCTCGACGGCGATGCCGCTGAAGTCCGGCAGCTCGAAGTTGGGGACGATGTCCACCTCGGCCTCGAAAACGAAGTCTTGTCCCTCCGCCATCGGCAGCTCGGTCAGATTGACCTCCGGCTGACCCAGCGGGCGCAGGTCGTTCTCCTTCATCGCCTGGGTGTAGAACTCCGGCAGGGCGTCGTTGACCGCTTCCTGCACCACCGCGCCGCGCCCGAACCTCTGGTCGATGATCCGCGAAGGGACCTTGCCCTTACGGAAGCCGGGCACGTTCACCTGCTGACCAATCGTGGCGTAGGCCGCGTCCAGACGAGGCTTCAACTCGGTGGCGGGGACTTCGACGGTCAGTTTGACCCGGGTCTCGGTCAGGGTTTCGACGGCACTCTTCACTACGGGCACTCCAGAATCAGATCGGGTTGGTGTGGTGGTCAGCACGTTCGCGAGGCTTGCTCGCCGACCAGGGCAGTCAAGGCATGCTAGTCGGTCGGGGTAGCCGGATTCGAACCGGCGGCCTTCCGCTCCCAAAGCGGACGCGCTACCAAGCTGCGCCATACCCCGTTGTTGTGCTGTGGTCTGAGTCGTATGCCGACTCTCGTGCACCGACGCGTCGTGAGTTTGCATCGCGGCGGCGGCCGTTAGACTATCTCCTCGGCGCGACACTGCTGGACGTCTCGCATGCGGGTGTAGCTCAATGGTAGAGCCCCAGTCTTCCAAACTGGCTACGCGAGTTCGATTCTCGTCACCCGCTCTCAGCCCCGGCCCGGACACAGCAGTCTGACTACACTGAGTGCGTCCAACGACACAGGAGGAACACATGGGATTCATGGATAAGGCCAAGAACGCCGTCAGCGGAAACCGCGACAAGGTTTCCGACGCGGTCGACGAGCACTCCGACCAGATCGACAGTGGGATCGACAAGGGCAGCGACTTCGCTGACAGCAAGACTGGTGGAAAGTACTCCGAGCAGATCGACGGCGGTGGCGACAAGGTCCGCGACGGTCTTGACGGCCTCGACGGCAAAGACGACGACTTCAAAAACTCGACGGGTCAGAACCAGCACTAGGTTCTGACGCGCAGCACAAGCCCCCGACCCCGATGGGTTGGGGGCTTTGTCGTGGCCCGGCCCGCTCGGGATTTCAGCGGCGAATGGCCTCGCGCACGTTGATCACCAACACCAGCAACGCGGCGGCGAGCAGAGGCACGGCGATCACGGCCTGCCACTCCAGCCAGGCAACATACAGACCCACCACCGTCACGGCCGCCACCGCAAAGCGCAGGGCCACGGCCAGGAACTGGCCACGCAGGATCCCTTCGACCGACATCAGGATCAGGATCGAATAGACGGCGAACAGGGTGGAGCTCACCCCGAGCACCGGTGAGACCACCGCGGCAACAGCGCACAGCATCAACGGGGTGGACAACACCGCCCACGCCGACAACATCCGTCCACGCAGGCCCAGAACCGGCTCCATCGGGGTCAACCTGTGCCGGAGGTGATCGTGCGGTCCCGCCGCCCTGTGCTCTAGGGCGTCGGCCGACTCCATCCGGGCTAGTTCATCCCTGAGCCGGGTTTGCTCCATCCGCAGCCGGAGCGACCGATCCTCCTCAGCACGCAAGGACCGGACCTCCGGGGAGCCCGGCGCCAAACCGGCTGCCGCCATGCGCAACGTGGCGCGGATCTGCTTCACCTCCTCGGCAACCTCATCGAGCCGGGCCCGCGCCTGTGCGGCCCGCCCCTGGACCAGGCGCTCTTCGCTATCGGGGTTCGGCGCGACCTTGGCCAACCCCGCCCAGCCCACCGGATCGGCCCAGGACTGGCGTACCGTGCCATCGCGCTCGTAGCGCGGGCCAGCCGGTCCACGTTCTCCTCCCAGACGATCCCGTGTGTCGTGGCCCCACAGGCCGCGATAGATCCGCACCCATCGCTGAGTGTCGTCTAGCACCTCCGGGTGCCAGCTCTCCGCCTCCCCCGGTCCGACGCCTCGCCCATCCCCCCGCGCGTAGTCAACGTACGGGATAGCCACTCCGCCGCCTTGTGCGGTGGCCGACCAGGGGGTGAAGACCCGGGCGGCGCTTCGGGCGGCCCGCACGAAGGACGGCAGGGTGGGCGGCTGCACGGTGATCAGGTAGTCGCCCGCCAGATAGGCCCCCGAATGCGATCCGGCACCCGCGAAGGCCACGGGGTGACGACCGTCGACGACGCTCAGGTCGGGGTCGTCCCACCGGCGTCGCAGATCGTCGCCGGTCTCCTCGTGCGCGGAGAAGACCACCCACCGTGCCGGTGGCAGCCCCTCGTGGTCGACCGGCCCGGCACCATCGAGATAGACGGTCACCTGCTCCCAGTCACCCTCGTGCTCGTTGACCCCACCAAAACCGGAGCGCCAGTTGTTGAAACAGTAGAAGAACCAGTACTGACAGACGATCCACGGCCCGTCGCGCAGCACCCGTCCGTAGTAGACCGGACGGTCGGGCTTGAGGTGATCCCGCTGGATGAGAAAGGCGCGAGCGGCGCTGCCACCCGGGACGCTGCCCCGGAACAGCAGGGATAACCGGTTCAGGGCGTCGATCGCGCGGGAGGTGACCCCGACCGACGCCAACCGACTGGCGCCGCGCAACGCGGGAGGTCGATCCCGGAGCGGAATCCGGGGCGGGGGCCGTCCTTTCTCACCGGTATCGACCGCAGACAGCGCGTGACCCAGACCTTGCGAAGGGGCGCAGTAATCGGTCAGCGCGGCCATGTCCATCGTGCCCACCGCGAACTCTTGAGTCGGCTCCCCGTCGAGGTCATCACTCCACAGAGCCGACCGCTCGACGTAGCGGTGGGCGGAGACGGGGAAGAAGAACTCGCCGCTGGTGAAGCGGACGACCGGCTCGTAGGCCCGCAGCAGCTCGAGATCGGCGAACTCTGACCCCTCCTCGCCTGCCTCCCCAGCGGCCTCCACGGCCCCGCCTGATGAAGCGGTCGCGTCCGTGGTCACGCCTTAGTCCAGGTCGGGCAGGGTGTGATCGGCCTCGTAGCTGCTCATCATGTCGATCCGCCGCTGATGTCGCTGCTCTCCCGAGAACTCGGTCCCTACGAAGGCGGCGACCATGGCCCGCGACTCCTCTCGCGTCTGCATCCGCGCCCCGATCGAGATGACCTGGGCGTTGTTGTGCTGGCGGGCCAGCACCGCCAGCTCCTCGCTGTAGCACAGCGCCGCGCGGATACCGACAACCTTGTTGGCCGCAATCTGCTCGCCGTTGCCCGACCCACCCAGGACGACCCCGAGCGAGCCAGCGTCGGCGGCCACTGCCTCAGCAGCTCGCAGGACGAAGACCGGGTAGTCGTCCTGGTCGTTGTATTCGAAGGGGCCGTGGTCGTGGACTTCGTGGCCCTGTTCGCTCAGCCAGTCACGCAGGTCCTGATGCATCTCGTATGCCGCATGGTCGCCTCCGATGTGAACCCTCATGGTGATCTCCTTGGTTGCTGGGGCGGTCTCGTGGATAGGTCCGTCGGCACACCATGACACCATCGAGGCATCTCATCTACCCCACCCCTTGGAGGATCACGATGCCCGGCACCAACTTGACGCGGGACGAGGCCCAAGAGCGTTCGTCGCTGATCTCCGTGCGTTCCTACGACATCGAGTTGGACCTCACGCGCGGCGCCGAAACGTTCGGGACCACCACCACCGTGGCCTTTGCGGCAACCCGCGACGGTGCCGAGACGTTCATCGACCTGATCGCCCACGATGTGCAGTCGGTGCAGCTCAACGGGGAGGAGCTGGACGTCGACGATGTCGTTGCCGACTCCCGCATCGCTCTGCGGGGGTTGCGCAGCACCAACGTGCTGACCGTGGTGGCCACCGGGTCCTACATGAACACTGGCGAGGGACTGCACCGCTTCGTGGACCCTGCCGATGGGGAGGTCTACCTGTACACGCAGTTCGAGGTGCCCGACAGTCGTCGGATGTATGCCGTCTTCGAGCAGCCCGACCTGAAGGCGACGTTCACGTTCACGGTGGACGCACCGGCCCACTGGCAGGTGATCTCCAACCAGCCCACTCCCGAGCCGGCAGCGGCGCCGGAGGCGGAGAACGTCGACGGAATCGAGGTGGCGCGGTGGGCCTTCGGCCCCACCCCACGCATCTCGTCCTACATCACCGCGCTGGTCGCCGGTCCCTACGACGTCGTGCGAGATGAGGTCGCGACCCGGGCAGGCACCGTGCCGTTGGGGGTGTTCTGCCGCAAGAGCCTGAGGACGTTCCTGGACGCGGACAACATCCTGGCCTGCACCAAGGCCGGCTTCGCCTTCTACGAGGAGGAGTTCGACTGCGCGTATCCGTTCGCGAAGTACGACCAGATCTTCACGCCGGAATACAACATGGGCGCGATGGAGAACGCGGGCTGTGTGACCATCGTCGAGCAGTACGTCTTCCGGTCCAAAGTGACCGACACCGCAGTGGAGCGTCGCGCGTTGACGATCCTGCACGAGCTGGCGCACATGTGGTTCGGCGACCTGGTCACCATGCAGTGGTGGGATGACCTGTGGCTTAACGAATCCTTCGCCGAATGGGCCTCGACTGTCTGCCAGGCCGAGGCGACCCAGTGGACCGAGTCATGGACGACGTTCGCGACCTCGGAGAAGGCGTGGGCCTATCGCCAGGACCAGTTGTCCTCGACCCACCCGGTGGCCGCAGACATGGTCGACCTTGCCTCGGTAGAGGTCAACTTCGATGGCATCACCTACGCCAAGGGTGCGTCGGTGTTGAAGCAGCTGGTGGCCTACGCCGGGCGGGAGCCCTTCCGCGACGGCTTGCGGGCATACTTCGCCAAGCACGCCTGGGGCAACACGACGTTGGCCGATCTCCTCGTCGAGCTGGAAACCACGTCCGGCCGGGACCTGGGTTCATGGTCGCAGCTGTGGCTGCAGACGGCCGGCGTCAACACGTTGATCCCGGAACTGGAGGTCCGCGACGGCGTCATCGCCTCGGCGACGGTCGTGCAGACGGCCACCCAAGACTTCCCGACTCTTCGCCCCCACCGCCTCGCCGTCGGCCTGTACAACCGGCAGGGTGAACAGCTGGTCCGCACCGACCGCGTGGAGCTCGATATCGACGGCGAGCGGACGCCGGTGCCCAGTCTGGTGGGGTTAGCGATGCCGGACCTGCTGTTGGTCAACGACGATGACCTTGCCTACGCCAAGATCCGGCTCGACCCGCACTCGTTGGCCACTGTGCTGGAGGACCCCCGAGCTTTCGCCGAGTCACTGCCCAGGGCGATGGTGCTAGGCGCGGCGTGGGACATGACCCGGGACGCCCAGATGTCGGCCTCGGACTACGTTCGGTTGGCTCTGCGGGCCGTGGACGGTGAGCACGACTCCACCCTGTTGCGCGTGCTGCTGATGCAGTTGAGCAGCGCGGCGTTGACGTACTCGGCGCCGGCCAACCGGGAGCGCCTGCGGACAGAGGTCAGCGACGCCCTGCGCACCACGGCGCTGAGCGCCGCCGCCGGCAGCGACGCGCAGCTACAGCTCGTCGGGGCCTGGGCTGCCTTCGCCTCCTCCGAGGACGACGTGGCCCGAGTCCGTGGCGTGCTCGACGGCTCGGATCCCATCGAGGGACTCAGCGTGGACCAAGACATGAGGTGGACACTGTTGACGGCGCTGGCCACGGCCGGTGATGCCGATGAGCAGGAGATCGAAGCCGAGCGCACCACGGACAACACCGCCACCGGTCGTGAGAAGGCCGCCCGCGCGATGGCGGCCCGGCCCACCCCCGAGGCCAAAGAGGCCGCATGGACGGCCGCCATGGAAGGTGACTCGTTGCCCAACGCGGTGATTTCCGCGATGGCCTTGGGGTTCGGGAAAGCGCACGACCCCGCACTGTTGCAGCCGTATGTCGCGCGCTATATGGATGCCATCGAGGATGTGTGGGCGGCCAGGACACACGCGATTGCCGGCGCACTGGCCACCGGTTTCTTTCCCATGATCGTGGCGGACGACGACTTGTTGAGCGCCACCCAGACGTGGCTGGACGAGCACCCGGACGTGCCGAACGGGCTACGCCGGACGGTCAGCGAGAATCGAGACGGCGTGGCTCGGGCTCTGGCGGCCCAAGCTCAGGATGCATAAGCAGGTAGCGTCGCAGGATGGATCAAGCCGAGATCGACGCCTTCTGGCGCGACGCACAAATTCGGGGACGCCTGAACCCCGCCGGGGCCTACCTAGGGCGCACGGTCGATGAGGTGCTGCCCCCGCCTGCGTGGTCTTTCGGCAGCAGCGAGCAAGAGGCCGACGAACTGTTGGCGCTCGTACTGGCCGGAACCAAGACGGCCACGTCCAGCGCCCGCCGCGAATACGAGGCTGATGGCACGGACCTCCCGACCCCAGGGATGCTCGCCATCGTGATGGACGGGGCGCAGCGACCGCGCGCCTTGATCCGAACCACGCACGTGGAGGTGGTCCCCTTTGGGGCCGTGCCGCCGGAGCACGCTGACGCCGAAGGCGAGGGGGATCGCAGTCTGGAGCAGTGGCGGCGCGCTCACGCCGCATTCTTCGCCGGACCCGAGGGCAGGATCGATCCGGAGATGCTCGTCGTGCTCGAACGCTTCGTCGTGCTGGCTTCGGGGCCGACCCGCAGCCGTGCCGGGGTGCCGCAGAACGCTTAGCTGCGGCGCGACACCGTGCGCGCCAGCCGGCGCGCGGTGCGCAGGGTGAAGAGTTCCTCCAGCAGGATCGGACGACCCTGCGGACCGGCCAGCGGAACCCGCCAGTTGGGGTATTCCTCGTGGGTCCCGGGTTGGTTGATGATCCTGGTGTCCTGAGCCAGGTCCGAGACCGACACCCCGATGAGCTTGGCCGGCGCCCACGTCAGGTAGCGGTGCAACGCCTCGACCTGCTCGGTAATGGTGGCGCCGTCCCGCAACAGCCCACGGCGTCGCAGTTCGGCGAGGACTTCCTCTCTCGCCGATCGGTCCTCATCGAGCTCCTCGTCCCACGAACGGGTCAACAACCCGAGGTCGCGTCGCAGCTCCATGTGGACCCCACTGAGATATCCCGCCGTGGGCGGAAGATCGTGGGTGGTCACCGTGGCCAAGCACAGCTCGCGATATCTCTCCGGTGGCACCGGCCCGCGTTCGTTGCGTTCGAACCACAGGATGGAGGTGCCAAAGATGCCGCGCTCACTCAGGTAGTCGCGGACCCACGGCTCGACGGTGCCCAGGTCCTCGCCGACGATGACGGCGCCAGCCCGGTGCGCCTCCAGCATCAGGATGCCGATCATCGCCTCGTGGTCATAACGCACGTACGTCCCCTCATGGGGCTCCAGGCCTTCCGGAATCCACCACAACCGGAACAACCCGATCACATGGTCGACCCGCAGCCCACCGGCATCGCGCAGCACTTTGTGCAGCATCTCCCGGTACGGCGCATAACCGGCGCCCGCCAACGCCGCCGGTTGCCAGGGTGGCTGGCTCCAGTCCTGGCCGCGTTGGTTGTACTGATCCGGTGGTGCCCCTACCGTGACGCCGCGGGCCAAGGACTGCTTGAGCGCCCATGCATCGGCGCCGTGCGGATGCACCCCTACCGCCAGGTCGTGGACCACGCCGATCCGCATACCGGTGTCCAGCAGGTCGCGTTGCAGGCGCCCTAGTTGCTCGTGCAAGATCCACTGCAACCAGCAGTAGAACTCGACGTCCGCAGCATGCTTGGCTCGAAATGCCTCCACCGCCGGGTCGCCCGGATCCTGCAGCTGCAGAGGCCATTCGTTCCAGGAGGGTCCGAGCTCCATGCTCAGCGCGCACCAGGTGGCGAAGTCGGTCAGGGACTGGCCATCCATCTCACAGAACGCGTGAAAAGCGCGTTCCCGGCGCTGCGACCTCGGCTGGCGGAACAGCGTTCGCAGCGCTGCTTCCTTCGCGATCCACGCCGGATCGCGCTCCAGGAAGTCCAGCTCCAGATATTTTTGTGCGTCGTCGGCGTGCCACTCGATCAGCTGACGCTCAGCCGCCGAGAGATAAGCAACCTCCGGCACGTCCTCGATCCGGATATAGAGCGGACTGACGAAGCGCCGGGTGGTCGGCAGATAGGGCGAAGGCTCGATAGGCACCTGGGGCTGCGCTGCGTGGAGTGGGTTGACCAGGACGAAGTCGGCCCCCAGGGCGGCGGCCCACGCCCCGGCGTCGCCCAGGTCGGCCAGGTCCCCCAGGCCCCACGAGCGCTCGGACCGCATCGCATACAGCTGAGTCATCAGACCCCACTGCTGTTCGCCGTCCACCGCGAGAGCCGGCGGCAGGTCGAGGCGACGCGGATAGACCACCAGCACGCAGGAGGCGCTGCGCGGATGACCACCGGTGCACGACACGTCCAGCTGGTGCCACCCCAGCGGCAGGTTGTCCGGCACGTCGACGGTGTGCCGGACCGTCAGGGTGGAGTCGATCTGACGGGTGGGTCGTTCTTCGTCGAGGATCCGCAGCGAGCGCGTGTCGCCTTCTTCGGTGTGCACCGTGACGCTCACCGTCTCCCGGTCGGCAGCATGCACGTGCACGAGCGGACGCGACCCCTGCTCGACGACGACCACGGGCGGCACCAACCGACGCCACGGCGCGTCGTTGGCGGTCTGCAGCGCGATGGACGCCTGATGGTCGTCGGTGGCGTCCACCCCCAAGGCACTCAGCACCGCGCGCACCGTAGCCGCCGAGACCGGCCGGTAGTTTCCTTGCCAATCCCAGAACTCGGTCGCCACGCCATAGGCCTGCGCAAGTCGGCTCAGACTTTCGGGCAACGACTGAGTCACGTTCTGTCCTTTGCGTGATGGAGGTGCGGAGCCCGCGGGGTGTCTTAGTCTGACAGGCCGCAGGCGGCCGGTGGGACAGAATGGAGGGTATGCCGTTCGAAAGCTGGGAAGAATTCGGCGTGTGGCTCCTGGGACCACCGCTACGCATCGTGCTGATCATCCTGGCCGCTGTTTTCCTGAGGTGGTTGCTCGGCAGGGCGATCTCGGGGATGGAGTCGGCGATGCTCAGCCGGGTCGATCAGCGTCAGGGGGAACGCCAGCTCAGCGCCATGGTGATGGGCTCCAACGGTCCCGATGTCGAGCGGCGTCGCCAGCGCGCTCTGACGCTCGGCTCGTTGCTGCGCAGCGTGTCGGCCTTTGTCATTGCACTCATCGCCGTGTTGACGATCATGGCCGAAGTCGGCCTGCCGCTGGGTCCGCTGCTGGCCTCAGCCGGGGTGGGCGGGGTCGCCCTGGGCTTCGGTGCACAGTCGTTGGTGAAGGACTTCCTGTCCGGGATCTTCATGGTGATCGAAGATCAGTACGGGGTCGGGGACGTGATCGACACCGGTGAGGCGATCGGCACCGTCGAAGAGGTCACGCTCAGGATCACCAGGTTGCGCGACGCCGCCGGGGTCGTCTGGTTCATTCGCAACGGGGAGATCGTCCGCATCGGCAACAAGAGCCAAGGGTGGGCGGCGGCCTACATCGATGTGCCGGTCTCCTATGACGAGAGCCCGGAGAACGTCCTTCCGCTCCTCGAGGATGTCGTCACCCGGATGTACGACGAGGAGGAGTGGGCCGCCAAGCTGATCGAGCGCCCACTCGTGGCCGGGGTGGAGTCCGTGTCCGGAGGGGTGATGACCATCCGGATCATCGCAAAATGTACCCCCGGTGACCAGTTCGAGATCGCCCGCGTCGTGCGCAAACGGGCCAAGGCCGAGCTGGATGAAGCGGGTGTCCGCGGCCCTCAGATCACGCCCTTCGGGACCCAGGCGTAACATCCGAAGACCATGACCGGCGCGACGCAGCCCGCTCCGTTCGCCGACTTCGTGCACGCGCGCGCGGCGTCGCTGAACCGGACTGCTGTGCTCCTGGTCCCGGACGCCGAGGGTGCGCAGAACCTGCTCCGCATGAGCCTGACCCAAGCCCGGCTGCGGTGGAAGGGCGCCGGCCACTCGCCCGAGGCTTTCGTCCGCACGATCCTGGTGCGCACCTTCGTGAAGCACAGCACGCAGCGGCATCTGTCTGATGGCGGCGCCCACGGGAGCATGGGCGATCCCCTGGAGGGGCTCACCGCTCGCCAGCGGGCCATCACCGTCCTGATGGCCCTCCACGACCAGTCGTTGGCTCAGGCGGCGGGCGAATTGAGGATCAGCCGCCGTGCAGCGAGCACCGACGACGCGCGTGCCCGCGAGGCCTTGTTCGTGCCTGCCCTGGCGCAGCTGGCGCCGATCCTGGCCGAGGTGGCCGAGACTTTCGCCGTGCCGGACCCGGCCGGACTCCTCGCAGACGCCGAACGGCGCGCCACCGCTCAGCGAAATCAGCGACGTGCGGGGTGGGCAGCCGCGTGTGCAGCAGTGGTCGCGGCGGGTGCGGGAGCGGCCGTGCTCGACAGCCCTCCGGAGGGGAGTGGCGAAGCGGTGCAACCACCGAGTGCCGACCTCGGCTATGCCGGCGGCTACGGCCTCGTTGACGGCGAGCCCGCACCGTACCTCGACGGATTGGCGTTGGAGAAGACTGCAGTCATCGACTACGGGTTGCGCGGCACGGTGGTCACGGCTCCGAAGGTCGATGAGGACATCCAGATCTACGCCGTCGCCTACTGTGACCTGCCCGGAAACGCGATGGACGTGGACGCGATCCTGGACGTCATCAGTGTCCGGGCGGGTCCAGAGACGGTAGACCTGTCCTGCCTGGACCGCAGTGCCGACCTGAGCACGGCGCCGCTGCTGGAACCGCTGCCTCGAGGCGTCGACGGCTACACCGTCACCGTTCCCGCGGCCTGGGCCGGAACGGGCGCCGTCCACCTCGCGCTGTATCGCGAGGAGGACTGGTCGGCATACCCGTTCGGGACCATTGCGGACTACGACACGGCACCGCAACTGCCGGGTGCCCACGATGTCGTGAACGCCAGCACTGCGCTGACCCTGGACCCGTCGCTGGAGGGCCTGCTGGGCAAGAACCAACAGGTCCGCTCGATCGAGCTCGACGTCGACACGAAGGTCGATGTCACCGCCCTCACCCAAGAGCCGGGCCAGTTGCTGGTGGCTTTGGACGGCGTGGTCATCACCAACGACGGAGAGGAGCTGGTGGGGCTGGGCAAGAGCCTCCCCGGTCCGTGGCAGGACGCCGATCCGCAGCTGCGACAGGGCTTCTGGCGCGGATATGTCGAGTCCGGGTATCACCGTTCGTTCGAGTCCGGAGAGCTCAGCCGGTTGGGGGTCGACATCACCGACGACACGGTCGTGGTGAGCGTGGTGGCCCGGGGTTTCAACGGGGCCGGATGGCAGGTGATCGCGAACACCGACGGGGGTTCGGCACCCATGGCCCTGGCTCCTGGCTACTCGCCGATATTGCCGGAGTTCGCGCACGGGATGCGGCGCATCGCGGCATACCAGGTGCCAACCGACGGTGAGGCTCACGGTGTGCCACTGGACTCCTCGTTGGCCGAGCAGCTGACGTGGGTAGGCGGGTGTGGGGTCGAGACTCCGCATCGGATCCGCTCCCTCAGCCTGCATACCGAGTTCGGATACGGGCTGATCCCGTGCGCCAACTATCGCAGCGAGTGGGCCGGACCGTTTCGCCCGAAGGGAGCCACGGTGCAGGCCGGGCTCATCCCCGATGAGGGCGGAGGCAACACGCGGTTTCGCACCGAGTCGGAGAATGTGAGCGCATCGCAAAGCGTCACCCTCACTGCCCCAGAGACGAGCGAACGCACCAGTCTGACCGTTGCCGCATACGCCGATGTGTCCTACGACGAGTTCCCGTTCGTGGAGGCCGACCAACCGACGACGTCCCGGCTCAACCTCCGTCCGGTGCCCGACGAGGGTGGCCTCATCGGTCTCGGTCTGGACCGTTCCGGCACCAAAGCGTGGACGGTCCGCAACTCGATCACCCAGGCCGATCTTGACAGTCGGGGACGTGTCGAGCTCGCGGTGAGCGTCGAGGAGGAGGCGCTGCTCAGCGTGGCCACCGAGGGCAAGGGCCGGTTCCGGGCGCGAATCGTCGGCGAGGACGCCGCTGAGGGGCTGCTCGACGGCATGTTCTATGACCCGTCAGTGCTCGGTCGCATCGCCTCGCCGCTGATGTATCGGGACGGTTGGTGGACGTCGTGGACCACCGAGCCCACCGAATGGACCATCCCGCTCCCCCCGCGGGTCAGCGGCCGGGAAGGCTCCGTGGAGATCATCGCGCAGGACTACGACCCCGGATCGTTGAGTATTCGAGTGCTGGAAGCCACCACGGACGATGACACACTGAACGGGTGAGTGAGCCAGCCGACGCCGTCCCGGAGACCGAGACCTACTACGAGCGGGTCGGCGGACGCCCCACCTTCGAGGCGCTGGTGGCTCAGTTCTACCGCGGGGTGGCCACCGACCCTGATCTGCGCGCGCTGTATCCCGAGGAAGACCTGGCACCCGCTGAGCACCGACTGCTCATGTTCCTCGAGCAGTATTGGGGGGGCCCGAAGACGTACAGCGAACAGCGCGGTCATCCCCGCCTGCGGATGCGTCATGCCCCCTTCGCCGTCACGCCCGCGCAACGAGACCGCTGGCTGACCCACATGCACGCGGCTATCGACAGCGTCGAACTCTCCCCGATGGATGCCGAACTCATGCGGGGCTACATGAATCACGCCGCCAACTTCATGGTCAACGCGTTCGAAGATTGACCTCGAGGGGCGTTTTCGTACGGGCGTGTTGAGTCGGGCAATATACGGGGGTGACTTCGACCCCGCCTGCCAACGCCACGCCCAGTTCATCCACGAACTCCGCTGCGAGCACCGAGGACACCGCCTGGTGGCGGCACGCGGTGATCTATCAGATCTATCCGAGGTCGTGGGCCGACGCCAACGGCGATGGGGTGGGTGACCTTCCGGGGATCAACGCCCGCTTGCCCTACTTGCGCGACCTCGGGGTCGATGCGATCTGGATCAGCCCGTTCTACGTCTCGCCAATGGCCGACGCTGGATACGACGTGGCCGACTATCGGCACATCGATCCGATCTTCGGCGACCTCGACGACGCGGACACGCTCGTCTCCACCGCACATGACCTGGACATCCGGGTCATCGTGGATCTCGTGCCAAACCACACCAGTGACGAACACGAGTGGTTTCAGGCGGCATTGGCTGCGGGGCCGGGGTCCAGCGAACGGGAGCGCTATATGTTCCGGGACGGCCGCGGTCAGGACGGCGCGGAGCCACCCAACAACTGGAAGGCGGTGTTCGGGGGCCCCGCATGGGAACGCATCACCGAAGCCGACGGCTCCCCCGGCCAGTGGTATTTGCATCTGTTCGATATCAAACAGCCGGATCTGAACTGGCAGAACCATGACGTGCACGAGATGTTCCACGACGTGCTGCGCTATTGGCTTGACCGCGGGGTGGACGGGTTCCGCGTAGACGTCGCGCACGGTTTGGTGAAGACGCAGGGGTTGCCGGACTTCACCCCGGCGCCCGACGTCGTCACGTTCCAGGCCGACGAGAGCATCGACAATCCGATGTGGGACCGCGACGGTGTGCACGAGATCTATCGAGGCTGGCGCGCCGTGCTCGATGAGTACAACCCCGAGGGTGATCCAGCGCAGGAACGCATCCTGGTGGCCGAAGCCTGGGTGCAGCCCATCTCGCGCGCCGCGCTCTACACCCGCACCGACGAGATGCACCAGGCCTTCAACTTCGCCTTCTTGGAGTGCCCATGGTCAGCCGTCGAGATGCAGGAGGTCATCGACACCTCGCTGCGCGTCGCGCACGACGTCGGTGCACCCAGCACCTGGGTGCTGTCCAACCACGACGTCGTCCGGCACGCGTCCCGGTACGGCCTGACCGTAGGGGAGAAACGGCCGAACGGGATCGGTATGCACGACCCGCAGCCCAACGCCATCCTGGGGTTACGTCGGGCGCGAGCGGGCTCGGTGCTGATGCTCTCGCTGCCCGGATCGGCGTACCTCTACCAGGGTGAGGAACTGGGTCTGCCTGAGCACACCGCTATTCCTGACGCCGAGCGGCAGGACCCGACGTGGGAGCGCAGCGAGCACACCGAGCGTGGACGTGACGGGTGCCGGATCCCCATGCCCTGGGAGGCCGGCTCGACGGCATACGGGTTCAGTGATTCGGCGGGCACCTGGTTGCCGCAGCCGGAGATCTACGGTGCGTTAGCAGTGGACCGTCAAGCTGGTGTCTCGGGGTCGACGTTGGAGCTGTATCGCACGGCGCTTCGCCTGCGCCGCGAGCACGACCTGGGGGTCGGCACCCTGGAGTGGTTGGAGGGCTACGGCGAGGAGGTCGTAGCGTTCACCAACACCGGTCCCGACGGAAAGGTCATCGGCGTGCTGACCAACTTCGGGGAGACTCCCGTGCCGTTGCCGACGGATGCCGAGGTGCTCCTGGCCAGTCACTCTCTGGTGGAGGGCAGCCTGCGTCGTGACAGCACGGTATGGCTCCGGTGGCCGGGTGCCCAGCGGTAGCCGACCACCGTCCGCCTCGAGCCCCGCTGCCGGTTCGCGCAGATGACATGACCCGGTCCCGGACCCATCGCGGCCTCTGTTCAATCGGTGATTGAACCGGGGTCCGCTGGCACGTCGACTGCATGCTCGGTCAGCGCGGCAATCGGCACGATGCTCAACACCGCCTGGTTCGTCGAGGCGAGGACGACCGGCGCGGCACAGCCGTCGGCATACGCTCGAGCCCAGTTCAGTGCGGTCACACACCATCGATCTCCGGGCCGTAGACCCGGGAAGTGATACTGCGGCATGGCGGTCACCAGATCGTTGCCGATGCTGCGCTGATGGTCCAGAAACTCGGCGGTGACGACCGCACAGATGGTGTGGCTGCCTTGGTCCTGCGGGCCGGTGTTGCAGCACCCGTCTCGAAAGAAGCCGGTGACCGGGTCGGTGCCACACGATTCGAGTTCGCCGCCGAGGACGTTGAGTTCACTCATCGCACCAGCCTCGCACTACGTGGCTCAGAATGGGTGAGAGTCGCCCGCGAGCGCGTCCAGTTCCCGCGGCAAGTCCCCCATGGTCAGCAACGGACTGAGCACCACCGGCAGGGCGGCGACGGCCATCAACGCCACCCCTACCCACAGCGCCGGCACCACCCCAAGCGTGCTGCCCAACACCCCGCCGGTCAGGGCGCCCAGCGGGATCGGCCCCCACACCAAGAATCGGATCGAGGCGTTCATGCGGCCGAGCAACGCCTTAGGGCAGAGTCGCTGCCGGAAGCTGACCTGGACGACGTTGTAGACCACCACCGACCAGGAGGTCACGAAACCGCCGATGAGCAAGGTCGGCACCGGAGGCAACACGCTGGCCAACGGCGTCGAGATGGCCGCGATCGGGATGAGCACCGCGGTCAGCGGGATCGAGCGTCCCTCACCGACCCACCGCGCGACCCGGTTGGCACTGACCGCGCCGAGCAGGCCGCCGACAGCGCTCACCGAAAAGACCAACCCCAACGTGGTCTCGCTCAGGTCCAGCGTGCGCAGCACGTAGAGCACGAACAGAGCAAAGACGGCGTTGCTGGCGAAGTTGCTGATCCCGGTGCAGGCGGTGATCCGGACCAGCAGCGGGTGACCGATCACGAACTTCAGGCCCTCGGCCACCTCGCTGCGCATCGGTCGACGATCCTCGCGAGGCTTCGGCGTTTCTTCGTGTCTGACTCTGCTGACCAGTACGGCGGAGGCCGCCATACAGACAGAGGTCACCGCGACGGCCAATGGTGAGCCGATCGCGCGGATGAAGGCCGCCCCGGCGGCCGGGCCCAGCACCCCTGCGGTCTGTTGGCTGGCCTGCAACTTGCCGTTGCCCTCCGCGATCTGATCACCATCGACGATGTCGGGCAGGTAGGACTGGTTCGCTACATCGAAGAACACGGTGATGACCCCGCTCACCAGCGCCACGGCATACAGCTGCCACAGAGCCAGCACATCCAGGGCCCACGCCAGCGGCAGAAGCAACAGCACTGCGGCCCGGCTCAGATCACCGATGACGATGACCCGCTTCTTGCGCCACCGATCCACCCACGCTCCGGCGGGTAGCGAGATCACCAGGAAGGCCAGCATCTCCAGGGCGACGAGCAAACCCATCTCAAACGGCGTGGCGTCCAGCAGCTGGACTGCCATGATCGGGATGGCCAGACCGACGACCTGCATCCCGAACACGCTCACCGTGTCGCCGGCCCAGATCAGTCTGAAGTCGCGGTGGTGCCACAGCGTGGGTCGCTTCCGCTCCATGGAGCTACTCTCGCCCTACTGATTGAGTTTTGTCAATCACTCATTCGTGCGTAGGTATGCTGCCCCGTATGCCGCCGCCACCGGTCCCCGACGAGGTGCCACTCCACGCACGGCACCGGTATCGCGACGCCACCGACGCCGAGGCGAAGGCCCTTGCCTCCGGCCTGCGCCTGCGCATCCTGCGGATGACCCTCGATGATCCGATGACCAACAAGGAGATCGCCGACACCCTGGGCCGACCTCCCGCCTCGATCCTGCACCACGTGCGGACGTTGGTCGAGACGGGCTTCTTGGCTGCCGAGGGGGCCCGACGGGGTACGCGCGGGGCTCGCGAGATCCCCTACCGCGCCACCGGAAAGTCGTGGTACGTCAATACCAGGGGTGGGCTCCACTCGATGGTGGATGCGTTCCTGTCCGACATCGACGGGATGCCGGAGGACCAGCTGAAGGTGACTCGGCTTGGCTTGCGGATGTCCCCGGGCGACCTCGAGGCGTTCACCGAGCGCCTTTCCGCGCTACTGCAGGAAATGCACGACCACCCTCGCGACCCCAGCGCCCAACCTCATTCGCTCTTCTTGGCAATGCACCCCGACATGACAATGCCGACGTCACCCCCTGGCGCCGACCGGTAGATCGGCGAGCGCGCACACGGAGTCACCCGGGCCTGTGGATAACTCCTGCGTGAGGTCGCCGGCTTCGTGTTCACTGGGCTGCGCCAGCATCGCCACGCGGCGAGCACCGTCACCGCCGAGGGGGTACGCCGATGAACGCAGGCCTGCAGATCCCCGGTCTGCCGGTCTTCGACCCACCCGAAGGCATCCGGTCAGCTGCGACTGACCTGGTCCAGGCCGCTCGCGCGGTGCACCGCACGGCGGCTGCCGTCCAGGTCGACTGGACCCATCTGGCGTGGTCCTACCGGGCGCCGGAGCAGCAGTTGGTCCTTTCCGCGATGAACCGACCCAGCGAACGAGCACTGGACCTGTTGACGAAGGCGGAGGTCGCTGAGGCTGCCCTGACGGCATACGCCGACCGACTCGCGGAGCTGGATGCCGAGCGCAGCACGGTGATCCTCGAGCTGCTGGCGTTCACCGAACACCGAGACCGCGTGGAGGGGGAGAACCGCGACAACGACCGAGGTGAGAATCTCGCAGACCTATGGCAGGAGGAAGGCATCGGGCTGCTGCGGACCGAGGAGGCCCTGAATAGGCGGATCGCATATCTGTGGGCGGCCAAAGATCGCGCGGAGAACGAGTGCGGCAATGTGCTCGCTGAGCTCTGGGGAGCGCCGCGCTATCACCGGTCCGGCGAAACAAGCGTCAACAGTCAGTACGTGAACGGCCGGACCCGAGACGCATACGTGGCCCTGTCTCGCTCGGGTCAGGCCCCCTGGGGTCGCCCGGCGATGTGGACCGAGGGCGATTGGACCGTGAAGTCCCAGATGCTCCAGGACGGTGCCGCGAACACCGTGATCGAGGGCGGGCTCTTCGCGGCCGACCTCGCCGGGTGGACGACCGATGGCCGGACCGAAGCCGCGCGCTCCGGCCTCGCCCGGCTCGGCGGTGACGCGGCAACCCTGCTCACAACGCCCGGCTTGCTCACCACGAGCGCGGAGCAGAAGGCGGAATCGGCCCAACGGCTCGGCTCAGCAGCGGTGGCGGCCACGGGGTACGGCACCTGGCGCGCCAACGGATGGCACACGGCGGGCACGTTCATCCCCGACGCCGTGGTGTCGCTGGCTACAGGTGGCGGCTCGATCGTTCCGCGAGCCGGCATCCGCGGAGTCCTGTCCGCGCGTGGCATCCCGCCGGGCGTGACCCTTGACCCGAAGGGCCTGATCCCCCTGGCCCGCAGTCGGGCCTCAGAGCGCGCCACCGAGGCCCGTGTCCAACTGGCCACGCTGCTGCAGACCCACCGCTCGGGGCACGCGTCGACCAGCGGAGCGACTCCCGCGCTTGCGGCCCCACATGGACTCCCCCAGCAGACCCCGCCCGAGTCGTTGACCCGGCTCCATAACGTCGCCGAGGACCCGGGCTGGCAGGCCACCGTCGGTTCATCCACGCCCGGCACCTCACCGCGCACGGACCGGATCCCGCCGGTGGCGTGGCAGGAGAACTTCGATCCCCAGACCCTGCGCGACTCCTACTCCGCCGAGGTCGTGCAAGCCACCCTGCCGATGATTGCTCGGGCTCGGGCCGTCGAGCCCGACATCACAGCGGACTTCCTGGCCGCGTTGCCGGACGACGCCCGCCCGCACGGCCTAGAGCACAGAATCAAGTCGCCCGACTCCTTGGCGTCCAAGATCGACCGCAAAGCGGAACACCTCCCGCCGGGATCGTCTGGCCCGCCCATAACCGACGTGTTGCGATACACCGCTGTCACCGACAGCCAGAACGACCTCATCACGACCGCAGCCTCCATTGTTGATGAGCTGGGCGAAAGTGGGTGGAGGGTCAGGAGTGCCCACCACTCGTACGTTGACGGCAATCCGTACAAGGGTATTCACTGCACCGTGCGCTCAGACGAACTTGGAATGTCCGTGGAGGTTCAATTTCATACCGACTCGTCACTCGCTGTGAAGGAACGGACCCATGGCGCGTACGAGGTCTCTCGCGATCCACGCGCACCCATGGCCGAGCGGATGACGGCAGACGCCTGGTTGCGCGACCAATCAGCCGCGCTTCCTAACCCACCGGGGCTGGATAGTCTCGACAAGCTCGGTGGGGCTGAGGTCCGCCGAATCGTGTATAGATCAGATAGGACATAGAAGTGTGAAGATTCTGAAGGCTACATACAACCAGGAGTACCCATATTGGGTGGCGTGTATCGGTCCAGACACTCGCGTGTATGCATACATTTCAAAGACGAACCTCTTCCATTATTCTCACGCGCTTGACCTCGACTACTACTGGGATATGGACATGGACTACGTCACTATCGAGCCGTCCGAGGCCGTTGACCTGATCAACTCCGGTATCGGGCAACTCGATGAATCGAAGGCATGGGTCGTCGAACGACTTATTGCCTCGGAATGGAGCCTGTCTGCCGACGAGGTGCTCGGAGAAGCTGCCGGTGGTATTCATCGCGACGGTGCCTAAGGTCCGCGAGCCAGCGCCACCTGCCGGCCCATCGGTGCCGCGACACGCCCGAGAAAGAACGGCTCGGGGGTGCACAAGCACGCTGAGGCCGACCCGCCCTATCTCGCCAGAATCTCGCCGTTGCGCAGGCTGACACGGGTCCATGGGCCGCTTCGCAGCACCGGAGAAGCCTGACCTGCCACGGCAAACCCCAAGGCGTACGCCGCCAGCCCAGCCCCCGCGGGGACGCCGACCGGGACGGTGGCCTCATCCGCCGAAACACCCTCGCGGCCCCCGGAGACTGACGCAGCGGAAGTCTCCTCATCAGACGTAGGCAGAACCCGACCCCACACCCGCGACCTGAGCGTAGCCACGGCTGCTGCCCCGGCTCCCGTGGGTGTCCCTTGCGCGACCGTTTCGATGCCTTCACGTGCGGCGTGCAGCAAGACGTCGTCGGCGATGCGGCCCGAGGGCTGCCACCCACTGTGCGGTGGGCTGATGGCCGCCCACGCCGGGGTGACGGTCAGCGGTGGGATGGCCAAGGTTGCCGACACGTCTCCGGCGCTGGGCCGGCGAGCCAACCGGTCGGACACCGCCCCCAGGGGCACCGTCACGTCCAGATCGTGGGCACCGTCGAGCTGCATCACCCGCAGCCCCAGCACCAGTCCGGCACGAAGCATCCCCTGACCCGGCAGGACCTGGACCCACGCAGCCAGCACGGTGCCACGTGCTTGCAGCCTGATCGCCCCCTCGGCGTCGAGGGACTTGGCCCGGGCGATGTAGGTCCCTAGGTCGTGCAGCGTCTCGACTTCGGCGAATGTCAACGTCGCCGTCCCGCCGCCCCCACCGGTTGGGT
The DNA here is from genome assembly GCA_049650845.1 of Ornithinimicrobium sp. Taxonomy (GTDB): domain Bacteria; phylum Actinomycetota; class Actinomycetes; order Actinomycetales; family Dermatophilaceae; genus Ornithinicoccus. The sequence goes on from JBASAZ010000014.1 coordinate 42,084, forward strand.
GCTCGCTCACCTTCGGGCCCGTCGGCTGTGCATGTCCGGCGCTGAGCCCGCTACCGCCTGCAACGCTTCCCGTTCGAAGTCCTGCAGCCGCCGCGGTGCGGCGGCCGCGAGGTCGTACGCCACCAGGGTCGTCTCCGATCGAGCGTAGGTGAGATCGGCACCCGGTTGCTTCACGGCATACGCCACGTCGAAGGACGCTCCACTGATCCGCGAACACCAGACCTCGATCCGAGCGGGCTCATAGTTGAAGGTCAACGGGGACAGGTAGTCAATCTCCTGCCGCGCCACCACGATGCCCTCGTTGAGCAGCGAACGCTCCTGCCCGAACCATTCGCGGAAGGCGTAGACGCGGGCATCTTCCAGCAGACGCAAGAACGCCACGTTGTTGACGTGCCCGTAGGCGTCCATATCCGACCATCGGATCTGGATGTCGACGGTGTAGGGAACGACGGGGTCAGGCTCGGCGGGCATGGCGGTCATCCTGCCAGGTCGCGCGGGCTGTCCGTATCGCTAGGCTGCCCCAGGTGACCATCGAGGATCCCATTGATGACCTGCTCGACGTGCTCGATCTGACTCGGGAAGGCTCGACGACCTTCCACGTGACCTCCCCTGACGACGCTGGCGGCGAGTTCGCCGGGTCTGAGGGTGACGTCTTTTCCGGCCGCAGCCAGCCCCAAGCCCACGGCCGCGTGTTCGGCGGGCAGGTGTTGGCCCAATCGGTCATCGCCGCGGGTCGAACGGTGCGCAGCGACGAGCACGGCCCGCGCGCCATCCATTCGATGCACGGCTATTTCTTGCGGCCCGGTGACGACCAACGCCCGATTCGGTTCCTGGTCGAACGCATGCGCGATGGTCACTCGTTCTCCGCGCGACGGGTGCATGCGGTGCAGGACGGTCGAATCTTGCTCTCGATGATCACCTCGTTCCAGGACGAGGCCGAGGGGTTGGACCACCAAAACGAGATGCCGCAGGTCCCCAGCCCGGACGGACTGCCCTCCGACGCGGAGATCTTGTCGGGGATCGACCATCCATCGGCGCGTCAGTTGGCTCGTCGGGCGGTGGAGATCAAGCACGTGGAGGGCCCGTTGTTCCTCGAAGCCGGCGAGCAGACCGCACAACAGCACGTGTGGTTCAGGGTTCCGCGGACGCTGCCGGAGGATCCGTTGCTGCACGCTGCGGTGCTTGCCTACGCCTCGGACTTCAGCTTGCTCGAGCCGATCTTGCGACGGCACGGATTGGTATGGGGGGACCCGCGTTTGCGCCCCGCGAGCCTCGATCACGCGATGTGGTTCCACCGGACGCCGCGAGCCGACGGCTGGATCCTGTATCGGCAAGCCTCGCCGTCGGCTCAGAACGGTCGCGGTCTGGGGCACGGCCTGATGTTTGCGCAAGACGGGACACTAATGGCCAGCGTCGCGCAGGAAGGCATGGTGCGGTTGAAGAGCTAGGCGTCCTTCGGCGGCGTTGGGCCCACCCCGACCACGTCGCCGGTCTGCTCGTCCAGCCACACCCGCACAGGTGATGACGAGCCCGAGTCGGTGGAGGTCGCGAAGTGGCGGTTCACCCGAGAGGAATCGGCGCGGGCAATCAGCTCGACGCGGGGATCGACCGCTTCGCCGAGGCGTTTGGCCAGGGCAACGTCGATCTGCGCGAGCTGCTGATCCGCCGGTGTGATGCCGATCTTCATGTCGTCCCAACGTCGCTACTGTCGGATGCATGATCCCACGAGGCGATGCGGCTGGCTAGAGCGCTGTGGATCGCGGCCCGGACGCGACGGAGGTCCTCGGGGCGCAGGTGAGGATCTCCGATCAAGACCTGAAGCTGATCGGCTCCCAGGCGCCGTTGGGTTTCGTCTTCGGAGACTGCCAGCTCGGCTGCCCAGCGGAAGTGCTCCAGGGCCTCGGCGCGCTGTGCGTCGGAGATGGCGTCCTGATTGTCCTTGCTCGGGATCCTGCCCTGAAGCACGTGCGCGGCATACCCCAAGACCGCCGACACCACGGCGGCGAGAACGAGGAACCAGCCTTCGACCATGTCTCTTACCTTAGGACGAGACGCGATCCACCAGCTCGGCAACCAGCTCAAAGGCGCTGGACTCATGCGCGTTGGCCATACCGAAGAACACCGACTGGGTTCCGATCTCCTCCAGCGCGCCGAGTTTGTCCGCGGCCTGCGCCACGGACATCGCCTCTGCGCCCTGATTGTCGTGACCGCCATTGCGCGATAACGCAATCCGGCTGATCACCGTGCGCTCTACCTCTGCAGGGTCGCGCCCCAGGGCGGCGCAGTGGTCATCGAGCACGTCGTACTTGGCCTTCACTGCTTCTGGGCCCATATCGAAGATGTTGCACGCGTCGGCATACTGCGCCACCATCCGCAGCGTCTTCTGCTCACCGCTGCCGCCGACCATGATGGGCAGATGGGGTTTGCTCAGCGGAAGCGGTGAGTTCAGCGGTCGCTCCAGCTGATAATGCCGGCCCCGGTATGGCCTCTGGTCCCCGGACCGCATCTGGTGAGCGATCTGCAGCGTTTCCTCCAAGCGCTCGAACCTCTCCTTCATCGAGGGGTAGGGCACGCCGAGTCCGAGGTGTTCCTCCTCGTTCCAGGCGGCTCCGATGCCCAGCCACGCACGGCCTTCGCTCAGCACATCGAGTGTGGTGACGGTCTTGAGCAACACGCCGGGGTGGCGATAGGTGACCCCGGTGACCAGGGTGCCCAGCCGAATCCTCGTGGTGTGGGCGGCGACAAAGGCCAAGGCGCTGTAGCCCTCCAACATGTCCAACTCCGGGGGCCCGATCATCTGGATCTGGAACAGGTGATCCATCATCCACAGGCTCGACATGCCAGCGTCTTCAGCGTCTTTCGCGATCCGAGCCAGGGTCGGACCGATCGACTCCGGCGCGCCCGGCCAGCTGAAGAAGGGGACCTGCAGGCCAAGTTTCATCGCGCTAGCCTTCGTTCGATCCAGACCCCGCTCGTCCCCAGAGATACCCGAGCACAACCCCGCCGAGCGCAGCCAGTGGTATGCCGTATCGACTGATCAGGGCTGGACCCACGGCGCTGCCCAGGTCGATGGCGTCATCGCGCTGCTCTGGTCGGGCCTGCGATCCAGAGGTCGGTGACTCGTGCGCGACCGGGCCCGGAGGATCGGCGGCAGTCCCGGCCGCATCCGCCCCGACACTCGGACTGACTTCGTCCTCGTCAGGGGTTGGCGCCTCAGCTTCTCCCAGATGCCCTTCGATGCACTGGACGAACTGCCCGAGCAGCTTGTCGGACACGTCCTGCATCACGCCTCGACCGAACTGCGCGGGCTTGCCGGTGATGGCCAGGTCCGTGCTGACGTCGACCCTCGTGCCGGACCCATCAGGGCTGACGGCCACCTTCACGCTGGCCCCGGCCGTTCCGTTGCCGCGCTTGTCCTTGCCACGGGCTTCGATCACCGCTCGGTGTTCGGCATCATCGCGGCTGACGAACTGACCGGACCCGGAATAGACCATCGCAATCGGTCCGAGCTTGACCTTCACCGTGCCGGAGAAGTTCTCGTCGCTGGCCTCGGTGACGGTCGCGCCGGGAAAACAGCTGCCGACCTGGTGCAGGTCGGTCAACAACGCCCACGTGCGGTCCGGGGCTGCGGGCACGGTGAAGGAATGGACGAGCTCCACGTGCTCAGCCGCCTGCTGCGGCCACGACGGCCCGACGGGTCAGCACTCCGGCGAGGTGCCGACGATAGTCAGCGTCGCCGTTCAGATCCGAAGGAGGATGAGTGCCTTCGCCGACCGCGGCACAGACATCTCGCACGGCGTCCGCCGTCGCCTCCATGCCGATCAACGCCTGTTCCAGGGTGTCGGCTCGCAGGGGGGTGGCACCCATGTTGGTCAGGGCAACCTTGGCCTCGGCGATGGTGCCACCCTCAGCACGCACCGTCGCGGCGGCGGCCACGATGGACCACTGATGCGAGACCCGCACGAACTTGGTGTAGGCGCTGCCCCAGCCGGTGTGCTTGGGGATCCGAATCGCCGTCAGCAGCTCGCCTTCACCAACCGCGGTCTCGAAAATATCGACGAAGAAGTCACTCGCAGCGACCGTACGCTCCTGCCCGTCTGCGCCGGTGATGACGAGTTGAGCCTCCAGCGCCAATATCGGCGCCCCGACGTCGCCTGCTGGGTCCGCGTGAACGAGCGCGCCCCCGATCGTGCCCCGGTGTCGGATCTGTGGGTCGGCCACTTCGGCCACCGCTTTGGCCAACAGTCCGGCATGCTCGTTCACCAGGTCGCTGGCCAGCACATCGGCGTATGTCGTCATCGCGCCGATGCGCACGAAGTCGCCGCTGTCGGTGCTGTCCTCGCTGATGCCGGTCAGTTCCGGGACGCGCCCGAGATCCACCACGACCTCGGGAGCGTTCAGTCGCATCCGCAGGATGGGCATGAGTGACTGACCGCCAGCCATGATCTTTGCCTCGTCGCCGTGCTCGGCCAGAGCAGCCAGCGCCTCGGCCACTGTGCTGGGCGCCAGGTAGTCGAAGGATGCGGGGATCATTGGCCAGCTCCGTTCGCTCCGCTGTGGGTATTGACGCCAGGTTCATCACCAGGGTCGTCCTGGTTCGGCGCATCGGACTCGAAGTGCGGCATGGCATCGGCCGTCGTCGAGGCGTCTGCGCCGGCTTGACCCTCCTGGATGGCGCGCCACACGCGTTCGGGCGTGCACGGCATACGGATGTCGGTGACGCCGAACTGCCGGATGGCGTCGAGCACCGCGTTCACCACCGCCGGCGTGGAGGCGATCGTGCCCGCCTCGCCGACGCCCTTGACGCCCATGTCGTTGCTCAACGCCGGGGTCGTGGTGCGGTCGGTGACGAAGTTGATCGTGTCCGCCGAGGTGGGCAGGGTGTAGTCGACGAACGAACCGGAGACCAGGGTGCCGTTGTCGTCATACACGGCCTCCTCCCACAGCGCTTGGGAGATGCCCTGCACCAGGCCGCCGTGCACTTGACCCTCGACGATCAGCGGGTTGACGACGTTGCCGATATCGTCCACGCATACGTAGGACCGCATCGTCGATTGCCCCGTCTCGGTGTCGATCTCCATCGCGCACAGGTGGGTGCCGTGCGGGAACGAGAAGTTCACCGGATCGAAGGTCGCCTCGGCGTCCAGGCTCGGCTCCATTCCCTCGGGCAGGTCGTGGGCGGCAAAGACCGCAAATGCCAAGGCACCGAGCGCGATGCCTTGATCAGTGCCCTTGACTGTGAACTGACCGGCACTGAACTCCAGGTCCTCCTCGTTGGCCTCGAGCATGTGCGCGGCCAACGGCTTGGCCTTTTCGATCACTTTTTCGGCCGCCTTGGTCACCGCCACACCGCCCACCACCAGGGAGCGCGAGCCGTAGGTGTCCAGGCCCTTGTGGCTGCTTTGGGTGTCACCGTGCAGGACCTCGACGTCGTCGAACGGCACGCCGAGTCGGTCCGCGACGATCTGGCTCCACGCCGTCTCGTGGCCTTGTCCGTGGGCCGAGACGCCGGTGATGACCTCCACCTTGCCGGTCGGCAACACCCGGATGGCTGCATGCTCCCAACCGCCGGCCGCATAGTTCAAGGCCCCGAGCACGCGCGACGGCGCCAGACCGCACATCTCGGTGAAGGTTGAGACGCCGAGGCCGAGTTGCACCGGGTCGCCGGATTCACGGCGTTGCTTCTGCTCGGCCCGCAAGGCGTCGTAGTCGAACAGCTCCACGGCCCGATCGGTCGCCGCCTCGTAGTTGCCGGAGTCGTACTGCAGACCGGCGACCGTGTCGAACGGGAACTCCTCGTGGGTGATCCAGTTCTTGCGGCGCAGCTCCAACGGGTCCATGCCCAGCTCGTCGGCGAGGTCGTCCATAATTCGCTCGATGGCGAACGTGGCCTCCGGCCGGCCCGCTCCACGGTAGGCGTCAGTCCACGTCTTGTTGGTGAAGACGGTGGTGCAGCTGAACCGATAGGCCTCGAACTTGTAGATCGAGTTGAACATGAACGCACCCAGTATTGGCACGCCCGGGCCGACCAGGCCCGTGTAGGCGCCCAGGTCGGCGAGCAACTCGACCTTGAGGCCCTTCACCGTGCCGTCCTTGGTCGCTGACAGGGTGAGCTTTTGCCACTGGTCGCGTCCGTGGTGCCCGGCGAGCAGCGACTCGCTGCGGGTTTCGGTCCACTTGCACGGCTTGCCGGTATGCCGAGCCGCCAGGAAGGTGATGATCTCCTCCGGGGTGACTTGCAGCTTCCCGCCGAAGCCACCCCCGACGTCGGGAGCGATCACCCGGACCTTTGACTCCGAGACACCGAGCGTCAAGGCCAGCATCACCCTCAGGATGTGCGGCACCTGCGTCGAGGACCACATGCAGAACTGCTCACCGGTGGGGTCGACCACCGTCGAGCGCGGCTCCATGAAGGCCGGGATGAGCCGCTGTTGGCGGTATTCGCGCTCGATGAGGACGTCGGCGTCCCGGATGGTCTCCTCGACATCACCGCCGGCTCCGGCTTCCTTGGAGTCGAAGACCCAGGTGGCGCTGACGTTGGTGCCGAGGTCGGGGTGGGCGAGCACCTCGTCGGCCGCGGCCTTCTTCAGGTCCAGTGCGGCAGGCAGGTCGTCGTAGTCGACGTCGACGAGCTCAGCGGCGTCACGTGCTGCGGCAGCGGACCGGGCAATGACGACGGCGACGACCTCACCGGCGAACGCCACCCGGTCGACCGCGATCGCGGGGTGCGCAGGCGCCTTCTGATCCGTGGTGATCGGCCACGCCGTCGGCAAAGAGCCCTGTTGATCCTTGACATCGTCACCGGTCAGGACCGCGATCACGTTGGGCGACGCCTTGGCGTCGGCGGTGTCGATAGAGGTGATGGTGGCGTGCGCGAACGGACTCCGCACCATGCTCAGGTGCAGCATTCCGGTCAGCTGGATGTTGTCGGTGAACTTGGTCCGACCGGTGATCAGGCGTTGGTCTTCTTTGCGGCGCCGCGCCTTGCCGATCTCCGGTGCGGGCGCTGTCGCGAGGTCCTCCCGAGACTCGGTCGTGGTCATGACTGCGCTCCTGCGGCGGCCTGTTGGACGGCCTTGACGATGTTCTGGTATCCGGTGCACCGGCAGAGGTTGCCCTCCATGCCCTGGCGGATCTCGTCCTCGCTGGGGTCCGGGTTCTCGTTCAGCAGATCGGTGGCCTGCATGATCATGCCTGGCGTGCAGTATCCGCACTGCAGCGCGTGACATTCGTGGAAAGCCTGTTGGACGGGTGACAGCTCGCCGCCGTGAGCAATCCCTTCGATTGTGGTGACGTCGTGGCCATCAGCCTGCACGGCCAACATGTTGCACGACTTCACGCTGCGACCATCGAGGTGCACGGTGCACGCGCCGCAGTTGCTCGTGTCACAGCCCACCACGGTGCCCGTCTTCCCTAACTGTTCTCGCAGGTAGTGGACCAAGAGAGTGCGCGGCTCGACGTCGTCGGTGCTGGCCACCCCGTCGACGTTGACGGTGATGCGGGTCATGGGTCCTCCGAGATTCAGCAGGATTGGGGACGTGCTCCTCGTCCGATCATGACGTGACCTATGTCACGCCGCAACCGTTTCTACCTGAACGTTCCCTGTGATTTCGCCAGCACACGAGAACGTTCGACCGGATACCGACCAGCTGAGGCTCGAGGCAGCGAACCACCCCGGAGGGCGCGAAGAGCTCGCCGGGCCCGGGTCAGATCTCGATGTCAGCGCCGACCGTCATGGTGCGACTGAGCGGAAGCATGTAGTACTGCGTGGGGTCGGCGGAGTTGCGCTCCAAGGCGACGAAGAGCTGGCCCCGGAAGCGTCCCAGGCGACTCGGCGTGGCCCGAGCCACTTCCATCCGGGAGACCACGTAGAACGCATGCTCCAGATCCAGGTCCGCCAACTCGCCGTCGGGGTCGTCTACCTGGGCCAGGGTGCCCGGCACGTCAACCGGCTCGTGGTAGCCGAAGCGCAACGTGACGTGGGCGATGTCGTCGTCGAAATCGCCCAACGGGTCGACGCTGGAGCGATGTTGCGGACTGACCCGGGGGACGTTCATCGACTCGATGCTGACGATCAGGACGTGCTCGTGCACGACGCCGGAAAAGGCGAAGCTGCGCTGCAGACCAAGGGGTGCGGTGGTGTTGTTCGGGTGGAGGAAGACCGCAGTGCCCGGGACCCGGGACGGCGACGTGGCATGCACCGAGTCCAGAACCTCGTTGAGCGGATACTCGATCTCGGCTCGACGCTGCGCGGCGAAGGCTCGTCCCTGGCGCCAGGTCAACATCACCGTGCACACCCCGATGGCTATCGCCAAGGGAAGCCACCCACCTTGCGGGATCTTGGTTGCGTTCGCGGAAAAGAAGACCACCTCGGGTATGCCGAAGAGCAGGCCGACCAGAACCACCTGAAGGATGGGCCATCGCCACTGGGCATAGGCATAGGTCAGCACCAAGACGGTGCTCACCATGAACGTCCCGGTCACGGCCACGCCGTAGGCAGCCGCGAGCCTGGTCGAACTGCCGAACATCACCACGACCGCGATGACCAGAGCGAACAGGAGCCAGTTGACGATCGGAATATAGATCTGCCCCTGGTGCTGCACCGACGTCTGCCGCACGTTCAGCCGCGGGAGGAAGCCGCGGCGTTCGCACTGTCTCGACATCGAGAAGGCCCCGGAAATCACCGCCTGCGAGGCGATCACCGTGGCCATCGTGGCCAGCGCGAGCAGCGGCCAGTGGGCCCACTGGGGCGCCATCGTGAAGAACGTGTTCTCAGCGGTCGACGGGTCCTGCAACACCATCTGTCCCTGGGCGAGGTAGTTCACGGTCAGGGCGGGGAAGACCAACACGAACCACGCACGCCGGATGGGTGCTGCCCCGAAGTGACCCATGTCGGTATAGACCGCCTCGGCGCCGGTGATGGCCAGCACGACTGCTCCCAGGGCGAGGAACGCGATCCCGGGCTCGGCGACGACGAAGCCCACGGCATACGTCGGAAGCAGGGCCCGCAGGACGGTGGGATCGGCGATCAGGTGCGGCATCGCCATCGCAATCAGGGTCCCGAACCACAGGACCATGATCGGTCCGAAACTCCGGCCCACGCGATCGGTCCCCCACTGCTGCGCCGCGAAGAGCCCACCCAAGATCACCAGTGCGAGCGGCACCACCAGGTGCACCAGCGAGGGTTGGATGACCTCGAGGCCTTCCACCGCGGAGAGCACTGATATGGCGGGGGTGATGACGCTGTCCCCGTAGAACAAGGCGGCCCCGAGCACTCCGACCAGCATGACCCAGGCTGTGTTCCGTCCGCGTCGCTTCAGCGCCCCTTGGGTCAGGTGGGCCAGGGCCATCTCACCGCCCTCACCGTCGTTGTCGGCGCGCAGCATGACCGTCACGTACTTCCCGGCCACGATCAACGCGATCGACCAGAAGATGAGCGAGACCAAGCCGTAGACCTGGCTCGGCGTCGGGCTCACTGGGCCGCCCCGAGCGGTCAGCGCGGACTGGAAGGCATACAGCGGGCTCGTGCCGATGTCTCCGAACACCACGCCGAGCGCGCCCACGCTCGCAAACGCCTGCCCCCGACGAGCATCAGCACGTGTGGTCGGGGCCGACATCGTAGTCACGATTCGAGAATAGAACTCCCCAGCTCGTGGTGGTGGATGGGGCCCTCGGTGCGGGTCAACCGCTTCCCGTCCCCACCCCACCGTGCGGCAACGATCTCGGCCGCGATGCTGATCGCCGTCTCCTCCGGTGTGCGAGCCCCGAGGTCCAGCCCGATCGGACTGGACAGTCGAGCCAGGTGTGCCTCATCGATCCCGGTCTCCCGCAGACGCGCTAACCGATCCTCATGCGTGCGCCGAGACCCCATCGCGCCGATGTAGGCCACGTCGGGGCCGCGCAACGCCAACTCCAACACCGGCACGTCGAATTTCGGGTCGTGGGTGAGCACGCAGATGACGGTGCGTTGATCGATCCGGCCGGCGTCCAGCTCGGCCTGCAAGTAGCGGTGCGGCCAGTCCACCACCACCTCATCGGCGGCAGCGAAGCGAGCTGCGGTGGCAAACACGGGTCGGGCGTCACACACAGTGACGTGATAGCCGAGGAATGCCCCCACGGTCGCCACGGCGGCGGCAAAGTCGATGGCGCCGAACACCAACATCCGAGGCTTGCGAGCAAACCCCGCGACGAAGACTCGCATGCCCATCCCGCGGCGCTGCCCGTCCGGGCCATACTCCAAGGTCGCCGTGCGACCCGCCGCGAGCAGCCCCCGGGCGTCGTCGGCAATCGCGTCGTCGGCACGGGGGGACCCCACCGTTCCCTCCACGGACTGCCCGGACACCCCTTCGGGGCGCACCACCAAGCGTCGCCCCAGCCAAGCCGGATCGGGATGCTCGATGACGGTCGCGGTGGCGACCGGTCGGCCCTCGTCGATGTCGGCGGCCAGCGCCCCCAGCCCGGTGAAGGACTCGCGGGTCACCCGCTCCACGAAGACGTCGAGGACTCCCCCGCAGGTCAGCCCGACGGCATACGCGTCGTCGTCGCTGACGCCGTAGCGGGTGAGCACCGGCACCCCGTCGGTCAGCACGTGCTGACCCGTTTCGTAGACGGCACCCTCCACGCATCCGCCGGACACCGAGCCGACGGCCCTGCCGTCGGCACCGATGAGCATGGACGCCCCCGGTGGCCGCGGCGCCGATCGCCATGTCTGCACCACGGTTGCGACCGCTACCGGTTCCCCGGCCGTCCACCACGCAACCAAGTCAGGGAGGACCTCACGCACGACCGACCACCTCCAACACCTCTGCGAAGGCCGCGATCGAATGCCCGGCCACGAAGTCGTCGACGTGCGGCAGCGCGGCCACGATGCCGGACTGCACCGGCGCATAGCCCACTCGCCCGCGGTGCGGGTTGACCCACACGACCCGATGCGCCACCGAGGCCAAGCGGCGCATCTGCTCGGACAACACCTCGGCGTTGCCCCGCTCCCATCCGTCACTGAAGACCACCACGACCGCTCCACGCGCCATCCCCCGTCGGCCCCAACGATCCATGAAGGCACCGAGGACCTCTCCCAGCCGGGTTCCGCCGGACCAGTCAGCGACCACCGAGCCGGCCGTCAACAGCGCCTGATCGGCGTCGCGATGCCGCAGGGCCCGCGTGATGTGGGTCAGCCGGGTCCCCACGGTGAACACCTCGCTGGTATGCGGCGCCGACTGCACGACGGTGTGCGCCAGTCTCAGCAGCGCGTCGGCATAGGCACTCATCGACCCGCTGACGTCGATCAACAGCACCACTCGGCGGGCGCGGACGTCGCGCCGGCGGTGCACGATGTGACCCGGCTCGCCCATCCGGCGCAGGTGCGCGCGCAGCGTCGCCGGACCGTCGACCTCCCCCCAGCGCGACGACGTATGCCGTCGCGCACGCCGGATGGGGGGCTTGGGTGTCAACGTGGCGAACTGGCGGCGCAGCGCAGCCCGTTCGTTGGCCGCCAGACCGGCGATGTCGCGGTGCCGCAAGACGTCGCGATCCGAAGCCACCGCCCGGATGGCCTCCTGTTGGCTCATCCCGCCCTGCTCCTGCTCCGCGGTTTCGTCCAGATCTGGCTGCCTGACGCGCGGGTGTGGCCGGTCCGAGCGCGAGACGCTATCCATCCGGGTGCCGCTGAACCAGTGCTCGAAGACCTGGTCGTAGGGATCCAGATCCGCCGGCGATGCGGTCATCGTGGCCCGACCCGCCCAGTAGACGGCGTCCCGGTGGCCGAGTCCGACCAAAGCCACACTGCGCAGGAAGGTCAGTTCGCGATCGGGGGTCACCGGCAGACCTGCCGCACGCAGCGCACGGGCAAATCCGATCAAGAGCTCCTGCGCGGACCAGGTCATCGCGTCAACATCCGGTCCAGCGCGACCCGCACCCGCTCGGTGTCTTCGCGGTACTTCACGGCGCTGCCGACCGTGGCCGCGGCAATCTCCGGATCCAACGAGCTGCGGCCGAGCGCATGGACTGCTCGCGCCCAATCCAACGTCTCGGCCACCCCCGGAGGCTTGATCAGCTCACCCTCGGCGCGGAGCTGCTGGACCAGGGTGACGACTTGCTCGGCCAGCTCCGTGGCCACCTCGGGCAGCCGGGTTCGCACGATCTGCAGCTCGCGCTCCAGTCCGGGGTGATCGATCCAGTGGTAGAGACACCGGCGCTTCAGGGCGTCGTGAAGCTCGCGAGTCCGATTCGACGTCAACACCACGAACGGTGGCTGCTCGGCGGTGATGGTGCCGAGCTCGGGGATCGTCACCGACCACGTGGAGAGCACTTCGAGCAGAAAGGCCTCGAACTCGTCGTCGGCACGGTCGATCTCATCGATCAACAGCACCGCCCCAGGTTCTTGCAATGCTCTGAGCAGCGGCCGAGCGAGCAGGAAGCGGTCGGCATACACCTCGCCCTCCACGTCGCGCGCCCCGGCGGCAGCAGCGGCTTCGACCGCTCGCAGGTGCAGAATCTGGCGGGGAAAGTCCCAGTCGTAGAGCGCCTGGCTCGCATCGATACCCTCATAGCACTGCAACCGGATCAGCGGTGCACCCCACACCTGGGCCAAGGCTTCGGCCAACGCGGTCTTGCCGGTGCCGGGCTCGCCTTCCACCAACACGGGGCGCGCCAGTTGTCCGGCGAGATAGGTCATCGTGGCCAATCCCTCATCGGCGAGATAACCCGTTTCGGCGAGCGCCGACGTGACCGAGGCCGGACTACCGAAGGGTTGCTCACGATGCATCGTCACAGCATCACCGATGCGCCCCCCGTTGGGAAAGTTATCGGCATGTGTCCGACCTCGTGGAGGTGATGGTGTCGCGGACAGCGCAACCTGCATCAGGGGGTGTCGTGGTGCGCGACCCGTTCACGGTATGCCGTGAGCTCAGCCTGGGTGTCGATGTCGCGTCCGCTGGCCACGTCGTCGCAGTCGATCAGCGCGGCGCCGTGTCGACGCAGATAGGGTCCAGCCCCGCGGTCGCCCACGGCGCTGTCCATCACGCCCTGCCAGTGCGTGACCCCTACGAGCGCGGGATGACCGGGCCTGCCGTGGTGTGCGGCCCGCGCCAAGGCCGTGGCTAGGCCGTCCCCGCGGCCCTGGTCGAGCACCCGAGCGATCACGTCGGCTCCGATGTCGGGAAGATCCACCAGGTGGACCAGTGTGGCCTGCGGACATCGGCGTCCCCTCGCCGCCAAGGTGGCCAGCCCGGTGCGGATCGACTCGCTGACTCCGCCGGCCCAGTTGGCACATTCGGCCGTGGCCACTCGATCACCCCACGATGCGCGACCCGTCTCCAGTCGTGTTCGGACGCGCTGGGCGTCCGCGCCGAGCACGACGAGCACATCGGCGCATCCCCCCTCGAGGAGGACGTCGATGGCTCGCTCGGTGAGCGTTCGACCGTCGATTTCGACCACGGCTTTGGGCGAGCCCATCCGGCTGCCTTGCCCGGCGGCAAGCAGCAACGCCGTCACAGGATCAGTGGTCGGCATACCCATGGGTCCTAGTCTCGTGCATGCTGGGTGACCATGAGCATCAAGGTCGAAGAAACGGAGTTGGCTGACGCGATTGCCAACCGCCCCTATGCCTACCTCCTCAGCCCTGGGCGTGATCGACCGCACGTGGTTCAGGTTGTGCCGACCTTGGCCGACGGCGTGATCTTCCTCGAGGGGCCAGGGAGGTCCGCAGTGACCTTGGCGCGGTCGTCCCCGAGCGTCACCCTGCTGTATCCCCCCGACGCCGCCGAAGGGTATTCACTGATCGTCGATGGCACCGCTCACCTGCATGGCGAGGATCTGCACATTGCCGTCGACCATGCGGTGCTTCATCGGCGAGCGACCGCCACCTCCGCGCCCTCCGTCACCGGCTGTGGAGCCGATTGTCACCCCGTGGACCTCTGAAAGGAAGGCTTGGCGCGCAGCATGATCTGCGTTTGTCCTCCCACTCAGGCGGTCGCGGCGATGAGTTTCAGAACCGTGTTGTGGTTGCGCGCCGTGCCGACCACCTGGAGGTGACGCTCGAACCACGCTCCGGTGTAGCGAGTGTCGGCAGCAGAGCCGCCCAGCCGCAGGTAGACGTGGCGTCCGACCACCGCAAAGTCGTCGGCGGAGTCCTCTCGCGGCACGTGCGCGATCGCGTCCTGCGTGGGCTCGCCCTGACAGTAGATCGTGTGCACCGCGCGACCCTCCAGCGCGCCGGAGTCGACCTGCTCCGCCCACGGATTGTGCTTGCAGGCGTTCACCAGCTCCTCGTGCGTGCGCATCACCACCGAAATCACACCGAACTGCTCGGCCAGTGCCGTCTCGAGGTCCAGGCGCACACGCTCGAGATCGTCCGGGGGCGACATCACCACGTTGCCCGTGGCCAGCACCGTCCGCACCTGCTCGCACCCCACACCGGTGGCCAGGGTGCGCAGCCAGTCCATCTTCATTCGGTTGCCGCCGACGTTCACGCTCCTCAGCAGGGCTACCACCTCAGCCATCGCTCAACGACCTTTCGCTGGTGAACTCACGATCCTCGCCGGTCAACGGGTCGGTGAACCGTAGACGCTGGGCGAGCAATCGCAGCGGCGTGGAGAAGTCGTCTGCGGGTACGTCGCGCGCCGCGGGATACAGTGGATCGCCCACGATCGGCATCCCCAGTCCGGCGCAGTGAACGCGTAGCTGATGGGTGCGACCCGTGGTCGGAGTAAGCCGATAGGTGCCGAGACCGTGGTCTTCGGCGAGCAACTCGAGAAGCGTCTCTGCGTTGGGCTCACCGGGCACGACCTGTGCTTGAGCGTGCCCCCGGGTCTTCACGATGCGATTGCGGACCATGACCGGTCCGCCCAGGGTGAACAGCGCGGGAGCCAGCGCCAGATAGGTCTTGGACGCCGAACGTTGGGCGAACATCGCCTGGTACGCCGCCCGCACCTGAGGTCGCAGCGTCAGGAGCAGGACGCCGGCCGTGAGTCGGTCGAGCCGATGGGCCGGTGCGGCGTCGGTGAGTCCGAGGTCTCGACGCACGCGGGTCACCACCGTTTCCTGGACGTGTCGCCCTCGGGGCATGGTGGCCAAGAAGTGCGGCTTATCGACCACCAGGATGTGGTCGTCCTGGTGCAGCACCTTCAGGTCGAAGGGGACGGGGACTTCGGGTCGTAGGTCGCGATAGAGATACACCGACTGCCCGCGCTGGTATGCGGTATCTGCTGTCACGATCGAACCGTCCGCGAGCACGACCTCGCCCGCCCTCACCCTGGCGGTCAGGGCGTCGAAGTGTGCCGCATCTGAGCGGGCGCCGATCCGCTCAGCCACGAAATCGAGAACGGTCACCCAGACCCCGTCCATCGGCATACTCACCCTGGCGGGCCCGACGCCGTTGCGCGCCGGTAGCGGGGCAACCGGACGCCGTCGGCCGCAACGCGCGCCGACTGCGGGTGCCGGGGCCGGGGTGCTTATCGCGTCGAGGAGCTGTCGCTTTCGACGACCGACACGATCGTCTTGCCGTGGCTGTGGCCTTCTTCGAGGTGTCGCAGCGCGTCTGCGCTCTCGGCGAGCGGAAAGGTGCGATCTATCACAGTTTTCAGTTGACCGGACTGGGCCATGCGCGCGACAGCCGAGAGCCTTTCGGGTGACACCTTGGCCATCACCGACCCCAGCGACTTCCCGCCACGGGACGCAAGCCGCCCCAGGACCACCCCTTGGAACATCTGCTTTCCGGTGCCGCCGATCATCAGATATCGACCGCCTGGGTTCAGGGCCGCTCGGTAGGTCGATAGCGGCCGAAAACCGTTCACGCCGATGATGACGTCCCAGGTCCGGCCACCGGCAAAAGCGTCGGTGGTGGTGTAGTCGATGACCTCATCGGCTCCCAATGCGCTCATCTGCGCCATCTTGCCAGCACTGCCCAGGGCGCTGACCCGAGCGCCGAGCGTCTTGGCGATCTGGATCGCAAAACTGCCCACGCCACCCGAGGCGCCGTGGATCAACACGCTTTCCCCCGGCTGCACCCCGGCCTGGTCACGCAGAGCTTGCAGTGCGGTCACCCCCGCCATAGGCAAGGAAGCCGCCTGCGCAAACGTGATCTCCGCGGGCTTGTGCGTCAGATACTTCGTCGGCGCGGCGACATACTCAGCGCAGGCCCCGAAACCGCACGCCCCCAACTCACCGAGGACTTCGTCGCCAACGCGGTATTCGGTCACCGCCTCCCCCACCGCCTCGACGACCCCGGCTACGTCGGCGCCCAGACCCTTGATCTTGGGACGTCGCAGACCAAAGGACATCCGGACGAAAAACGGATCGGCTCGCAGGACGTGCCAGTCTGCTGCGTTCAGACTGGCGGCGTGCACTCTGATCAGCACCTCGTCTGCTTCCGGAGTCGGCGTGTCGACGTCCCGCACCTCCAACGTCTCAGGGCCGCCGTAGGTGGGGGCGATAACTGCTTTCATGGTGGCTCTTTCGTGGTGATGGACGCTTGAATACGTACGTTGTACGTTAGGCGTACTGTGTACGTTGGTCAAGTGCCTTCCGTTCCTCATCCCTCACCCGTGGCGCCGCGCCCGCCACTGACCCGTGACCGCATCGTGCGAGCCGGAATCGCACAGGCAGACGCTGTCGGTGTCCAACGCCTCACCATGCGGGGACTTGCGTCGGCGCTGGACTTCGAGGTGATGTCTCTCTACAACCACGTCTCCAACAAAGCCGACCTGTTGGCTGGCATGGTCGATGGAGTCGCTCGCGAAATCGAACTGCCCACGTCGAAGATGCCCTGGCGCCATGCACTGCGCCGTTCCTGCATTTCGGCACACGACGCTCTCGACCGCCACCGTTGGGCCAGCGCATTGTGGTCCTCGACGATCCCCGGCCCGGTGCGCATCTCGGTGATGGAGTCCTGGTTGCAGACGCTGCACACCTCAGGGCTGGATGAGCACAGCGCCCACCGCGGCTTTCACGCGGTGAGCAACCATGTTGTGGGCTACGCATTGCAGGAAAGCAGCGGTCTGGCGATGGATTCCCCCGACTCCCTGGCTCGGGCACGCAGTTTTCTGGCCGGCCTGGACCGGAGCGCCCACCCCCGTGTCGTGGAGCATGTCCAGCACCATCTCGACGGCGATCCGGCGGGGGGCAGCTTCCGGTTCGTGCTCGATCTCATCCTCGATGGACTGTCGAGCACCCACGAGCGAGAGTCGCGACCGATCACTGGTCGCGACGATCGCACGCAACGAAGGGTCAGTCGCGGGTAAGCCTGCGATACGTGACCCGATGCGGGCGAGCGGCCTCCGCGCCCAGACGCTCGATCTTATTGGCCTCGTAGGCCCCAAAGTTCCCTTCGAACCAATACCAGTTGTCCGGATCCTCATCGGTGCCTTCGTAGGCCAAGATGTGGGTCACGACGCGGTCGAGGAACCACCGGTCGTGACTGATCACGACCGCGCAGCCGGGGAAGTCGAGCAGTGCGTTCTCCAGCGACCCCAGGGTCTCGACGTCCAGGTCGTTGGTGGGCTCGTCGAGGAGCAGCAGGTTGCCACCCTGTTTCAGCGTCAGGGCCAGGTTCAACCGGTTGCGTTCACCCCCGGAGAGCACGCCGGCCTTCTTCTGCTGGTCCGGCCCTTTGAAACCGAACTGGGAGACGTAGGCGCGCGAGGGGATCTCGACCCGACCGACCTGGATGAAGTCGTTGCCGTCGGAGACGACCTCCCACAAGTTCTTCTCGGGGTCGATGCCGCCACGGTTCTGGTCGACGTAGGAAATGTTGACGGTCTCGCCGACCTTGACCGTGCCGGCGTCGGGGTCTTCCATGCCGACGATCGTCTTGAACAGCGTGGTCTTGCCGACACCGTTGGGCCCGATGACGCCGACGATGCCGTTGCGAGGCAGCGTGAAGCTCAGGTCTCCGATCAGGACCCGGTCGCCGAAGCCCTTCTTCAGGTCCTTGACCTCGATGACCTGGGCACCCAGCCGCGGCCCCGGGGGAATGGCGATCTCCTCGAAGTCGAGCTTGCGGGTCTTGTCGGCCTCGGCGGCCATCTCCTCGTAGCGAGCCAGCCGAGCCTTGTTCTTGACCTGCTTGGCCTTCGCGTTGGAGCGGACCCAGTCGAGCTCCTTCTCTAGGCGCTTGGCGAGCTTGGCGTCCTTCTTGCCCGCGATGGAGAGCCGCTCGCGCTTCTTCTCCAGGTATGTCGAGTAGTTGCCTTCGTAGGGGTAGAGCCGTCCGCGGTCCACCTCGGCGATCCACTGCGCCACGTTGTCCAGAAAGTACCGGTCGTGCGTGACCGCGAGCACGGCACCGGGGTAGTTGGCCAGGTGCTGCTCCAACCACTGGACACTCTCAGCGTCGAGGTGGTTGGTCGGCTCGTCCAACAGCAGCAGGTCGGGCTTGGACAGCAGCAACTTGCACAGCGCCACCCGGCGACGCTCACCGCCGGAGAGCACCGTGACGTCGGCGTCCGGGGGTGGGCACTGCAACGCGTCCATGGCCTGCTCCAACTGGGAGTCGAGCTCCCAGGCGTTGGCGGCGTCGATGTCCTCCTGAAGGGTGCCCATCTCGGCCATCAGCGCGTCAAAGTCCGCGTCCGGCAAGGCCATTTCCTCAGAGATGGCGTTGAACCGGTCGACCTTGCCCTTGATCTCGCCGACGCCCTCCTCGACGTTGCCCAGCACCGTCTTCTCTTCGTTCAGCGGGGGTTCCTGCAGCAAGATGCCCACCGAATAGCCCGGAGTCAGCCGGGCCTCACCATTCGAGGGCTGCTCCATACCCGCCATGATCTTCAGGATCGTCGACTTGCCTGCGCCGTTGGGGCCCACCACCCCGATCTTGGCCCCGGGATAGAAGGACATGGTGACGTCATCGAGGATGACCTTGTCGCCATGCGCTTTTCGGGCGCGACTCATCGTGTAAATAAACTCGGCCATGCGCTCAGGTTAACTGGCCACCAGGGAGCCCTCCGAATCCCCGAACTCCCCTGCGGAGTCCGCCGAATCGGCGTCGTCGACGTCGGTCGACTCGTCAGGGACGTCGAAGACTTCACCGTGGCCGTTCACCGTCATCGGCATCCCGCCCACTTCGAGCTCGATCCGGTCATGGCTCGGGGACTGCGGCTTGCGTCGCTTGCTGAACTGGCTGGTCCCGAAGGTCAGGTCGGGACCGATGGACAGGGCATCGATCTGCACCTGGGTGCCCTTCTTGTCACCGCTCTCCCAGTCGTTGACCCGCAGCCGGCCGTGCACCACGAGCGGGTCACCCTTGCTGATCGAGTCGAACGCGTTGTGGCCCAGAGCACGAAAGGCGACGACCTCGTAGAAGCTCGTCCCCATGTGAACGACGTCTCCGTTGGCCTCGCGACGGCTGCGGTTCTGCGCGAGGCCGAACACGGTGAACGGCACGCCGCTGTCCTTGCCGTTCTTGACCTGCGGCACGTTGGTGACGTTCCCGCAGACGGTGATGTGGCTTTCGTTCATGATCTTCATCCCTTCGTCGGTGGCTGCACCACGTGTGCAACACACCGTGAAGTGTCCTGAACGCGGGGGCGGCGATCGGGAGCGCACCGCGATGTGGGGAAAACTCTGCCCACCGGCGAGGGTGGGGACAACCGCCCGAAGATCACCGGGAGGCGGCGGCTTCCAGTTGTTGTCGGGTCTGCCGGTGACGCCGCAGCACCGCTGCCACCGGCTCACGCACATGCTCTTTGGAGACGGTCGCGATCGCCTTGTCCATCCGACGTTCGATCACCGATCGACGCCGGACCGCGCCCCCCCGGGCGATCAGGCGGGCCAGCGCCGCCAACAGCAGTCCGGCGATGATCCCGCCGGCAAACAGAGCCAGCGGAATAGGAACGGGTCCCCATTGCGGCACCGCGACGTCGATCTGCAACCAACCAGACGCGGCCAAGGCGGTCAACCACCCGGCACCGGCCACGACGGCCAGCGCCAGCAGCAGCTGCATCCCGCGCCATACCGACCACCACAGCGGGTCCCGAAGGCGCAGCGGCGTGGTGATGACCGCTTGGTCCAAGGCGTCGGTCAACGACGACTCGTCGGGGGTCGCCGCATCGGCTACCGCTTGTCCCCACCGCGCCGGCAGACCAGCCGAGGCGGCGTCGGCCAGATCCCGCGTGGCCAGGTCCACCTGCGCACGTGCCGCAGGCGTGGCCGGGGGCAGGGAGGACCGTCCCAGCACCGACTGCACCTCCCGCTGTAGCGCCGAGGACCCTTCCCCACCGAGCCGCAGACGACGCAACGGACTGGCCCGCAAGCCGGAGACCCAGCGGGTGAACGGCCAGCCCGCTCGTTTTCTGCTTTGGCGCAGGTAGTCCTGTTGCACGGCCCGCAACACCACGGGGACGCCGGCCGCTCGGGCCAGGGCCGCGTTGAGCCCCGCAACCGTCTCGTCATTCAACGTCGCTTCGTCCTGCGCCACCCCCTCCAGCAGCGCCCGGCTGGTCGCGGCGATGTCACCGCTCATTCTGCGCTCGGCCGCATTTTTGGCGGCGACGACTGTGCCGATCCGCTCTCGCAGATCGTCGATACCGGTGCCCATCACGGCCGAGGTGGTGATCACGTCGAAGTCGCCGGCCCCATCCGCGTGGACCAGCGAGCGCAGATCCTCGCTCAGCTCGCCGACGGCAGACGGGTCGGTGATCCGATCGACCTGATTGAGCACCACGATCATCACGCTCTCGTGGTCCTGCAGCGTCGCAAGATAGTCATCGTGCAGGCGGGCATCGGCATACTTCTGGGGGTCGGTCACCCAGACAAAGACATCCGAACGGTCCAGGATGCGGTCGGCCTCATCGTGATGGGCAACTTCGGTGGAATCGAAGTCCGGCAAGTCGATCAAGACCAGACCGTCGAGCTCTGTTCCCTCCGCGTGCACCTGATGGCGCGAGGGCACCGCCAACCAGTCGAGCAACCGATGACCATCCTGCTCCCCCCAGACCGCCGCGGTCGCCGTGGACGTCGTTGGTCGGCGGGCCCCAATGGTGGCCACCTCGTCATCGACGATCGCGTTGAACAAGCTCGACTTTCCCGAACCGGTCGCTCCGGCGAGGCTGACCACAGTGTGGCCGGTCTTGAGCGCCCACCGCTCCCGGACCCGCGCCGCCAACTGCTCCGCTCGGGTGACCGTGGCCGGGTCCAACTGGGGGCCGCCCACCTCGAGCGCACCGGTGAGCTGGTCCGCGCGCCACACCAGGTTCGTTGTCCGGTCAGCTGCGTCTCGTGTGGCTGAGCGCGGCGCCATCAGCGCGCCCCTTCAACCTCGGCCGACGCCGCCGCAACGTCTTCGATCGCGGCCAGCGACAGCGGCACCTCGTCCAACACGTCCTCGTAGCGGGCCCGCTCCAGAGCCAGGAGTTTCTCGACACGCCGAAGCAGGGCCAGGCGCGCCTTGCGCGCCATGGTGCGGACCGCTTGATCCCCGAACACGGCCTCGAGCAACCGTTGGGCCAGCACTGCCGATCCACCGGCGATGGCGACTTCGGCCCCCGACAAGCCGGCCGTGGCACTAAACGAAATCAGCATCAGCAACACCGCCAGGCCGTTGACGCCAAAGGCCAGATACCGTGCCGTGGTTCGCCGCGAGCCAGCTTCTTCCCGCACCAGATCGAGCACTTCCTTCTGCCACTCCCGCATAAGCCGCTCGACCCGCTCGTTCAGGTCCGGCGATCCCTTGGTCAGTTCAGGGTGGTTGTCGACCAGCGCCTCTCCGCCCGGGCTCGTCCGCCACGCTCGGGCGGCCGTGCTGGCCGCGACCTGTGCGTGCGAGGTGACCAGGGCCGCCGCGCCCGTCTGAAGTGCTTCGCCGAGCGGTTCCGTCGAGGGCGGCTTACCGCTCAGGAAGGAGGTGATCCGATCGCGCACCTTGGCGATCCCCGCCTCGATCTGGCGCAGGAACTCACCGGTGCCGACCAGCTCCTGCCACCGGGCGAGCACTTCGCCCCGCAGCAGCGAGCCGTCCTCCATTCCGGCGTTGATACCGCTGACCGCGTCGATGTATGCCGCCCGCGCCGTGTTCCGCAGGTGGTCGCGCGCACGCACTTGGGCTTCCGCTGCCGCGTTCAGCTCTGCAGTGCGCGCGCTGAGTGAGGCTAAGGCTCCGGACAGGGTGCGGCGGATGACGACTGATCGCGCTTTGGCGTCGCTGGCCAGAGAGTTGAGCCAGCCGCTCAACCGGGCAGTCTGCTTCGTGGGCAACATGGAGCGCTCATCGAGTGCGACCTCCCCGATCGTGAAGATCGGCGAAGAGCCCAAGCCCTGATCCCGCAACATCTGCGCCAGATGAATGCGGATCTCCTCCATTGCTTCGGGAGGCACCCGGTCCAGCACGATAGCTACCGAGGTCCCTCGCTCCGAAGCCTCACGCAGCAACGCCCACGGAACCGCGTCGGCATACCGCGCGGCAGTGGTGACGAACAACCACAGGTCGGCGGCGTTCAGCAGCTGTCGCGACAGATCACGGTTGGCCCGGACCACCGAGTCGATGTCGGGTGCGTCCAGCAAGGCCAGCCCTTGGGGCAGCGACCCGGACGAGACCAGGCGCACGGCTGCGGGGTCATCGCGAGCACTGGCTGCGCCGGTCAGCCGGGCCAAGCCGGGCAAAATACGGGTGCCGGTGAACCACTGCGCGTCGTGGGGGTGGTGGACCAGCACCGAAGACCGGGTGGTGGGCCGCAGGACACCCGTCTTACTGACGACTTCCCCGATCACGGAGTTCACCAGCGTCGACTTGCCGGCGCCGGTGGAGCCACCGACGACGCACAGCAGGGGGGCATCCACCGAGCGCAGGCGGGGCAACACGTAGTCGTCGAGCTGCTGGACCAACGCCCGACGGGACTCGCGCGCTTGGCGCACACCGGGCAGGTCCAGGGGTAGGCGCACCAGCTCGGCGGCGCGACGCAGGTGTTCTACGGACGCGAGCAACTCCTGTGGCGTCTCGACGTCCGGTGGGTTCACGTTCCTAGTTTGCGGTGTGCATCCTCGCCTACCAAAGCGAACCGCCGGATCTCGCCGTCGAGACGGGCCGGCCAGACATCGGGCACGACGGGCGCGGTGGCGCCCCCGGCAGGATTCGAACCTGCAACCTACGGATTAGAAGGCCGGCGCTCTATCCATTGAGCTACGGGGGCCGGATAGCAGTCTAGGCGCGGATAGCATCTGCGGTCATGACCTCTGAGCTGTCTCACCTTCGGAAAAAGATCGACGATGTGGACCAGTCGATGCTGGACCTGCTCGCCCGACGACTCGACCTGGTGTCTCAGGTCGGAGAGGTCAAAGGACGGCACGGGTTGCCCATCTATGCCCCGGAGCGTGAGCGCGCGATGATCGCCGCGAAGCGTGAGATGGCCGAGGCACAAGGCGTGCCTGCCGACCTCATCGAGGACATCCTGCGACGGTGCATGCGGGAGGCCTACGCGCACGAGAAGAACATGGGCTTCACCCAGCAGGCGCCGGACCTGGGACCGATCGTCATCGTCGGCGGAGCAGGTGCGATCGGCTCCATGTGGGGTCGGATGCTCACGCTGTCCGGATACGACGTGCGGATTCTCGACCGGGACGACTGGGGACGGGCAGCCGACCTGCTGGACGGGGCCGGGATGGTGCTGGTCTCGGTGCCCATTCACGACACCATCGAGGTGATCGAGTCTCTGCCCGCGCTGCCGGCCGACTGTCTGCTGGTGGATCTGACCTCGGTGAAGAGTGGACCGATCGCGGCCATGCTGAACGCTCACCGGGGCCCGGTGCTGGGGTTGCACCCCATGTTCGGCCCTGACGTCGACTCCTTCGCCAAGCAGGTCGTGGCGTGCTGCCCCGGACGCGACCCCGAGGCCTCGCAATGGCTCACCGCCCAGATCCGGTTGTGGGGAGCCCGGGTGCACGAGGTGTCAGCCGAGGACCACGACGGGGCGATGGGGCTCATCCAGGCCCTGCGGCACTTCTCTACCTTCGTCTACGGCTCGCACCTCGCGCACGAGGACCGCAAACTGGCCGACCTGTTGGCGTTGTCCTCCCCGATCTATCGACTCGAGCTCGTGATGGTCGGTCGACTGTTCGCGCAGAGCCCGGAACTGTACTTCGACATCATCACCGCCTCCGCGGCGAGTATTGATCTGATCGAGCGCTATCACGAGAAGTTCGGCCAGGCGCTGGAGCTGCTCCGCCGCGGAGACCGGGCGGCTTTCATCGATCAGTTCGGGGAGATCGAAGAGTGGTTCGGATCCTACGCCGGGCGCTTCCTGACCGAATCGCGCTCCTTGCTCGCCCACGCCGACGCCACCCGCTGAGTTCTACGCTGGTGAGCGGCGCGGAGGCAACGGCGAGGTCGACACCACCAGCGATCGATGCTGTGCCGAGGTCGTGAGCAACGACTGCTCGCGTGCCTTCCACCACTGCGGGTGATCTCCGCGCTGCAGGTGATCCCGGGCGATGGCCAACTCCGATGATTCGTCCTGAAAGGCCCGCATCGCCGCCTCACCATGGCTGCCATAGGTGTCCTTCGCCCAGCGGCGGGCGCTGCGGCGACGGGCCGGCGAGCACAACATCGAGACCTCACCCGGGGTGAACCACCCGTTCATCCCGTATGCGGTGAGGTGGTCGCGGATCATCAGCGCCTCGGTGCGCCGGGCCCAGAAAATCATCCAGATGAAGCCGAGGAACAACGGAAACTGGACGAGGAAGTACAGCGGCACCCACAGGTCAGTCAAGGTCGCGGCGTTCCACACCGCGTGAGCACCGACCGCCGCGAGGAAGCCCAGGGCTGGGGTGAGCACACGCCGCGCGCTTCGCTGGTGGGCCGCCATGCCCAGCCCGATGCCGAAGCACACGGTGAACATGGGGTGTGCAAACGGAGTGAACAGGCAGCGGATGACGAACAGAGAGATCAGACCGGACTGTCCCAGCAGTTCATAGCTGCGGGCCAGATAGACGATGTCTTCCACGAACGCGAAGCCGATAGCGACCAGTCCCGCATACACGATGCCGTCGACGACCCCGTTGAACTCGCGACGCGCCATGGCAAAGATCACGAGCACGCCGACGCCCTTAGAGAACTCTTCGACGATCGGGGCGGCAACGACCGATGCCGCCAGGTCCTGCGGGACACCGAGAGCCTGCAGAACCGGGGTCAGCAGGAGACTGAGCGCGATGCTGGCGGCCGTCGCGACGAGGGCGCCCCACCCGAAGGCGAACCACAACATCCTCGGCGGCTCTGCCTCGAGGCGGTCCACCCACAGGAAAAGTGGCACGACGATGCCGATCACGGTGGTCGACACCGCCGCCGCGAGCAAGACGGCGGCGATCCCCACCCCCTGCGACAGGACCAGCGTCATCACGAGAGCTCCGATGAGGAAGGCAGTTCCCGCCATGCCCCACAACAGAATTCGACGCATTCCGGGGCGGTGGGTCACGTTCGGTCCGACCGTTGCCCCTTCCGACACGTTCACGGGGGCACACTATCGGCCGGATTGAGTGGGGTGAACGTGGTTAGTCTTGACAACGTGAGTCCAGAAACTGCCGTCCGCTCGGCCACCGATCGCCTGGTCTGGATCGACTGTGAGATGACCGGGTTGGACGTGGCGGTGGACGCGCTGATCGAAGTGGCTGCGCTGGTCACCGACGTCGACCTCAACGTGCTCGGCGAGGGCGTCAACATCGTGATCAAGCCGCCGGACGCTGCCGTGGAGCAGATGGGCGACTTCGTGCGCGAGATGCACGTCAAGAGCGGGTTGCTCGACCAGCTAGCCGACGGGGTCAGCATGGAGTCCGCTCAGGCCCAGGTCATGGACTACGTGCGCGCATGGGTCCCGGAGCCTCGCAAGGCCCCCCTAGCCGGCAACACGGTGAGTACGGACCGGCTCTTCTTGGCCCGCGACATGGTCGAGCTCGAGCAGCACCTGCACTATCGGATCGTCGACGTGTCGTCGATCAAGGAACTGGCCCGTCGTTGGTTCCCCCGGGCCTACTACAACTCGCCGGTCAAGACCGGCGGACACCGCGCACTCGGCGACATCGAAGACAGCATCGCCGAGTTGCGGTACTACCGCCGTGCGGTCTTCCGCGACCCGCCGGGACTGGACACCGCGGCGCTACGCGAGCTCGCCGAGGCACCTGACCCTCCGGCATCGCGCTGAGATAGCCCAGGTCGGCGGCCAGTTCGTCGGCCCGCACGTCGACCACACGTTCAGCCACGACCCGCAGCACTCCTTTCGGCGACCCTCCCTCTTGCTGACGGATAGGGATAGCGCTAGCGTTGGTCCCACCCCCGAATGTATGCGCATACATTTCCGTCCGTAGTCACCGAAGACTCCTGGAGGCAGACCGTGGCGACACCTCTCGGCAGAGATCGCGTGACCGTGTACACGGTCGCGCGGAGGGCCGGGGTGTCCGTAGCCACCGTTTCCCGGGTCCTTCAGGAGCCTCACCTCGTCCGGGAAGCCACCCAGACCAAGGTGCACCGCGCCATTGATGAGCTCGACTACGTCCCCCACGGCGGTGCCCGATCGTTGGCCTCGAGCCGGCACGAGGCGCACGGCCTCGTGCTGCCCGAACTCAGGGGTCCGTACTACTCCGAGCTCCTGATGGGTTATGAGTCAGTAGCTGCCGACGCCGGCCACAGCGTGATCCTGCTACTGACCGAGGGCAAGAACGACCTTCTACGGCAGTTGCGGCGGTTGGCCGGCAACATCGACGGCTTGGTCATGGTGGTTGAAGCAGGGATGCCGGGGGGCGACGTGGCTGCGTTGCGGCGCCAGATCCCGGTGCTGACCCTGAGCGGGGCCCGCGGACAAGGTTTTGAGTCCTTCACGACGGAAAGTCGCTGTAGCGCAGAGAAGATCACACGGCATCTGTTCGGCCACGGTCGGCGCCGGTTGGCCTTCGTCGGCACGCCGGACCAAGGGTGTGACATCCGCGAGCGCTACGAGGGGTTCCTCGCCGCTCACGACGGCGCGCCAACTGCAGCGCCCATTGCCGCGGAACTTCGTGAGCGTGAGGGACAACGCGTGGCCGATGACATCGTGGCTGGACGGCACGATGTCGATTCCTTGGTCTGCGCGAACGACGAACTCGCCCTCGCGCTCATCGATCGACTCACCGCCCACGGGGTCCGTGTCCCGCAGGACATCGCCGTGGTGGGGTGGGACGACGTCATGGGCGCTCGATACATCCGGCCCGCGCTGACGACCGTGGCGCAGCCGGTCCGCGCCCTGGGCGCCGCCGCCGCCACCCGGATGAGGGACCTGATCGGCGGAGCGGCCACGAGCCAGGACGAACACACCCTGCCGACCACCCTCGTCATCCGGCAGTCCTGCGGCTGCCCCGAAGCCCCAGCACACGACGAACCGGTCCCCTAAGAGAAGGAACAGTCATGCGCCGTACTCAGCTCTTCATCGCAGCCACCGTGGCCACGACAGTAGCCCTGTCCGCCTGCGGTCGAGATAGCCAAGAAGGTGACGATGCGGCGCCCGCGACCGGGGAGGCAATCGCCACTGACGATATCGGCGGCACGATTGACGTCTGGGCGATGGGAGCCGAAGGCGAGAAGCTACCCCAGTTAGCCACAGAGTTCGAAGCGGCCAACGACGGCGTAACAGTCAACGTCACCGCGGTTCCGTGGGACTCCGCGCACGACAAGTTCGTCACCGCCATCACCGCGGGCACGACCCCGGATATGGCCATGGTGGGCACCACGTGGATGGGTGAGTTCGCGGGTCTGGGTGCGTTGGACCCGGCACCGGCCTCGATCGACACCTCGGCATTCTTCGAGGGCGCCGAGGGCACAACGCAGGTGAACGGGACGTCGTATGGCGTGCCGTGGTACGTCGAGACTCGCCTGGTGTACTACCGCACCGACATCGCTGAGAAGGCCGGCTACAACGAGGTGCCAACCGACTGGGACGGCTTCCGGACCATGGCAGCGGATCTGCAGAGCAAGGGGGGATCGAAGTGGGGGATCAACCTGCAGCCGGGAGAGACCGGCTCGTGGCAGACCGTCCTTCCCTTCGCCTGGGCCAACGGCGCCGAAGTCTCCACGGACGGCGCCTACAGTTTTGACACCCCGGAGATGGTCGACGCCGTGAAGTACTACCAGAGCTTCTTCACCGACAAGATTGCCAACCCCAGCCCGGTCCCCAACGAGCTGGTGGCCAACTTCACCTCCGGGGACGAGCCGATGTTCATCTCCGGGCCGTGGATGCGTTCGCTCGTCGAGGACACTGGCGGAGAGGGGTTCGCCGATAAGTACGACGTCGCGCAGATTCCGATCCCCGCGGGTGGAGAGCCGTCCTCGTTCGTCGGCGGTTCCAACCTCGCGGTGTTCACGTCCACCGGCAATCGCGACACCGCCTGGGCGTTTGCTCAATGGCTGGTGGAGCCGGACACCCAGATCGAGTGGTACAAAACCACCACCGACCTGCCCTCGGTGAAGGCGGCCTGGGACGACGAGGCGCTGGCCTCGGACCCGAAGTTGGCGGCGTTCGGCACGCAGCTCGAGACCGCTCAGGCACCCCCCACCTTTCCGACCTGGGAAGAGGTGGTGGCTTCGTTCGACAACGCGATCGAACAGGTCACCAAGGCCGACGCGGATCCGGCTGCGGCCATGAAGCAGGTGCAGAGCAAGGCGGAGTCGATCGGCACGGGTCAGTAGGCCATGGCCATCACCACTGCGGGTGGTCGAGCGAAGGCCTCCGGTTCTCCGGATCGACCGGATGCCGACCCGTCCGCCTCAACCAAACCCATCCGCCGACGCGAAGAACGGGCAGCCTGGATCCTCGCGGTGCCCTTCATGCTGCTCTTTGTGGCCTTCACCGCATGGCCTGTCGCGCAATCGGTGATCATGAGCTTCACGGACACCGGGGCCCGCGACCTGCGCAGTCCGTTCTCCGTGAACTTCATCGGCGTGGACAACTTCATCAGGGCTTTCGGCGACCCGATCTTCCAGCAAGCCGCGGTGAACACCGCATACTTCGTGCTGGTGGGTGTCCCGCTGACGTTGACCGTCGCACTCGCTGCCGCCGTGGCCCTCGACAAGGGCATCAGTCGGATGCGAAGCATCTTCCGACTCGGCTTCTACATCCCCGTGATCACCTCGATCGTGGCCGTGGCGGTGGTGTGGCGGTTCCTGTTGCACCCCGACGTGGGACTGGTGAACACCGCTCTGGGTTGGGTTGGGATCGACGGGCCCAGCTGGCTGGAGTCGACGACGTGGGCGATGCCTTCACTCATCCTGATGGCCACCTGGCGCAACTTCGGCACCGCCATGATCATCTTCCTGGCCGGCCTGCAAGCCGTCCCCTGGGCACTGCACGAAGCCGCCGCTCTCGACGGCGCGAACGCGTGGCAACGCTTCCGGTTCGTCACCGTGCCGACGTTGCGCCCGACGATTCTGTTCGTCTCGGTCACCACCGGCATCGGCTACCTGCAGTTCTTCGAGGAGCCGTTCGTGATGACCCAAGGCGGGCCATTGAACAGCACCATCTCGGCGTCGATGTATACCTTCCAGCAGTTCAGCTTCGGTAACTACGGGTACGCCGCCGCCTTGAGCTATCTCATTTTCGTCGTGATCGCGGCGGTCACCGCCATCCAGTTCCGGTTCCTGTCCGAGAGGGACTGACATGACGATGACGACCCAGCCCTCGGTGCGCAGCCGCTGGTGGCTCTATGCGCTGTTGACAGTGGCCCTGATCGTCGTGATCACACCGTTCGTGTGGATGGTCCTCGGCAGTCTGAAGACCAACTCCGAACTGCGGCAGGTTCCGCCCACCTGGTGGCCCCAAGATGCCACGTTGGGCAACTACGCCGAGTTGTTCACCCGGCTCAACTTCGGTCGCTACTTCGTCAACTCCACGGTCGTGGCCGTCGTCGTCACGGCCGGCAACCTGATCTTCTGCTCCATGGTCGGCTACGCCCTGGTGATGCTGAATTTCCGCGGCAAGAAACTGCTGTTCGCGCTGATTCTGGGAACGCTGATGATCCCCGGGGTGGTGACCTTCGTGCCGCTGTTCGTGCTGGTGGCCAACGCTGGACTGATCAACACCCTGCCGGGCCTGTTTCTGCCGTTCCTGGTCTCACCGTTCGGAGTGTTCCTCATGCGTCAGTACATGCAAGGACTCCCTCGGGACCTGCTCGACGCAGCCCGCGTCGACGGGGCCGGCGAGCTGCGCATCTTCGCCCGAGTCTTCCTGCCGCTGTGCGGGCCCGCCCTGGCCACCCTGGGCATCCTGACCTTCCTAGGCAGCTGGAACAACTTCCTGTGGCCGTTGGTCGTGGCCCAAACCGAAGACACCTACACCCTGCCCGTCGCTCTGGCGCTCTACTCCACGGGCCAGAACTCCACGCAGTACGGCCTGCTCCTGGCGGGCGCCACGATTGTGGTGCTGCCGGTTCTGGCCGTCTTCATGGTCTTCCAGCGCCGCTTCATCCAGGGCATCGCCACCACTGGTCTGAAATGACACGAGACGCAACCACGACACCCGCAGTGACCACCACACAGGAGACACCCATGTCGCTATCGCAGCCCCGTCCCACTCGACGCACCCTGCTGGTGGGCGGCCTGTCCGTCGCCGCCATCGGTGCCACGGCATCCCCGTCCGTGGCTGCAGCCGCTCCGCATACCAAGAAGCCCGTCTCGCCTCACAGGGCCACGATGCTGCGCTGGGCGGGTGACACCTGGCACTCGTTGATGGCGATGACCGACGAGCGCACCGGCCTGCCCGCCGACAACATCCCGGCATCCCTTCACGCCGAGCAGCGCAGCGGCTACACCTCCCCCACCAACATCGGTGGCCTGCTGTGGTCGGCCGTCGCCGCCCGCGAGCTCGGTCTTATCAGCGCCGGCGAGTGTGTCCGGGTCTGTCGGCGCACGCTCAAGACCCTGCTGGAGATGGAGCATGACGAGCCGAGTGGCCTGTACTTCAACTGGTATGACGAGGGCACCGGCGATGCGCTGCGGACCTGGCCGACGACGGGTGAGCGGGTCTACCCCTTTGTCTCCAGCGTGGACAACGGCTGGCTCGGCGCCGCCCTGATGGTGGTGCGCGAGGCGGTGCCCGGCGCCCACAAGCTCGCCGGCCATGTCTTCGACCGGATGAGGTGGGACGCGTTCTACGACCCCGACGCCTCTCGGCCCGGTGGCCTCATGCACGGCGGATTCTTCCCGTTCGACCACGACCGCCCCGGCGGGGTCTACCGGGGCACCCACATCGACGGGCCGGAGGTCTGGCTGACCTACCACCACTACGACACGATCGTCTCCGAGACCCGCATCACGTCATACCTGGGCATCCTGACGGGGCAGGTGCCGGCGAAGCACTACTTCGCCGCCTGGCGCACCTTCCCGGCCACCTGTGACTGGTCCTGGCACGAGATGCAGCCGGCGGGGCAGACCCGGACCTACCTGGGCATCGAGGTCTACGAGGGGGCCTACACCTACCGGGGTATGCGGATCGTCCCTGGATGGGGCGGCTCGATGTTCGAGGAGCTGATGCCCGAGGTCTTCGTGCCCGAGGCGACGTGGGCGCCGCGGTCGTGGGGTCGCAACCACCCACTGCACGTGCGGGCGCAGCGCGAGCACGGTATGCAGGACGCCGGGTACGGCTACTGGGGCTTCAGCCCGGCCAGCGACCCGACCGACAACTACCGGGAGTACGGTCTGGACATGCTGGGGATGAACCCCGACGGCTACTTCTCCGACGTGGAGATGACCTCGTACGACGCGGGGTTCGGGGAATGTCGTGAGGGCACCGCCCCCGACCCGGACTACGGCGACGGGGTGGTCACCCCGCACGCCGCGTTCCTGGCGATGATGCACGAGCCGGAGCAGGCGTATCTCAACCTGAGCCGGATCGAGACCGAGCTCGGCGCTTACGGCGCCGGCGGCTTCTACGACGCGGTGGCCGTGATCTCCGGTCGGCAGGCCCAGCGCTACCTGTCGCTGGACCAGGCGATGGTCATGGGATCGCTGGGCAACGTGCTGGGCGGTGACGTGATCCGCCGGGCGTTCAGCACCCGCGAGGTCGAGGCCGCCCTGCGCCCGGTGATCGGCATGGAAGAGTTCGGCGCGGGGGTCGGCTGAGTTGGCCGAGAGGCAACTGGAGGTGGGGTCTCCCTCCGGGGGTCTGCCATTTCGTGACCTCAACGGCAACGGTGAGCTGGACCCGTACGAGGACCCGCGACTGCCGGTCGCGCAGCGCGTGGAGGATCTGTTGGCCCGGTTGTCGCTGCCGGAGAAGGCCGGACTGATGTTTCACACCGTCATCGAGGCAGGCACCGACGGTCAGGTTCTGGAGGCACCAGGACGGATCAGCAAGTCCGGCGCCTCCGACGTCGTGTTGGGCAAGCACCTGTCCCACTTCAACGTGCACGCCCTCGGCGATGCCCGGCTGGCCGCGCGGTGGCACAACGCCCTCCAACGGCTCGCCGAGCAGACCCCGCACGGCATACCGATCACGATCTCGACGGACCCGCGACACGGTTTCGTCGACAACGTTGGTGCGTCCTTCGCGGCCGGGGCTTTCTCCCAGTGGCCGGAGCCGCTGGGGTTGGCCGCCCTGCGCGACGCCGACCTGGTGCGCCGCTTTGCCGACATCGCCCGGCAGGAATACGTCGCGGTGGGCATCCGGGCGGCGCTGCATCCGACGCTGGACCTGGCGACCGAGCCGCGCTGGTGCCGTCAGTCCGGCACCTTCGGGCACGACGTGGCGGTCGTCACCGAGCTGGGCGTCGCCTACCTCCAGGGCATGCAGCAGCACCGACTCGGCCCGGGCAGCGTCGCGTGCACCACCAAGCATTTCCCCGGCGGCGGGTCACAGCAGGACGGCGAGGACGCGCACTTTCCCTACGGACGGGAGCAGACCTATCCGGCCGGGTGCTTCGCGGCTCATCTCGCACCGTTCGCGGCCGCGATCACGGCCGGGACGGCGGCGATCATGCCCTACTACTCGATGCCCGTCGGCCTGGTGATCGACGGCGAGCCGGTGGAGGAGGTCGGCTTCGGCTATAACCGGCAGATCGTGACCGGCCTGCTGCGCAACGGCCTCGGCTACGACGGGGTGGTGCTCACCGACTGGGAACTGGTCGGGGACAACCACGTCGGGGACCAGGTGTTGCCAGCGCGGGCCTGGGGCGTCGAGCACCTTGACGCCCACCAGCGGATGGAGCTCATCATCAGGGCCGGTGCGGACCAGTTCGGCGGGGAGGAGGACGTCGGTCTGCTGCTGGATCTCGTAGCGCAGGGCAGGGTCACCGAGGACAGGATCGATGAGTCCGCGCGCCGACTGCTGACCGTCAAGTTCGAGCTAGGGCTGTTCGACGACCCCTACGTCGATGAGGACGCCGCGGCTGTCACGGTGGGCCGCGACGACTTCGTGTCGGCCGGTCACCGTGCGCAGGCGGCCTCGGTGACCGTGCTGCACCGCGGGTCGGGCGTGTTGCCGCTGCGGTCGAGGTTGCGGGTGTACGCCGAGGGGTTCCGGGTGGAGGCGTTCGCAGGTTTGGGCGATCCCGTGGTTGGCGATGTGGTGCTTGAGGTCGTCGACGGCCTCGAGGATGCCGACGTCGCGCTCGTGCGGGTGAACGCGCCCTACGAACATCGTGACGACCTGTTCTTGGAGTCTGCCTTCCACCAGGGGTCCCTCGACTTTCCGCCCGGCCTCCTCCATCGGCTCCGGCGCATCGCTGCGCAGACCCCGCTCATCGTCGACGTCAATCTCGACCGCCCAGCCATCCTGACCCCACTGCTGGAGTTCGTCACCGGCCTTGTGGTCTCGTACGGCACGTCCGGTCCTGCACTGCTGGACGCCCTCACCGGTCGCATCCCGCCCAGGGGCGTGCTGCCCTTCGACCTGCCCCGCTCGATGCAGGACGTCCGCGGGCACCCGGAGGACCAGCCCGGCTTCGACGATCCGCTTTTCGCCTGCGGCTACGGTCTCGGGTTGACGGACTGACACACCGCGCGAGAGCCCGGACCAGACTGACCGGTCCGGGCTCTCGGTGATGCTTCGCGGCATCACATGGGGTGAGTGACGGGAACCTATCTCACACTTCCCTGACCTGCACCTTTGACGACACTAAGCGGTACGTGTCAGCGGTGTGACAGTTTCCCCAAAGGTTCCAGGACCGCCGGCTGGCCATGGGCGGCACGACTTCGACGCACGGCAGTGCTCGGTTCTTCGGGGTCGCGGCCCCAATACGGTGAGGACGACCTCGGTGGGCACAGGGCTGAGGGCCGTGACATTCAAGACTCCGCCGATGCGCGGTCGTCCAC
>JBASAZ010000015.1:0-4980 GCA_049650845.1 Ornithinimicrobium sp.
ACGGTCGGTGGCGGCCTTCGGCGGACGCGGCCTGGGTGTAGAACGTCCACCACCGCAGTCGGATCTGGTCCCGGTCAGCGTTCGGTTACTGGGACGGCCGCCTCCAAGTGGGCGACCGCTACCTCGCCAGCCAACGTTGAGTCTTCTGGGGCGGTCTGCCAGTCTCATTGGTATGGGAACCATCGAGGTGCGCGGTCTGCGGAAGACGTACGGCACCACGGTGGCTGTCGACCAACTGGACCTCGACGTTGGCGACGGAGAGATCCTCGGCATCCTTGGCCCCAACGGGTCGGGCAAGACGACCACGGTCGAGTGCATCGCGGGGCTGCGGAAGCCGGATGCGGGGACGGTTCGCGTCGCTGGGCTCGATCCCGCCGCCGACCGGAGCGGGGTCACGAAGTTCGTCGGCGTCCAGCTCCAGCAGGCCGGTGTGCAGGCCAAACTCACCGCGCGCGAGGCGATCGAGCTGGAATCGTCGTTCTATGACGACCCCGTCGACGGCGTCGCACTGGCTGAGCGTCTTGGTCTTGGCTCCAAGCTGGACACCCGCCATGCCGACCTGTCGGGTGGCCAGCAACAACGTCTCGCCATTGCGCTCGCACTGGTAGGGCGCCCCCGCATCGCGTTGCTCGACGAGCTCAGCACGGGTCTTGACCCGCGGGCCCGGCGTGCCGTGTGGCAGGTGGTCGAGGAGGCTCGCCAGGGCGGTGCCACGATCGTCCTGGTCACCCACTTCATGGAGGAGGCCCGTCATCTGTGTGACCGCGTCGCGCTCATTGACCGCGGCAGAATCAGGGCACTGGACACGCCCGAGGGAGTCATCGGCCGGACTGGAGCGCCGACGCTGATGAGTTTCGCGCCCTCCGCGCCCTTGGCCGCGTCAGTGCTTGACGGGGTGCAGGGTGTGACTAGCGCTCGCCTGCGCGAGGACGGGCGGATGGAGCTTAGCCTGAAGGACGAGGCTGTGCTTGAGGTGCTAGCCCGGCTGAGTGCGCAGGGTATTCGGCCGGACCGGTTGCGGGTCGTCGACTCAACACTCGACGATGCGTTTTTGGACCTCACAAGCGAAAACGAGGAGGCCGACTGATGGCATCGCCCACACGGGCCGTGCTGCGCGCCGAACTGAGGCTCTTCACGCGGGAGCCAGGGTCCATCTTCTGGATCGTGGCATTCCCGTCTGCGCTGGTCGTGATCCTCGGGTTGGTCCCGGCCGTGCGTGAGCCGATCGACCGCCTCGACCAGAGCTTCCTCGGGCTCTACGTGAACGTTGTCGTCCTGCTCGCCATGCTCATGGCGTCCCTCACGGCGATGCCCGTGGTCCTGGCGGCCTATCGCGAGCAGCAAATCCTGAGGCGGATCGCAACGACACCGGCGAAGCCAAGAGACCTGCTTATCGCCCAGTACGGCATACACGGCGTCGCGGCGATCGTCGGGGGCGGGCTCGCGGTCCTGCTCGGTCGGCTCGCGTACGGCCTCGCTCTGCCACGGAACATGATCGGCTTCCTCTTCGTGCTTTTGTTGATGCTCGCGACATGCCTGAGCATTGGCGGGCTCATCGCGGGCCTTGCCCGGACGGCCAAGTTCGCAACGACGATCGGCACGGTGCTGCTCTTCCCCCTGATGTTCACTGCCGGCGTGTGGTTGCCGGTCGCGTTGATGTCCGGGCTGCTCGGCGACATCGTGGCATTGACGCCGCTGGGTGCCGGGGCGCTTGCTCTTGATGCGGCGACATCGGGCGGCTGGCCCGACCCCAAGGACCTCGTTGTCATGGCCGCATGGACGGCTCTGCTCGGCACCGCCGCCACGCGGTTCTTTCGCTGGGAGTAGGGGCTTGACGTGGACGCGCCCGCGGCCCATCGTCGAAGTCGCTCCGGGCCACGGTGTCGACCCCACCTGCAAGGCGATGGACAGCCGTGGTCCGCATCCGCGCTGCCGCTGTTTCGCTGTGGACGATCCCTTTTGACACTGCACCGGTGAGGATCGGTCCAGACATGTGTCGGTGACCGTTCGCAGCCGGCACCGAGAACCACACACCTTTCGCCAACCGTGCAACCGGCGTGGACATCGGATGGCTGGCGCTTCAAACCCGAAGGTCGCGCAGGTCACGAACGACGGACCCGCCCCGAGCGCCATACGATGCACCAGTGGCGAGTAGGAGAACGCGTGGGAATGTAGCGATTGCGGTTGCTGGTGTCGTTCTTGTTGTTGCTGGAGTTGCTACGTTATTCGTGCAAGGGCCCAGCTCGTTCGGGTGGTTCGCTTACCAACCATTGGCCGACTCGTCGAATCCTTACCCCGTCATGCTGACCCGTGGGCAGATCTGGGGACTGACGATGGCAGTCATCGGCTCGCTGTTCCTGAGCGGGGCCCTCGGATACAGAATCGGACAAGGACATCGCGCTCTGAAGCGCAGGAGGTAACTGCGAGCATCGCAGTCTGGAATGCAATGACGCCGAAGGTTCGCTCCACATCCGTCACGGTGGCTCCCACACGACCCGACCGCCCATGGAACTTCATTCGGAGTTCGCAGAAACCCTCCAACCGAGCTAGTCGTATCTCAACAATGGACCGATCAAGACCGTGGCTATCGCTCCGCAGGGGATTCGATGCTGAAGCCATGGGGCATGTGCTGCGCCTAGTATCAGAGGAACCAGTCGACCGAAGAGGAGGTGAAGGGGGTTAACCGTGCGACGAGGGTCGGGTTAGGCAGGCTCATCAGCGCTTTCCTAGCCGCCACCCTGACGGGATGCAGTCACCGTGGCAACCTCAATATCGTCAATGACGGACCCAGCGACGTTACCGTCTTGACCGGAGACAACGACCTCATTGTCGAGGCTGACGGCGGAGCCGCCATCCTCGACTATGGATGCACGCCAGGTGACGTATCCGTAGAGTTCGCATCCGGCTCGCAGGTGGTAGTGCCCGGGCCGGTGTGCCCTGACCAGCAGATTGTGATCGGCGCCGGTACAGCCATACTGCAACCTGCGTCCCCTGGCGACGGCCCCTGAGATCAGGCGAGACACCTCACCTCCGTGGCGGCACAGACGCACCCGACCGAACATCCTGTTCTTCCGCGATCCGCTCGCACCGAACCCGCGTCACACCGCGGGCCCGCCTTGCGCTCGACGCCTGGTCCACTCCGCCCCGCAAGCGGATCCGTGAGCGGCAAGGTGCAGGACGTGTTGTGATTGTCTCAGTGGAGGCCCGAGCGCGGTTGGCAGCACGACGTGGCGTCGGCAGCATGCGTCAGCGTTCATTAAGGAGCACACACCTACTGGCTGGACCACTGATCCCGGACGCTGAAGTATCGGTTAGTCCAGCGCCGTAGGTCGGCATGCGCAGCCAGGAACACACGCGTGGCCTCAACGGAGATCTCGCGGCGGTGCCTGGGGTTCGGGGGGACGTCGTCGCCGAGCATCATGGTCCAATGGAGCGGTCAGCGGTGACCAACCAGTTGACGGTGGCTGCTGCCGTTTTCGGGTCGTCCAGCGAGAGCTGTCCGTCGTCGGCGAGGCCCTCGAAATGGGTGGCAGGGTTCAGTCCGGGTGGCTGGTGCCGGTTGCGTCGCGCAAGGCCTTCCACAGCGGCCAGGCCCCTTCGGAGTCGTTGGCCAGCACGGTCATGGTCAGGTCGCGGCCCGGGTGGTGCTCGCTGACCATCGACACGCCCGCGTCGGCACCGACCAACTGCCAGACCCCGGGCTTCGGAAGCCAGATGCCGAGGCCGTAGGGGTCGTCCGCGTCGTGGTCCGGACCCAGGGTGGTCATCTGCTCGACCAGCGCCGGGGACACGATCCGTCCGGCGGCCAGCGCCGTCCAGAAATCGCGCAGATCGGCCACGGTGGAGTAGGCGCCACCGTCGGCACTGCCTTCGATCGGCAGGTGGAACACGTTGGTGCGGGCACCGTCGGGGTAGAGGTAGCCGATCGCTGCCGTGCCCGGCAGTTCGTCGGAGCGGAGGAAGTCGGTGTGAGTGAGTCCCGCCGGCTCGATGACCCGCTGCCGGACCAGATCCTGATAGCGCACTCCGGAGGCCCGCTGCGCGACCAGGCCGAGCAGCACGAAACCCGCGTTGCTGTAGGCGAAGCCTTCGCCGGGTGTGCCCAGCATCGGTACGTCAAGCAGCGGCATCAGGTCCTCCGGAGACGTATAGGTGTGCATGCTGCCAGGCATCAGGTACTCGTTAGGGTCGGCGTCGTCGTCCAGGTACTCGCCGACGCCTGAGGTATGGCTGAGCAGGTGCCGGACTGTGACGTGGTCGTCCACCCGGGTCAGGTCGCCGCCCAACCAGCGCCGGACGGGGTCATCGAGGCCCATCGTTCTCTCGGCGACCAGCGACAACACGGCCAGGGCGGTGAAGGCCTTCGATCCGCTCGCCAGGCCGAACTGGGTCTGCGGGGTGTTTACCAAGCCGTGGGCCCGGTCGGCCAGCCCGAAGGCCAGTTCGATCACGGTGCCGGCATCGTCCACCCGGACTGCGCCGTTGAAATGGAGCTGCTCCGCGGCCGTGCCGAGCCGGTTATTCAAGGTGTCCATGCCGTCATTGTCAGACTGCCGGCGCGGCTGGTCAATGGCGACGGCATCACCCCCTCGTGATCGGCGAACGCCACGATCTCGGCCCGACCCCGGGACGCGACCCAGTTGCGAAGCAGCGCCGCCCGGGCCTGACCGGACCTCGCCAGATGGTGTTCCTACCCACGGCAGGTGGTGACGATCGGGGGTATCTCGGACGTTTGAGGCGGCCTTTCGGGGCCGACCTCGGACTTCGGTGCTTCTCTCTTCTGCAACCTCCACGGCCTGCCTTTCTCCACAGTGTCGACTGGATTTGTGCTGTCACTCGGTAGCACGCCGCTCGCCATCCAGTCCGCAACGGGAGCGCCCTGCGTGGCCGCGCCGGCACCGTCCAGTCCGCAGACGAGACGGTTGCCTTTCACCGATTGGGGATCGCTGACCGGTGACGGTTCGGCTTCTGGGACGTACG
>JBASAZ010000016.1:0-2358 GCA_049650845.1 Ornithinimicrobium sp.
ACGCGGGGTCCCTGTGCACCACCGATTGCTTCATATCGGCCGACAGCACCACGATGGCGTCAGCACGGCGCATGGTCGCGGTGTCGAGGGCACGCAGCGCCCGATACACCAGCGGATGCGCGAATTCTCCCGAGAGTGCACCGATCTCCGGGTGCAGGTCCATACAGTGATATATGAACCGTCGGCCCTGCAAACGGCACAGCGCCGAAACAACGAAGCCCAAGGTCACCGGCGGCACGGTCGAGCACATGACGACATCAACACCACGCAAAGTCGCGAGCCGTGCCCCCACCACGGCCGGGAAGGCGACCATCGAGACCAATGCCGCAGATTGTCCGCGCCGAGGGGCTGGAAGCCTACGGACCTCGACTCCGTCCACGCGCTGTCGACCCGGCTGCCTGTCTCCGCCAGCCCCGTACGAGGGTTGAGCCGAGAGCACCGTCACCTCATGCTGGTCAGCCACCCAGCGGGAAGCGATCCTGTGCAGGATCGAGGCATACGGCGGGCGGTCAGGCCAGTAGTATCGGTGTACCGCAACGATTCGCATTTGCACCCTTCGATCTGGAGAAGTCAAGCACACTATTAGCCCATCAAGCACTCCCGCAGGCCCCGAACACCCCATTTAGGATAAGATGCAATTCGAAACCCCCAGAGATCGAGAGATGCGTCCCGAACTCATGCCGGCGACACGAGAGGCCTCGACAAAGTAGCGACTGATACGACTTCGTGAGGTCGGACAACTCGCGTTCGGGGGAGCGCGTCGTCACCGTCTGTTACAAGTCGGTCAGAACTACGGTAGTTGAGCTCTGCGGAAGATCCAGGAACCAGTGCGTATCCTTCATATCCTCGAACCCAGTGCCGCTGGCGTCCCGCGGCTCGTCGCCCAGATAGCCCGACAGCAACTGCACGCCGGTGACTCAGTTCACTTTCTTGCTCCCTCCAAGTTTGTCCCTCCGGACGGATCGACGGCTGGCCTGTGGAGCATTAACCGGCGACGCCCGTGGCCATATGTGACAGCGGCGTGTGAGGTCAATCGCGTTACTCGAGCCTTTGCTCCTGATGTCGTCCATGCACATTCGTTCTTCGCCGGCTTCATCACACGGCTACCGGGAGTATCGACCGCCCCCACGCCGTTGATCTATCAGCCGCATGCCTGGGCCTTCGAGGTATTCGGGGGGCGTGCTCGGTGGTTCGTGCGGGCTTGGGAGCGCTGGGCCGCTCGTCGCACCGACGCCATCGTGACCAACTGTGAGGATGAGTTGGAGCGCGGTCGCGCCTCTGGAGTGAATGTGGCGGGGTGGCCGGTAGGCATAGCCGTCGACAGTGAGCATCTGCGACCCCCGAGCCCGCGCGAGCGTGCCGAGGCGCGTGAACGCCTGGGCTTGGACACCGCGCCGGTGATCTTGGTGCTCGGTAGAATCGCTCTCCAAAAGGGACAGAACCAACTCGTGACGGCATGGGCACAGGATCCGGTCGCGAATGCTCACCTCTATCTCGTCGGTCCCGGCAAGAACGACAAGTTGCAGCGTCTTGCAGGTCAGGCATGGGGGCGCGAGGTCTTTCATGTCGGCGAGTCCACGAACGTTCGGGATTGGCTGTGGGCGGCGGACCTGATGGTCATCCCCTCCCTCTACGAAACGGTCTCATTGGTCGCCGGCGAAGCCATGGCCACGGGACTCCCGGTTGTCGCGACTCGCTTCGACGGGGTGTCCGAGCTGCTAGGAGTCTCAGGCAGTGCCCCCGCTGGCGTGGTTGTCCCCCTCGGTGACATGAAAGCACTCCTGCACCACGCGCGAATCCTTCTGGACGACCCGCAGCTCGGTCAGCGCCTCGGACGAGCAGGACGGACGAGGGCACTTCGGTACTGTTCGTCCGGAAGCGTGCAGGAAGCACTTCGACGCGTGTACAACACAGTGACCGACCGCACTGTTACCGACCGCTCGGAGGGGTCATGACCGCAGTGCCCACGTTCCTCGTCATTGGAGCCGCGCGTAGCGGCACCACCGCCCTGGTAGAAGGACTGCGAGCCGACCCACGAGTGTTCATTACCCGACCTAAGGAGCCTCACTACTTCGCGTTGGCTGGGAATCCGCCCTCCTTCACCGGGCCAGGCGACTCCACCTCTATCAATCGGGTGGCCACCGCCCGCACCGAAGACTACTTGGCGCTCTATCCGCGGGACCCTTCGCACTACGACGCCCTTGGCGATGGTTCAGTGTCAACCTTGTACTACTACTCTCGCTCGATCCCGGAGATCCAGCGCTTAGCCCCCCGCGCCAAAATGGTCGTAATCTTGCGTGAGCCTGTCGACCGCGCCAAATCTGCCTACGACTACCTAACGTCAAAGGGTCATGAGAC
>JBASAZ010000017.1:0-5949 GCA_049650845.1 Ornithinimicrobium sp.
CACCGTCACCACCGCCGGACGTGCCTTGAGCGCGGTTCGCAACCAGGTCCCTGAACCATCGACCATCACGTGGACGCCCGCCTCGCCGCCACGGCGCACCACCTCGGCGAGCACCGCCTCCTCGGCCAGAGGCGGCAGGCTGCCGCACAGGGCGATGACATCCCCTGGGCCTGCATCAGACAGGGCCGCCTCCACCAGGTCTCGCCACGTCTGCGACGGCGGGGCGACCCCCTGCTCGTTGAACACGGTGACCTCGTGGTCGGCCTGGATCACTGCCGTGCTGAGCCGCACCCGGTGCGGGTCTGCAGCGGTGAGCGTCATCCCGTGGATCCCGCGCTCGGCGGCGTCCCGCTCCCACCACTGCCGATCGGCTTCGCCGACGACTGCCAGGGAGCGGTGCGCTCGGCCCATCGAGGCCAGCACACCGGCACAGTTCATCCCCTTGCCGCCCGCACGCGCGCCGACGGTGTCCACCCGGTGGCTGTGCCCGATCTGCAGCCTGGCCACCCGATAGGTCAGGTCGCGAGCTGGGTTGGCCGTCACGGTGGTGATCACGACAG
This sequence comes from Ornithinimicrobium sp., assembly GCA_049650845.1. Taxonomy (GTDB): domain Bacteria; phylum Actinomycetota; class Actinomycetes; order Actinomycetales; family Dermatophilaceae; genus Ornithinicoccus. The sequence continues at coordinate 561 of JBASAZ010000017.1, forward strand.
GCCTTTCGTCCAGGCGGCCCGGGCCAGTTCGACCGCACCGAGCGCGGCGGCGCGGTCGCCGAGACTCGCGGTGACCACCTCGACCGTTCGACCCGGAAGACGCTCGGCCAGCTCGTGACGCAGGGGAGCGAGCAGGACCTCGCCGGCGTTGGACAGTCCTCCTCCCACGATGATGCGTTCCACCCCGGCCACCGCGACCGCAGGAGCCAGGGTCTGCGCCAAGGCCGCCACCGCTTCGGCCCAGAGTTCGCCCGAGGCCGCGTCGCCAGCAGCGACAGCCTCGGTCAGGTCCACAACCTCGCCCTCGCGGCCGGTCATCGCCTGCCAGCGCTTGGCCAGAGCGCGGGCACCGATGACCGCCTCCAGACACCCACGAGCCCCGCACCCGCATACGGCCTGCGACGTGCCCGCCCGGACGTGGCCGATCTCGCCCGTCCACGGTGAGCCGGCCACGACCGCTCCCGCGGACAGCAGCGCCGAGGCCACTCCGGTGCCCAGGGGGACGAACAACACGTTCTCGCAGTCCCGCCCGGCACCATAGGTCACCTCACCCAACAGACCAGCCCGCACGTCATGCCCGGCGACTGCCGGGATCCCCACCGCAGAGCGCACCTGAGCGGGCACGTCGAGGTCTCGCCAGCCGAGGTTCGCAGACCATACGGCCAGGCCGGACCGGTCATCGACCAGGCCCGGTACGACGACCCCCACGGCCGTAGGTCGCTCACCGAGCTCGGCCAGCACTTGACCGACGTGTGTGCCGAAGCCGCTGCTCAGGCACGGGGGAGTGTCCCGGACGACCTCTGTGACGACCTGATCATCCACCATCAGCACCGCCTTGGTGCGGGTGCCGCCGACGTCAATCCCGGCGAACAGTACTGGCGGCACGGAACTCACTCCTAGTGACTGCTAATGCTTGTTCGGGTCAGAATAGCGCAATAAAAAGCATGGCAGTATCACACCATCGTGACCTTTACACCGGCCGCGGTCAGGGAGGCACACATCGACGCGTCGGCCCCCACGTCAGTCAAGAGCTCGTCCACGCCCTCGAGCCCACAGATTCTGGCGAAGGCACGGGCGCCCAGCTTGGTGGAGTCCGCGACCACGACGACCCGCCGCGCCGCCCGGACCAGCGCGGCGTTGATCGCGGCCTCGCCGTCGTGCTGGGTGAACAGCCCGCGTTCCACATCGAGCGCATTGACCCCCAGGAAGAGGGTAGTGATGTCGATCTGAGGGAAGATCGCGTCGGCCAACGGGCCGACGAGCTCATAGGACCAGGGCCGTGCCACCCCTCCGGTCACCACGACGCGCAGCTGTGGGCGGACGACGAGCTCTGCGGCAATGTTGACCGCGTTGGTGACGACGGTCAGCACTTCCGACTGCTCAGGGTGTTCGGCCGCCATCCGGATTCCCAGCTGTTGGGCCACGGCGGTCGTGGTCGTGCCCCCGTTGAACCCCACCACGGTGCCCGGCTGCACGAGGGCCACCGCAGCCGAGGCGATGGCCTGCTTCTGCGCCTCGTGTCGGACCACCGTGTAGCGCAAGGGCAGATCCCCGGACCCGCTGGCGATCTGGGCCCCACCGCGCGTGCGCTGCACGAACTGCTGGTCGGCCAGCGCGTCCAGGTCGCGACGGGCCGTCGATGCGGACACTCCGAACCGTTCCGTCACGTCCTCGACCGCGATCGAGCCCTCGCTGACGATCCAGGTCGCCAGGTCGGAGAGTCGATTCGCGCGCGTCATGGCGTGATCCTTACTCGTCGGACGACTCGGTGCAACACCCACTCAGCCTCGTCCGTCGCCATCGCGCGCAGACTCGCTCGCGGGCCTAGCCGCAACGGGCGTGCTGAAGGCCAGGCTCGCCAGGAGGTTGGGCATCGTCCACAGAGTCACCGCCTGCTCACCGTTGAGGGACGCGGGCGGAGCTGGACTCCCGGCAACGCTGGGGCACTCAGTGGTCCCTCTGGGTCTCCACCCGGCAGGCCATACCACACACGCTTTGGGGCTTCGTTCCGGTCGTCGTGGGGAGCGATCTCGTCTTGCCAACGCTGCCGGTACGTCGTGATGTCGTCGTGGCTGCGGCCGACAAAGTTCCACCACATCACGATCTGTTCCTTGAGGGGTTCGCCTCCGATGAGGACGAGTCGACCCGAAGAGTCCCCGGTAGTGATGGTGATCTGCGAAGCGCCTGTCGGCAGGTAGCCGAGATGGTTCGGGGCGAGCCTTTTCCCGTCGATGAAGATCGCGCCGGAGTCCACCAGGATGCCGTGCTCGAAACGTCGATCCACATCGAGAGCGAGCACACTGTTGGGCTCGAGGCGTATCTCGGCCCCCAGCACGGGGCTGTGTGTCCGAACCGTCGACGTCGAACCGAGCAGGCTGCCCAGGAACACTTGGGCCCGCCACCCCTCTCCGGATAGTGCTGGGGGTACGTAGTGATCGAAGCCAGGCTCGATGAAGCGCGCTTGCTCGGGAAGGGCCATCCAGAGCTGCACGCCGTGCAGCCAGCTTGTGTCCGGAGTCGAGCGCTCGGAGTGGCTGATGCCGCGCCCAGCGGTCATCAAGTTGAGCTCTCCTGGACGGACCACTGCGTGCGTGCCGACGCTGTCGCGGTGCTCGACCAGCCCTGAGAACAGCCAACTGACCGTGGCAAGGCCCGTGTGCGGGTGCGGAGGCACCTGCATACCACCGGTGGTCCGCACGTCGTCGGGACCATAGTGATCCAGGAAGCACCATGCGCCGATCAATGACCTTTGCCGCTGGGGCAGGGTTCGTCGAACGGTCATCGCGCGGGGCCCGCCCAACGGCACATCTCGTGGAGTGAGGACTTCCAACCCGTTGCACGGCGGTCCCGAATCGAGAGTGACCTCTTCAGGTCGGGGCTCGGGATTGGTCATGTCAGTACCTTAGGCATCAGGACGCTGAGTTCACCGGCAGTTCGCGCCGTCCGGCGCGGGAGTCTGGCGCCGACCCTCGTATGTCAGGGTTGGCTGGCGACTGCTGTCGCCTCATCCAGGACCGACTCCAGCGTCGTCACATCGTGCGATGAACGCCCCAGGAAAAGTCCGTCGGCGGCACCGTCGAGCTGTTCGAGAAGCCCGACCCCTGCGCTACCCCCGTAGATCACCCGACTGCCGAGCAGCGCAGCGTCCCGGCTGAGTTCGGTCTTCAGCTGAGCGCAGACCGTGCGAATATGATCCGCGCCTGCGGCCGCTGCTGCGCCGATCGCCCACTCCGGCTCGTACGCCACCAGCATGGGTCCCAGCAGCCCCGCTCGACGGCTGCGCGATAGAGCCGCGTGCAGCCGCAGGACGCAGTCCGATGCCGCGTCGCCAGGATCCACCTGGGAGCTTTCGCCCACGCAGAGGACCGGAGTCAGACCGTTGCGGAACGCGGCAGCCACCTTCGCCGAGACCATGCCTTCAGTCTCTCCGAGGTGGTGCCGGCGCTCGGCGTGGCCTACCTCGACAACGGAACACCCGATCTCCCTGAGCTCGGTCCCACTGACCTCTCCGGTGAACGGGCCACGGTCCTCCCAGAAAAGGTCCTGTGCGCCCACGTGGACTCCGAGCGGAGTCAGTGACTGCACGGCGTGCCGCAGGAGCGGGAACGTCGGCAGCACGAAGAGGTCGACCGCGCCGGACCTCACCCCGGCATGCCCGTTGACGAGATCCGCCACACCGGAGATCCAGTCGATCGTCTGCCGATGCCCTAGGTGCATCTTCAGGCCAGCCCCGATGATCATGAGGTGTCGCTCCCAGCACGAGCGCGGCGAAGAGAAGCTGTTCGACGGGGGGTGTCGCTGCGAGGGGCGTCGCTCACGGTGTGCGGTTCAGCCAGTCGACGATCGTGGCGTTGATCTCCTCCGGCCGTTCGACGAGCATGAAGTGACCGACTCCGTCGATCAGCTCCGACTCCGAACCGGGACCGGCGTACCCCGGAACCCTCTCCGCCTGCTGCTGGCTGACGCCGTGGCATCCGTCGGTGGTGCCGTGAAGATACAGCGTTGGTTGGGGGACCGAACCGCCCCAGGCAGCAGCCTGTTCGGCGACCCACTCCGCGGACCCGAAGCGGGCCGGGTCGAACTGGCCCCAGTAGTAGCCGAGTGCGGCGTGCAGATGCTCGGGTTGGGATAACGCCTCGCGGATGTGGACCATGTCCTCGCTGGCGTCGTAGCCCGGGGACCAGTCGCCCCAGATGTCTTGGATGAAGGCGAAGTCGTCTTGACGGATGCGGTCCTCGATCACCCGCTGCATCTGGAAATACCAGAAGTAGAAGCTCTTCTTGATCTGCGAGTAGGTCGACAGGTTCTCTCCGAAGATCTCGAAGGGTGGGATGTTGATGATCACGGCCCGACCCCACAGGTGAGGAGCCCGGCTGAGGGCGCCCCATGCACCCACTGCACCCCAGTCGTGCGCGACGAGGAGCGCATCAGATCCACCACCGAGCGCGCCTGTCAAAGCGATCTGGTCGGCCACCATCACGCTGGTATGAACGTGGTGTCGCAACGGAGGCAGCTGCGTCGGAGCGAACCCTCGAATGAACGGCGCGACGGCCCGATAGCCGGCCTCGGCCAGCGCGGGCAACAGATACCGGTAGGAGAACGGACTGTCCGGGAAGCCGTGCATGCACAGGGCCAGCGGCCCTTCGCCCGCTTCCAGGTACTCGAACTCGATGCCGTTGGCAACGATGCGACCGCGCGTGAACTCGACCATGTGGCTTCCGCCTCGGATTCTTGCTCCGGCGACCGAAGGACCTTCAGCCGCTCGCCTGTGTCCCTGTCGAGTTAAGCCTAGGACGCTCCGCAGAGACATGGGGGAGATCCCCCATCCGCACCGTGAGATCCACCTCAGCACTCAGGCGATAGGGGTTGGCGGTCACCAGCGCCCCGAGCACTCGACGCATCCGCGAAACCTCCGCCCGCACGGTCACCACGTGCGCCGAGTCACCGTAGAGAGCCGTGCTCAGCTGGGCAGCGCTGAGACCTCGCCACCCCGCCTCCGCGAGGAGCTGCAGGATCTGGGCATGCCGACGCGTCAGTGGGGTACGCCACGAGTCGTCCTCCGCCATGATGTCCAGGACGGGCTCGCCGCTGAGGTCCAGCCGTGCGGTGATCAGATTTCCGGCGGGTCTGGGTCGCACGAGCCAACCGTTGGTGAGTCGCTCCGGTACGCACAACCCGAGGCCCGGCACGTGCAGGGGTACGGCGGCCCGCGGTGCCGCAACCCGGGAACCCACCGCGACGCCGCAGCGGTGGGCCACCCAGCCCTCGTCGTCAACCACCAGAACGGGACCGCGGACCGTCGCGAGTGTCTGCTGTGCCGACTGACGAAGCTGCTCCAACCGCTCCCGATGTCGACGAGAAAGCTGGAACTCAGCCAACCGCACAGCGC
>JBASAZ010000018.1:0-11191 GCA_049650845.1 Ornithinimicrobium sp.
GTTGCTGCGCACGTGGTGGCCCGGTGGAGCAGCGTGCTGCTGATGACGTGGTTGCCCTATGCGGGCGCCGAGTCGGCCAACCAGGTCCTCACTCAGGGCGTGACCCGACCCCGGTTGCTGCAGTCCAGCGTCGTGGCCGCTGGCGCACTCGCGTTGGTGGCGGTGTTGGCGTGGCCGGTTGCGCTGGTCGCCGCACCCATCGCCGTCATCGTCACGGCCCTCGCCGGCCTGTGGTTTCGGCGCGCCTTCGGTGGGATCACCGGCGACTGCCTTGGCGCCGCCAATGTCATCGTCGAAGTCTGCGTCCTCGTGGGTGCGGTCGCCCTCGCCCAGCTCGCCATCTGAGGGGACCTGCCGGGCGATCAACCGCCGGGGGCGCTGAGGGGCTCCGGGTGGTGACGGGGAGGTGAGCAGGATCAGGCAGGGCCGCTCACCACGTTGCTCCCTGACACGGGCTCGCGTCCTCGTCTTCGACCTGCAAGGTGGCGTGCGCGACGTTGAACTGCACCCGGAGCACCTCAGCGGCCTGCGCCAACACGTCTTGGGAGTCCGTGGCCGCCACCACGTGAGCGGTGGCCACGTCCATTCCCGAGGTCAGCGTCCATACGTGCAGGTCGTGCACCTCCACCACCCCCGGCACCTCCTCCAAGGCCCGCACCAGCTCATCGGGGTCGATGCCTCGGGGGGCATGCTGCCCCAGCACGGTGAGCACCTCCCTGGCCAGGATCACGGCCCGGACGAAGACGAACACGGCGATGGCCAACGCGATCACGGTGTCCCACCAGCCGTCGCCGGTCCACTGGACCAGCAGTGCTGCCGCGATCACGCCGAGCGAACCGAGGGTGTCGGCCACCACTTCCAAGTAGGCGCCCTTGACGTTGATGCTCTCCGCGGCCCCACCGCGCAACATGAGCAGGGCGATTACGTTGACGATCAGCCCCAGACCGCCTACAAGCAGCATGGTGCCCACGGCGGGGGTCGTGGTGCCTCCGAGGCGTTGCACTGCCTCCACCGCGATATACACCGACATGCCGATCATCACCAGCACGGCGAAACCGGAGGCGAATACTTCCGCCCGATAGGACCCGAACGTGCGACGACCGGTCCGATCCTCGCGGGTGGCCACCTTGGTCGCGACCAGGGCGGCGCCCAGCGTCACCACGTCTGCCGCCATATGACCGGCGTCCGAAAGGAGCGCCAGGGACTGGGCCAGCAGGCCTGCGACCAGCTCGACCACGAAGAACCCGGCGATCAGCACGAAGGCCACCACCAAACGCCAACGGTGCCGGCCCCCGGCGTGTCCGTGCGTCCCGCTCATCGGGCTCCCCCCGCGCGGTCGGCGGGTGAGCCAGCGGGATCGTGAACCACGTGCTCACGGGTGAGGTCCAGCAACATCCGCACGTGCCCGTCGGAGAGGCGGTAGAACACGTTTCGCCCCTCCCGTCGAGACACCACGACCTGCGAGGCCCGCAACAGCCGCAACGCCTGCGACACCGTCGCCTCACCGATCCCGCTCGCCGCCGCGAGATCGCAGACGCACAGTTCGCCGGCTTCGAGCAAGGCGTAGAGCAGGCGAGTGCGCGTGGGATCCCCCAGGATCTTGAACACCCTCGCCACCTCAGCCAGATCGTCGTCGCCGGGCATCTGCGACCACACCAGCTCGACCTTGTCCGGATGCACCGACCTCACCGCGCACCCGTCGACCCCGAGCAGCTCAGTCATCGCATCCCCATTCGTCTGATCATATGATCAAGTATGCAGGCGTCAAGCCCCGGACTGTCAACCTCAACAGGTTCTTCTGAGACGGATGGCCCGTCGACCGGCCGCGGACGGTCGACCACCGCAGACACGAGCGCACAGCAGATCAGCACGCGGAAACGCCCCCGGTCTGCACCGAGGGCGTCGCGTGGAGCCGCCTACCGGAGTCGAACCGGTGACCTATTCATTACGAGTGAATCGCTCTAGCCGACTGAGCTAAGGCGGCGCGCACCAAAGGTGCTCGCAGAGGGTATCTGACGGGCGGCGTGCCGGGCTAATCGCCTCAGCACTCCTTGCCGTCCTGCGGCACCGTCCCCTCCAACAGGTAGGCGTCAACGGTGTCATCGATGCAGTTGTTGGACCGTCCGTATGCCGTGTGGCCCTCACCGTCGTAGGACAACAGCACACCGTTGTCCAGCGTGTCGGCCAGCATTGTGGCCCACTCGTAGGGCGTGGCCGGGTCTCCGGTGGTGCCGATGACCAGGATCGGGGCCGAGCCGGCCGCGTCGTAGTTGTCCAGGGTTTCACTGGCCTGCTCGGGCCAGAACTCACACGCACCGTCGCCGGCGAGGTAGCGACCGAACGTCGGCGCTGCCTCCTCGAACTTCGCCAGAATCTCTTCGTCGCTCTCACCCGAGTCGACCATCGGCCGGTCCAGACAGTTCACTGCGTAGATGGCTTGGTTGCCGTTGCCGGTGTAGTTGCCCTCGGAGTCGCGGTCCGCGTACAGGTTGGCCAGGAACTGCAGCATCGTCCCGTCGCCGTCGAAGGCGCGCTCCAACGACTGCGTGAGCACACTCCAGGCGGCCTCGTCATACATCGCGACGATGATGCCCAGCAGCGCCCAGCCCTCGGTGAGCTGGGTGTCGGCATCGCCACTGACCTTCAGCGGGGTCTGGTCGACCTCGTTCAGGAACTGCGTGATCCGCTCCATCCCGGCGTCCACGTCATCGCCCAGCGGGCACTCCCCCTGGTCGATGCAGTCCTGCACGTAGGAACGGGTGGCTTGCTCGAAGCCAGCCGCTTGGCCCAACCCCAGCTCCAGACCGGTCAGCTCCGGGGCGATCGCGCCGTCGAGCACCAGCCGGCCCACCTTGTCCGGGAAGAGCTCGGCATAGGTCGCGCCGAGGAACGTGCCGTAGGAAGCACCGAGGTAGTCGAGCTCGGGCTCACCCAGGACCGCCCGCAGGACGTCCATGTCCCGGGCCGCCTCGATCGTGGACACGTGGCCCAACAACTCGGGGGCGGCCTCTTCGCAGGCCTGGGCGAACTCTTGACCCAGCTCCTCGCTGGCTTTCTCCTCCGCTGGCGTGTCCGGGCTGGGGTCAGCACCGAGCCATTCGTCCATTTGGTCGTCGTCGAAGCACATCACGGGCGCCGACTCAGCCACCCCGCGCGGGTCGAAACCCACGATGTCGTACTGGTCGGCCACCGCGGGGGAGACGATCAGGCTGCCCAGACGCGCATATTCCACCCCGGAGGCCCCCGGACCGCCAGGGTTGACCAGCAGGCTGCCCTGACGATCGCCCTGCGTGGCGGCCGGGACCCGGATGAGCGCCAGCTCGATGGACCCGCCCTGCGGGTCGGCGTAGTCGATCGGGACGGTCAACCGCCCGCACTCCCCGCCTTCGCACTCACTCCAGTCGATCTGTTGGTCATAGAACTCGCCCAGACCCTCGGGAGCGTCCCCAGCGCTCGTCGCCTCGCCGGTCTGCGGCGCACCGTCCCCCGTGGCTGTGCTCCCGGCGGCGTCCCCGCCGCCAGCGGATCTATCGGGGGTCTCGGTCGAAGGCGACGACTCGCAACCGGCGACCACCAACAGCGCGGCCAGCGTGGCCACTGCCGCTCCGTGCCTCGTCGCCTGGCGACGACCCCTTCGAAGCCCACTCCCGCGCACCGCGCCGTCCTTCCCTCGAGTCATGCTTGAGCGCCCATTGGAGCACGCGGCAATGTCAAAGCAATCATCATGGCCTCGATCACCAGCAGGGGCGCGCCGTTGGCGGTCAGCCTGGCCCGGGCCAGATTGATCGACTCCAGCGCCCCGAGCAGCTCTTCTGGTCGCATCGCCCGCGCCACGGCCCGCACCAGTTCGAGCTCGCTGGCGTTGATCGCCTCGATGGACGCACCGGTGCCGAGCACCAACGCGTCGCGATAGACCGAGGACAGATCGGTCAGCGCCGCATCGATGGAGTCGTGTTGTCGCCGACGTGACTGGCGCTTCTGGTCATCGTCCAGTTGCTTCAGGTGCGCGCGGACAGCCGGTGGTTGGGTCCGCGCGCTGGGATCGGCCCCCAGCTGTCGCAGCAACTCCGTGCGCGCCTGCGCGGCGTCGTCTCCAGAGACAGCCTCCGCGGTCGCAGCCGCCTCGTCGACGATCGTGCGCGCCGCCTCCAGGGCCGCCCCCAGGCTGGACAACGTGACCGGTATGCCGACGAATCGGCGGCGGCGAGCGCGCGCCGCTTCGTCGGTGGCCAGGCGCTTGGCCACCCCGACGTGACTCTGCGCGGCCCGGGCGGCGTAGTGGGCCATCGAAGGGTCGATGCCGTCTCGTCGGATCAGCAGCTCGGCCACCGCTGCCACCGGTGGGGTGCCCAGCCGCAGGTGGCGACATCGGCTGCGCACCGTGACGATCAGGTCATCCAACGTCGGTGCACACAGCACCCAGACGGTCCGCGGCGGCGGCTCCTCCAGCGTCTTCAGCAGGGCGTCGGCCGCTTGCTCGTTGAGCCGGTCCGCATCCTCGATGACGAACACCCGCCACCGACCCGAGACCGGTTGCGATGCGGCCGCCAGGGCCAGTGCGCGCGCCTGCTCGACCCGGATGAAGGTCTCGTTGGTGGCCACGAGGGTGACGTCCGGGTGGCTGCCCACCATCGTGGTGTGGCACGACGGGCACACCCCGCACCCGGGGTTGGCCGTGTTGTCGCACTGCAATGCGGCGGCGAAGGCTCGCGCGGCAATGGAGCGCCCTGAGCCGGGCGGCCCGGTCAACAACCACGAATGCGTCATCGCCGCCGGGTCGGCGGCCGCGGCCTTGAGCACCGAGACGACGCGATCCTGGCCGACGAGCTGGTCGAAGACGCTCATGCCGGCGAACCGGTGGACGGCGGTGGACCCGTGGGCGTGGTGGCCGCGTGCTGCTGCCCGTTGGGCGACAGCAGCGCCTCCACCCGGGCTGCAATCGCGGTGTGCAGGTGCGCTTCGGTGCGCGCCGCATCGAGCACCAGGTAGCGCTCGGGGCTGCGCGCCGCGAGCGCCAAGAACCCCTGGCGCACGCGGTCGTGGAAGGCATCCGTCTCGGACTCCACCCGATCGTGCACCGAGCCCCGACGCTCCCGGCCCTGCTGCGAGGTCACGTCCAGCAGCACCGTCAGATCGGGCAGCAGGTTCCGGGTCGCCCACATCGACAGGTCGCGAACTTCCTCGGGGTCCATCTCTCGGGCGACTCCCTGGTAGGCGATCGAGGAGTCCAGGTAACGGTCACAGAGCACCACGGCGCCCCGCTCCAGGGCTGGGCGAACGACGCTGGCCACGTGATGGGCGCGGTCGGCGGCAAAGAGCAACGCTTCGGCGCGGGCATCGACGTGCTCTCCGTGCAGCACGACGGCGCGGATCGCTGAGCCCACGTCGGTCCCGCCGGGCTCGCGCGTCAGCACGACGTCGCCACCTCGGGGCTCCAGCGCCTCACTGAGCAACCGGATCTGCGTGGACTTGCCCGCGCCGTCCCCCCCTTCGAACGCGACGAACAGCCCGGCATACTCATGCCCCTGACGCGATGGGCTCGTCGTCAGGGGCATGAGAGCCAGCGTAGGCGAAGCCACCGTCATCGCTGAGCCGCAACATCAGCGGCGAAGTCAGCCGCGGTGCCGGTTTCCGTTGGCCTTGATCGCGTCGTGCACGAACTGTGCCAGACCCGCTGCGTGGTCCTCATACGTCGCGGTGAACCGCGGGTCGCTGAGATACATCTCGGCCAGGTTGTCGTGCATCTGCGGTGGGCAGTCGTAGAACCACTGATCGATCTGTATCCGCGCGCGCTCGGCCACGTCCATCGCCGCCGATCCCTGCGCCGGCTCACCGGCGGTCATCAAGGCGGTGAAGGCGTCGTTGATCTCGTCGGTCTCGGTCTTGACCTGTTGCCACTGCTCCTTGGTGTAGCCCTTCGTCCGCTGACGCGACTGCGCCCACGCTTGGGTCTCACCCCAGCGTTCCTTGGCTTCGTCGGCATACTCATCGCTGAAGGCCTCACCGAAGATCTCCCGTTGTTCGTCTCTGCTGATCTGATATCCGTTCACTTCCGCCTCCATGGCTCGATCCAATGCATGGGCCAGCGACTCCAGCTCGTGGAGCTGCTGACTGACCGCCTCGCGTTGGCGTTGCAGATGGCTGAGCACGTCGGCGTCCGTAGCCAGCACCTGTGCCACGGCGTCCAGACGCAAGCCCAGTCGTCGATAGGCCACGATCTGGCCCAACCTCGTCAGGTCGTGCTCGGTGTAGAGCCGGTAGCCGGCGTCGTTGCGCTGCGACGGCTCCAACAACCCGATCTCGTCGTAGTGATGCAACGTTCGGACGGTGACGCCGAACTCGGCGGCCACCTGACCCACGGTCAGCATCTGCATACCTCGCGTTTCGATCATGGACACCACGATGAGCGCTCACGCGGCGTGAGGGTCAAGCCCCCTGGGAGGACACCTCGGATCGCAGGCTCTCCATCTTCTGGTCAAGGTTGTTGGCGACCTCGGCAGCCTGCTGGAGCTCGGCCATGATGTGGGCGGGCACATCGCGGTCGAACTTGTAGTAGATCTTGTGTTCCAGGCTCGCCCAGAAGTCCATCGCGACGGTGCGAATCTGCAGCTCGACAGGGACCTCTTCGACCCGGTCGGACAGGAAGACGGGCACGCTGAGGATGAGGTGCAGGCTCTTGTAGCCGTTGGGCTTGGGGTTCGCCACGTAGTCCTTGACCTGGAGAACCTCGACGTCCTTCTGGTTGGTCAGCATGTCGGCCAGGGTGTAGATGTCGGAGATGAACGAGCACGTGATCCGGATGCCGGCGATGTCGAAGATGTTCTCGCGGATCACGCTCGGCTCGCGGACCAAACCACGCAGATCCGCTTTGGCCATGATGCTCTCCGGGGATTTCATCCTCGAGCTCACGTGTTCGATCGGGGAGTAGTCGTGCATCATCTCGAACTCGTCTTTGAGAATCTTGATCTTCGTCAGCATCTCTTCGAGGGCCCCGCGATAGGCCATCAAGAAGCGCGACAGAGTCTTGCGCGCTGCCATGACCATGGCGATGTCTTCGATCGAGGGTTCGTTCTGCGCGCCGCGGTGACCGAGATCCGCATCCAGCTGGCTCACGACGTCAACGTGCCCTGGCCACGCAACGACTCGAAGATCAGTGAGCTCTCGGCGTGCAGCACGCCGGGACGGCTGGTGAGGTGGTCGAGCACGAAGTCCCGCAGCGCATCCGCGGACTCGGCTGCCACCAGCACGACATAGTCGTTGGCGCCGGAGACGTGGTATGCCGCTCGCACCCCGGGCAGGGTCGGCACCTCGTCGCGGAACTGCTCGAAGTGACTGCGTCGGTGTCCCCCGAAACGCACCGCGATCATCGCCTCGACCGGGCGACCGACCGCGTGGGGGTCGATGTCGGCGTGGATCCCCCGGATGACCCCGCGCTCGCGCAACCCGCGGACCCGCATCAACGCGGTGGACTCGGCGACCCCTGCCTCGCGGGCCAAGGTCGCGTTGGAGGCCCGGCCGTCGGCTTCGAGCAGCTGCACCAGCTTGCGGTCGGTCGCGTCGAGGGGTTGGGGTTCGGCCCGGGGTGCGTGTTTGGCCATGTCGCTCAGCGTATAGCCCCACCACCGAAGAATCTGCGTTGGTTCCCGCGAGAGAGCCGGACCCGCCCGTTGAGGTCATCTGCGTCTTTCCGCGACGTATACCGCAGATTCTGTGTTCAGTTGCATCTCGATCGCATTATCCGCACCATAGAGGCATGGATACTCGCCAATCTTCATTTGCCACCAGGGCGGTGCACGGAGCGCGCGAAGACCTCGCCGGCCTGGGCGCACACGTGCCCCCGATCGACCTGTCCAGCACCAGCCCGGTGGCCGACCTGGAGGCCGGTGGCGCGGCATACGAACATCTGGCCACGGGCGGCTCGTTGCAGCCGGGTCAAAGCGCGATCTATCAGCGACTGTGGAACCCCACGGTCGCACGCTTCGAGCAGGCCCTGGCCGACCTCGAAGGCGCCCAGCAGGGGGTCGCCTTCGCCTCCGGCATGGCCGCGTTGTCCGCTACGCTGCTGGCCACCGTGGCGGCCGGCACACCGCACGTCGTGGCGGTGCGCCCGCTCTACGGCGGCAGCGACCACATCCTGGCCACCGGACTGCTCGGGACCACCGTGACGTATGCCGCGGCTGACGAGGTCGCCGCGGCGCTCACCGAGCAGACCGGGCTGGTGATCATCGAGACGCCCGCCAACCCGTCGCTGGACCTGGTGGACATCGCCGCCGTGGTCGAGCAGGCCGCGGATGTGCCCGTGCTGGTCGACAACACGTTTGCGACCCCGGTGCTGCAGCAACCGATCGCCCACGGAGCGCGGATCGTGCTGCACTCGGCGACGAAGTTCATCGGTGGGCACGGCGACCTGCTGGCCGGGATCATCGCCACCGACGAGGAGTGGGCCGCGCGGATTCGCAGCGTCCGGGCGTTGACCGGCGGGATTCTGCACCCGATGGCCGCGTATCAGGCCCATCGCGGGCTGCAGACACTGCCGGTGCGGGTGTGGGCCCAGCAAGCGACGGCCCAGATCATCGCCACGTGGCTGAGCACCCATCCTGCGGTGCACCGGGTGCACTACCCGGGGATGGCCGACAGCGACCCACGCGGGCTGATCGGCAGCCAGATGTCAGGGCCGGGGGCCGTCTTGGCCTTTGAGGTCGCGACCTTTGAGCAGGCCGCCGTGCTCGCCCAGTCGTGCTCGGTGATCGGTCACGCCGTGTCGCTGGGCGGGGTCGACACCCTGATCCAGCACCCTGCGTCGTTGACGCACCGCCCGCTGGAGGGCTCTGCTCGCCCCTCCGAGTCGTTGTTGCGCCTCGCGGTCGGGTTGGAGGACGCGCGCGACCTGATCACCGACCTGGACCGGGCCCTCGACGCAGCGACGTCCACCCGCTCTCCCCGATCAACAGAGCACCCGGAGGGCGCGCAGCTCGTCGGCTGAGGGACATCGCGCGGTTGCACCGGGCTCGGGGCGCCGCGAGGAACGGACTCACGTCCATCCGGGTCCGGCTCCGGGCGCGGCGGCGGTGGCCGCGAGCGCGTCGAGCGCGTCGATGTCGACGTAGCGCTCGACCCAGTCCGCCAGGTGCTCCAGATGGTCCTCCAGCGCCGCGGCATAGGACACGGACGCAGGTGTGAACGAGCGTCCGCGGGCAGCGGCCACGTCGGCCAGTAACCCGCACCGGAAGTCGTCACCGTCCAGCACCCCGTGCAGGCTCGTGCCGCACACGTCGCCGCTGGCGTCGCGGGCGCCTTCGGGGCCATCGTCCAGTTCCAGCCACGGCTGCGCGGCCCCACGAGGACGGCCCCAGCGGATCTGATACCCCGCCACCGGGGTCCCCGCTGCGTGTCCGGCGGCCCGTGAGACCACCTTGGGTGACTCGAAGGTGGTCTCCACGTCGAGCAGGCCCAGCCCGTCCACGGTGCCGACCCGCGACTCGACGTCGTCGTGGATGCGCCGGCCGAGCATTTGATAGCCGGCACAGAGCCCCAGGACCCGGGCGCCACTGTGTCGCAGGGCGTCGTCGAGGCCCCGGTCGCGCACCCACTGCAGGTCGGCAACGGTGGCCCGGCTGCCCGGCAGGATCACCAGATCGGCGTCCGCCAGATCGCCCGGCTGGGTGGCCCAGCGCAGGTCGACGTCGGGCTCCATCACCAACGGGTCGAAGTCGGAGGGGTTCGACAGGTGTGGCAGCCGGATCACCGCCACCCGCACCGGGCGGGCCGCGTCGCCGCGCCGCTGCGGCGAGTGACCGACGTCGAGAGAGTCTTCGACGCCGAGCATCGGATGATCCCCCAGGTGCGGCAACACCCCGAGGACGGGGACTGCCGTGCGCCGCTGCAGGGCGGCGATGCCGCTGTCCAGCAGCGAAGGGTCGCCGCGGAACTGGTTGAACACGATGCCCCCGACCTGGCGCCGCAGGTGTTCCGGGAGCAGGTCGATGGTGCCGTGAGCGGTCGCGAAGGCGCCCCCGCGGTCGATGTCGACGACCAACAGCGCCGGTATGCCGGCCGCTGCGGCCAGCGGGAGGTTGACCAGGTCGCGGTCGAACAGGTTGATCTCGGCGGCGCCGCCAGCCCCTTCGGCGACCAACCAGGCGTGGTCGCGGCGCAGCCCGTTCAGCGCCTCGAGCACCACCGGTTTCAGTCCCTGCGCGGTCTGGGCATAGCCGCGCGCATCCGTCGTGCCCACTTCGTCGCCGAGGACGACCACGTGACTCGTGGCCGCCCGGGTGGGTTTGAGCAGGATGGGGTTCATCCGCCGGTCGGTGTCGAGACGTGCGGCCAGGGCCTGCATGGCTTGGGCCCGTCCGATCTCACCGCCGTCGGGGGTCACGGCCGAGTGGTTCGACATGTTCTGGGCCTTGAAGGGCACCACGTCGCGACCGTTGCGGGCCCACGCGCGGCACAGGCCGGCGGTCACCGTCGACTTGCCCGCCCCGCTGTTGCCCCCGACCACGAGCAACGCCCCGCCTGCCCGTGCGTGCTGGTGATCGTCGTTCACACCCGGCCTCCGTTCCTCGGTCTGCGCGTGGCGCGCTGGCAGCATACGCGTCGTAGGGTGGCCCGGTGCGCGACCAGACCCACCATGTTCTCGTGCTCGGGGGCACGGCCGAGGCCCGCGACCTGGCCCAGGCCCTGGTCGCCGAGGGGTTCGACGTCGAGTCGTCGTTGGCCGGTCGCGTCGGTGCGCCCCGACTGCCGGTGGGCCGGGTGCGGATCGGTGGTTTCGGAGGGGCCGACGGTCTTGCAACCTATCTGCGCCAACAGCACATCACCCACCTGATCGACGCCACCCACCCGTTCGCGGCGCGGATGTCGGCGAACGCGCTCACGGCTGCTGACGCCGTGGACGGGGTCGAGGTGCTGCGTCTGCTTCGTCCCGGCTGGGCCGACCACCCCGATGCCGCGTCCTGGCATTGGGTGTCCGACCTCGGCGCCGCCGCGACGGTGGTCGACCGGCTCGGTCATCGACCCTTTGTGACCACCGGGCGCCAGAGCGTGCCCTTCTTCGCGGGCCTGGCCGCCGAGCACATCCTGCTGCGGGTCGTCGATCCGATGCAGCGGCCGGGCCCCAGGTGGACGGTGGTGCACGACCGCGGTCCGTATGCCGTGGCCTCGGAGATCGCGCTGATGAGCCGTCACGCGG